>JACPLZ010000012.1 GCA_016186245.1 Candidatus Peregrinibacteria bacterium | reverse complement strand
CATCAATGCTCGTACTATTGGCAGGCATGGCATTAGGCTATGTAGATAACGATAATTTTGAAATATTTCCCCATTTGATAGTTGCTGGCATTTTGGGCACTATCCTAAGTGTAATTGCCTCTTATATACATTACAAAAATATGATTTCCAAACTTGAAGAAATATACAAAAGCAAGGATAAAGAATATTATGCTGATATTGATTGATAATAGAGCATTCTAACACTCGTTGACTCATATTTGCTAAATAGTTTGATTTTCGACGATCAGCACTATATGGTGGAGAGTGCTAATCGTTCTTTGAAATGGAGGTATAAGTAAAGTTGAGCCCAAAGAAGTCAGGTTAAATTAACGGCTAGAGCTTAGTCGCCCCGCTTGCCAATGATAGAGGAATCGTTGGCAAACATGGGCGTCACTAAACCTACGCCCGTTTATTCTTTAACCCCATTTCATATGGCAAAAACCAGGAAGGGCAAAAAGATAGTCGAGGTACGCCGACACTATCGGACGCTCAAGAATGGCAAGCGGGTTCTAATTCCAGAACATCGCAAGTCAACACCTAACTAAAATTAGGTTCAAATCTTATACCTCCATTTCACTGAACATACGCCGCCAGAATAGCGCGTATCTGGCAGAAAAATTTAACCCAGGTTTCATGAGTAATGATCAAACTGAAATTAAAAAAGCCTACGTAAATCTAATGGCTTTGAAACAAAATTTGCCACAAAAACATGATTTGGAGGAAAAATATGCCAATATGTTCAATGCTGAACTTGATCGGCTTATTAAATTCGGCTTTGAAATCGAAGACTTCAAAATACCTTCCCAGGAGGTTAGGTGCATTGTTACTGGAGGTAATTATGCCAGTGGTAAAACTTACTACTCGAACGAGAAATATGTAGAAAAACATATCTTTTTAATGAAGTTAGATGCCGTATTGTCATATTTTGCCATTTCTAACCCTGAAACAACGATAGGCTTTAAACTTGATTAGTTAAATTTTTTATCTGTCCATATTTGAGTTCAGCCAGCCGTTCTGAGAGAGCCGTCCGCTCCAAAACCTCACCTATATTGACTGCCAAACTCCGCACAAACCCACTGCAAATCACACCATCCCCCTAAACTCCCCCTCCGAAATCACTTTTATTCCCAGTTCTTCCGCTTTGGTTAATTTGGAGCCGGGGGATTCACCGGCTATTAAGTAGTCGGTATCCTTTGTTATTGAAGAATGCACTTTGCCGCCTTCGCGCTTGATGATGTCTTTTGCCTGCTCGCGGGTGAGAGCGCTTAATGTGCCGGTGATGACAAAATTTTTACCGGCGAGTTTGCCTGTGGAATGAAGATGGCCGATTTGCAGCCCTACGCCGACCCTGTAGAGTTTTTCCAATAATTCAATATTTTTATCATTGTTAAACCAATCATAAATAGCGTTGGCCACTTTGTCCCCGACTCCGTCAATATTGGTAATTTCCTCAATGGAAAAAGCTTTAACGGTGGCAATCAAATCAGGGATGGTAAAAAGGGGAGATCCTGAAACAAGTTCAGGATGACACAGGGGAAGAGAAGGGATTTTCGCTTCGCGAAAATCTGCAGGAGGACACGGTTCAAGTTCACTATGGCAATGCCCGATAATGTATTTCGCAAAATCGTAACTGCTCTGCTCTCCAATATGCCTGATTCCAAGCGCGTAAATAAACCGATCAAGATTGATGTTTTTCGCATTTTCGATACTTTGCAAAAGATTTCCGGCTCTCTTTTCCTTAAACAAATCCAGCGATAGAAAATCGCTTTCCTTTAAAAGAAAAATATCCGCCGGATCGCCGATCAATCCCGCATCAATCAACTGTATCACAATTTTTTCTCCGAGGCCGTCAATATCAAAAGCCTTTTTGGAAACAAAATGAGCGATATGTTCTTTTTCGATGCCGTAGCAATTTTTATTGCTGCAATAGTAAGCCGCTTCGCCTTCATTCCTCCTGATCTCCGAGCCGCAAACCGGACATTTTTTCGGAAAATGAAACTTTTTTTCTTTACCTGTGCGCAAATCCTTAAGAGCCTCGACAACTTCCGGAATCACATCTCCGGCTTTTTGGATAATAACAGTGTCGCCGATGCGGATATCCTTTTTGTGAATTTCATCTTCGTTGTGCAATGTCGCACGGGAAACAGTGCTGCCGGCAACAAGCGTCGGAGTCATGACAGCAACCGGAGTAATCGCTCCCGTACGCCCGACCTGCAGAATTATATCCAGGATTTTGCTGGTAACCTGCTGCGCCGGAAATTTATAGGCCACTGCGTGACGAGGAGCCTTGGCGGTAAAACCCATGCGATGCTGTTGCCCGAGATCATTTACTTTCACTACAATTCCATCAATTTCATATGGAAGCTTAGCCCTTTTCGCACTCCATTGATCACAAAATTTGATCACGTCAGAAATGGTGGAAAATTTTTCATAGTACCGGCAAACTTTTAATCCCAGCCTTTGGAGACTCTCAAGGACTTCCTCCTGCGATTTTATGCCATGCAAAGTGTTTCTGTCGATGTGATAAAAGAATGCATCCAGGTTGCGGCCGGCAACAATTTTGGGATCGAGCTGGCGGATTGTACCGGCGGCGGCATTGCGGGGATTGGCAAAGCCTTCCAATTTTTCAAAACTCTTTTTTGGCATATAGACCTCTCCAGAGACCTCCAAATCGACTTCTTCTTTAAGTTTCAAAGGTATCGATTCAATCGTCCGAACATTATGAGTAACATCCTCGCCGGTTACACCATCTCCACGAGTCAGTGCGCGCATAAAAATTCCTTTTTCATATTGGATCGTGATGTTAAGCCCATCAATTTTTAACTCACAGACAAATTCAATTTTTTCCGGAACCATTTTGGAAATTCTCTCATGCCACTGCATCAATTCTTCTGTAGAAAAAACATCGGAAAGGCTCTTTTTTGGCGTACGGTGAGCCACTTTTTTAAATTTCCCCGACAGGACGCTTCCCACCCTCTGAGTCGGCGAATCGTGGCTGATAAACTGTGGAAATTTCTCCTCCAGCTCTATGAGTTCGCGCTTTAGAGAATCACGCACGGACTCCTCCACCTCTGTCTGATCGAGCACAAAATATTTGTAATTGAGGTCATTGATTTTTTCTTTCAATTTCTCAATGCGGATTTTAGCTTCTTTGGCTTCCATAATTGATTTTTTGATGTTTTTTTGGTATAATTGAGAGATTTTTAACGAATGTTTATGGACCAGATTATTGATGAAAAAATACAAAAAGAATTAAACACTCCACTAAAGGATGATAGTGCAAGGAGTGAGGAAGATAAAGGGTTTTTGGAGCTTTTGATGAAGCTGATTCGGGATGGGAAGATTGATCTCTATAAAGCCTCTACTCTTATAAATCCGGCTGTGTATCAAAATTTGACGGAAGAAAAAAAGGGCAAAGCGGATTTTGAAGCGATGAATCTGCTGTCCACGATCCGTGAAATAAAAGGGCTGTTTGAAGCCGGATTCCAGGATACCTATCAGCTGTGGTACATGGTGGAAAAACTGAGGCTGACAAAAGAACGGCTCGAGGCCGATCAGGATTTATTCATTATTTGAATATGACTCCAGAAAAAGAACAAGAACCGGCAGAAACTCAACGTGAAGTCGCGCCGCCGGCACCTGAAATGCAGACTGTAGAGCGCAAAGATGCAGCTGAAGGTACCTCAGACCGGGCGATACAGGGTGGCCGCATTGCGCAGGGACGTGAGGTAGTTGACGCAGCCGGCAAGTCTGCGCAGCAGGAATGGATTGGCCAATTCGATAAACTTGATCAGCATATTCCCGATAATGAATGGGGGGCTTCATACAAAATGATTAAGGAAGAATTCACAAAAGATCCGGAATTGGCAAGCTCTCAAGCCGCAAAAGCATTGCTCGCTTTGTTTGCGCTGGCTTCAAAAATTGCAAGCTATGCGGACATGATGCCGGGAAATTTTGCGAAACGGGTAAAGGAGAATCCAGTGTTAATGGCAGAGGCTTTTAATAATGATGAATTGGCCGGTCTGAAATCTGCAAATAAAAAGAAAACAGCCGGTCGCCTTGAATTGCCTGCAGCGGAAAAAGAAAAATACGGAAAACTGAATGTAGAGGCCGCTTCCACAAAATATGCCGCGTATTCCCTGTGGGGACTTACCGCCGGAATGGACAATGCGGCAATTTTGGCCGCCAAATTGACGCATAGTACAAATACGGCGGGCCGGCACTATTACGAGGAAACGAATTATTTGAAAATTAAAAAAGAAGGACTGAAATACGGCACGATATTTATCTTTACATATGATTTCAAAACAGCAGATACCGCCGTTGCCTTCGCCACAGGAAACGGCAATGAAGTTGTGTTTTATCATCCGGAAAAAGGCAAACAGACGCTGGATTTCGCTGATAAGAGCGGGCCTTTAAAATATCCGGCGCTGAGGGCCATTTATGCGCCGACAGAGGAGCAGGTTACTTTTAGACGGGCGGAACGCGGCCGGGATGAGCCGGCAAAAACTCCAGAGGAGGTAGACAGAGTTGCCAATTCTATCTATGACAGCATTGTGCATAAAACTCCAGAGATTCCTGCAAACAATGCTGATAATGGTGCAATTACAAATGCAAGATTTATATCTGGAGAGCTGAATAAATTAAAAAGAGCATTGTCACATTATTTCGATAAAAAAAATATCGATAAACCTGCTGCAAGAGCTCTAGTGAATGCCGCCCAGATTTACGAAGAAATGACAGCAAAAGTTTTGAAATACCATGAAAATATTCATGAAAAAATATTGCAAGATATTGGACGCACTTCACCATCTAGTAGTGGCAGCAGGAGCAATGTGGAAGCATTGAACCAAGCGAAAAAAACGCAGATTAAAAATAGAATTGCAGAATTAAAACGGGATCAGGCAAATGCGGCAGCTTTTCTTCAAGTACTGGAAGAGATAGAATCAAAATAATTTATGCCCGATACAACAGCTCCAACACAGACAGGCCCAGCAAAGATTGGCGCAGGAGGGATTGTTATAGACCCTGCGAAATCAGCGACAGATTATATGTCAGAAGCGGAAAAAAACTTTATTGTTCCGCGTCTTGTGCGGGAAAAATT
>JACPLZ010000025.1 GCA_016186245.1 Candidatus Peregrinibacteria bacterium | reverse complement strand
GCGCCAATAATTCTTGCTAATCGGCTATTGCGGATGGTATTTAGACCGCTTCTGATTTCTCCATCTCCTTCTGGCAAAAAACACTCCGGCGGATTGCCCGGAAAAACTATTGCTCTGTCATTACCTTTTGAATCTTTACAGATTATGATTGCTTTGCCGCCGATTCGATGGATGCCAACTAATTGAAGCCTTTCAGGTTGTCTGACCTGTTCGAGAGTTTCGGGGATAAGATTTTTTACTTCTGCTCCCATAGGATGTTTTAGGGGATAGATCCTGAAACAAGTTCAGGATGACACGGTGCCGAGTTCAGGATGACACGGTGCCGAGTTCAGGATGACACGGTGCCGGGTTCAGGAGATGAAATTATTTCCATCAACACGAGCGCGGCTGTAGAGCCGGTTAGTTGGGTTGGAGACCGGATGATCGGTGATTAACTGATATTCGAGATAAGGAATGATTTTACCATCTTCATCAAAAAGAGGATGGCTGAGAAAAATCGATAAAACTGGTTTTTCCATTTCTTCTAGCGTTTCTCCCTTGGTATTATCGATGATATATGCTTCGATTTCGCTGTCTTCACTCGTTTTTAAAGACGTTGTATCTCTTGCTAAGACCAAATACTTTTCATTTATTTTAGATTCGTATATAGCCGAATGGATATCTGGATACCCCATCAGCCCGCACTCCTCCCCTCCGCACTTTCCCGTTATCTGCCACTGCACAACTATGTCATCTTCTTCACCGGGATTTCTGCTGCCATCATTCAAAATATATCTATAATCATCAATACAAACCGTGTCATCCTGACTTCCCCGACAATCAAACTCCCCTGATGGTATCGTGCCATCAGCCAAGGGTTTTCCACATTCACACGGCGTCCTCAATCTCAAGGCTATCGTATTCGCCGATCCGTCTTTAAATGGATTTTTAATTATAGGATTTCCGTCGCCATCCAGGCCGCTTTCGTAATACAATGGTATGCTCACGCGATCAGTTACACTGCTGCCAAATTTCAATTTATTCCAGTTGCAGGAATAATTTATTTGATCCAAATCACTCACACCGCCGGTCAAATTCGGCGGAACAAACTCGTCTCCGCTGCTTCCAAAAATCGGATCATACATTTTGCAATTCTCACCTGCATCGCCTGTACCGGGGAAAGGTACAACATAACATGTAGTATTAATTTCACCTCCGCCAAGCGGATCCGTCTCACAATCCTCCGTCCTCAAATTCTCATTCGCCGCCGCTCTCGCCTTGATTTCCATTTCTATCAATATATCCTTCTCCCGCACCAAAACTGAAAATTCGTCACACGCGCTGCCGTCATCGACATATGTGCCGCCGCCAACATAATTGCAGGTTACAAAGCCACCGGTCGTCGCATCCGAAAAATTATAGCCGGCTTCGTGCTGGCCCAATAAAAAAAGCAGATATTCATTTGCGGAATTCGCGATATGTCTGGCAGATGCATAATTGTTGCTGTTGCGGATGTCATTGTAAGTGTTGATCGTACTTTGCTGAATAAGCAGGCCAAAATAAATCATCAGCGCGAAAATACCCAAAGCTATGACGGAAATGACGCCGGATTGATTTTTGGAATTTTTCATGGCGATCAATGATGTCGGGAATAATATAGCATAGGATTTTTGCGAAGCAAAAATCTGTCAGCATGACACGGCTAAAGTTCCTAATGACATTGTCATGGTTCGACAAGCTCACCATGACAAATCACAAATGGTTCCATTCGGCTGGCTCATGACAGGCTCGGCTCACCATGACAAATCACAAATGGTTCCATTCGGCTGGCTCATGGCAGGCTCGGCTCACCATGACAGCTTTAATTCAGCATGACAATTTTTCGAAAAGCCTTATGATGAAGTCATGGTTCGACAAGCTCACCATGACAACTCACAAATGGTTCGACAAGCTCACCATGACAAAATTGTCACCCCGAGCCTGTCGAAGGGTCACCATGACAATTCGCAAAAACCGGGTTTCACTTTGATCGAAATCCTAATCGCAGTGATGATCCTCAGCATTCTTTCCATTTCCGCGTATTCGATTTTCGTGCAGTCTACCGGTAATGTTAAATTTCTTGCGCAATTCAGAAATGCGATTTCGGCAATCCGCACCTCACGTTCTTTCGCGCTGACAAGCAAGGATGTCAAAGGCGCTGTGCCGGAGCGGTACGGCGTGGTCATTCAAAATAATTGTATCGCGGCTTTTGCGGACAATGCCACGACCGATGTGGACAGCGACAGCATTAAGGAGTTTGATTTTGACGGCGACTGTTCTAAAAATCTCGCTGCCACAGGCGGTGATACGATGATCCAGAATTTTCCGCAGACCAATTTTGCAATTGAGGTTTTGGATGGTACCAATGCGCATGGTCGCATAGACATGCCTGTCCAGATTTTTTATGGGAATAAGACCGGCGAGGTGACCATCATCGATGCAAATCGGGTTACGGTCGACAAAGCCGACAGCAAATATATTGCCGTTCATTTTTTTAAAACAGATGGTTTGTCACGTTATATAATTTTATTCCAGATTTCCGGCATTCCGGAAGAATTCGATGACTTATCATTATAAAAATCCGGAAACCAGACGAAAATCCGTGCACGCGCACAGAGCTTTTACCCTTATTGAAGCTCTGATCGCCGTGAGCATTTTCACAGTTGCCGCGCTGATCGGCACGCGGATTCTGATTGACGTAGTGCAGTCGGAAAAAATTGATGCGGCCCAAAATCCGCTGTATCAGGATGCCCGTCTCATTCTTCAAACAATTGCAAATGAGGTGCAGAGCGGCGCGATTGATTATGAGGAATATTATAATATGAATGTGATCCAGGCGGATTCTCTTTCCCGTTTTTATGGAATTAATTATGGGGTTTATGCGAGCAGGTTTTACGATCCGGGACGCAGATTGGATGGCAATCAGGCGACAAATCCCGACGATCTTGGAATTGAATGTTCTGTTTTTGAGGATCCGCCGACAAATTCTAAATGTGAAATTTATTTTACCCATTCGAGCGATACTACGACAGGCCAGCATCCCTATGATGCGTCTACTGCGATCGGTCAGGCTGAGGCCAATGCCATTTGCGATCATGGCATCGGACATTGCCTTGATACCGAGATGGATGAGTTATATTTGCTGGACAGCAGCGGCGCCCGCAAGACAATCATCGCGCGCAAAAAAATTGCGGAGGAGGATGCTGATGGCGATTGGGCAGTTGGACTGATGCGCCTGGAAGGCCGCGATCTTGATCAAAATGGCGTGGTTGATATTTTTTCCTGCAAAAGTGAATTTGAATGCTCCTATGATCCGACTGTAATTTTCAATATGATAAAATATCCTTTTGTGCAGGATCAGGGCGCTACTGACGGACAAAGTTATATTGCCGATAATGAAATCCGGCTTGCCGAGCAGGGCAATCTTGATGATATTTTTGATATAAATACAAGCCAGTTTTTGCCGATTTCGCCACTGGGAGTCGATGTGAAGGAATTAAAATTCATCATTTCTCCTCTTGAGGATCCATACAAAGCTTTTGCCGAACGCGATTTGCAGGTGCATCCGGCCGTAACAATTATTTTGAAACTTGGCTTAGCCGAAAGTACCTCATCGGACTATCCGGGTAGATTTGCGGATGTGACCGTGCAGGATACCGTCAGCGTCGGCGTCCTCGGCGAAATTCAATCCTATCCGCCGGTAACAGATTTGTTGCGAACCACCGATACAAGCTGGATCAAGACAGTTTTGCCGGGCGGATTATAAAAAAATCATGAGCAGTGAAAATGTCGAAATAATGCGGCTTCTGATGGCCAATCGCAATGAGCGAAAACTCCATAAACGGAAGTGCGATGCAACCGGCAAAAATATCATAAGCGCCTATCATGCCGATGCGCCTTTTAAAGTTTATAAAAATGATTTTTGGTGGAGCGATCAGTGGAATGCCCTGGACTATGGGCGTGATTTTGATTTCAGCAGGCCATTTTTTGAACAATATGCCGAGCTGCAAAAAGTTGTGCCGCGGGAAGGAACCTCTGTTTTTAATTCCGAAAATTGTGAATATAACGGCCACATCAGGGAATCCAGAAACTGCTATCTCAATGCATTGGTGTATCGGTGCGAAGATATCGATTACTGCTACTGGATGGTCAATGTTAAAAACGCCATCGACTGCTATCTGCTGATTGATTCTGAAATTTGTTACTGGTGTATTGATACAATTAAGGCTTATGACTGTATCGGCCTGCAGGAGGGATTTAACTGCAGCGAATGTTATTTCTCTTTCCAACTGGTTGGCTGCCACAACTGTCTTTTTTGCACAAATTTGAAAAATAAAAGTTTCCATATTATGAATGAGCCATGTTCAAAAGAAGAATTTGAAGCGGCAAAAAAAGAAATTTTCGACGGAACACACGCTTCTTTTTGGAATGCGATGGAAAAATTCAATCAACTCAAAAAAAATACCGTTCATCGCTATGCCCACAATATAAACTGTGAAAATGTTACCGGCGACCACATGGCCGGTTGCAGGAATTGCGCCGACTGTTTTGAGGGTTTTGACAGTGAAAATTGCTCAAATTGCGTATCTCTCGATCATTCTCATGATGTCCATAATTGTTATTCTGCAGGCTGGCCGGGATGCGACAAAATTTATAACTCTGTCGTTACGCGCGGCTCGACGGATATCGCTTTCTGCATCTATACATTTTTTTCAAGCAGTTTGAGATACTGCGACAGTTCGCATCGCGCTGACAATTGTTTTGGCTGCATCGGAATGCAGCACAAACAATATTGCATTCTAAATAAACAATATTCCAAAGATGAATATTTAAAATTGCTGCCGCGAATCAATAAACACATGAAGCAGACAAATGAATTTGGCAATTTTTTTCCGCCGTCGTTGTCGTTTTTTACATATAATGAAACAGCCGCTCAGGATTATTTCCCGCTTGATGAGAAACATGCTTTGGCATTGGGTTTCAAATGGCGCAAAGATGAAAAAAAAGATTATCAACCACCGACTGTTTCCGTGATGCCGGAAAATTCATCGGATGCCGATTTTAATTTCACAAAAGAAATTTTGGCCTGCGAAGATTGCCGCAAAAATTACCGGATCATTGAACGGGAACTTTCGTTCTATCACAAACATGGCTTGCCAATACCGAGAAAATGCCATGATTGCCGCCACAAAATCCGCAGTAACATGCGTAACGCGCTAAAGCTATTTTCAGATAAATGTGATAATTGTGGGGTGGATATTAAGACGACGTATGGGAAAAGGAGAGTGGAAAAGTTGCTCGTTTCACTCGCAACTGTCTATTGCGAAAAATGTTATCTTTCCTCCATAGAATAGATATCGGAATAAATTCGGGATGACATGAAGTCATGATTCGACAAGCAGTCAAAGCTGTAATGATAATCATGAGAAATGTCCATGATGGTCAATCATAGTTACCCACCGCCTCGTTGTATCCATCTTCGAGATCTGGAATTTAGTAGACCATCAAAAATAGCGCGAATTTCTGCTTTCTCTAAAAAAGGCTGCCATTCACTATCGCGTGCTGCTATCTCAATTGTGTTCCTACATTCTCCCAATGTTTTCATACAGAATTTATTTTAGCATTTACATCATAACATGCTCCTGAAAATTTCTGTCTATAGAATGTGCTATTAAGTGGTGCTGTCTGCATAACGGGGCTATGTAATGTGGATCGTGGTTTTGGCTCATGGCAAATCTTAAAGTGTGATGGAGATGCTCAGATGGTTTTTGGCAGGTTGGAATAGCGCATTTCGTCCCATGTTCTTTTTGAATAATTCGTTTTACAGAAGCAGGAATAGTTCTCGATATTTTCGCAGGATTTTTAGATTTTTTCTCTAGATCTTCAGCAATGTCTGTTTTTTCATTTTCAATTTTTTCTTCTCTTTGGTCTAAAAATTCTTTCAAAAGTTGATTGATATCGATGCCTTTCTGTTGTAGATCTAAAAGTCTTTTTTGAATTTCCGGGGAAAGCTTCAATGTTTCAATATTTGGTTGGATATTATCAAAAATCCCGAATTTGACTTCTGGCGAATTTTGTTTTGACGATGTATTCACGTGAAGACTTTTATCGAAATTCCCGCATTGGGCAGCGCTCGCAAATTCGCTAATTCTTTCATCTCTTGCCAATGTTTCCAGCGCTCTACACGGTAATATTTTTGCCTGTCCTGCCAAAGTTTTCTGATTTCCCAAAGTGGAAATAGAAGCTATTTTTGCCAATTTATTTATTCCAACTTCTCCACTTATCAATAATTCATGTAAATCTTTTTTGTCGCTAAACTTTTTCTCCAAATTCAAAGCCAATCTAACCTGACTTTCATTAACTCCAGCCATTTTTGCCGCAAATTCAAAAATAGAAAAAAATCCATGTTTTTCAAATAACCTTCTCTTGTTTACTTCCGGCAGAAGTCCAATAAATTTTCGTCTCCACATCAAAGTTTTTTCGCCATACTCTTTACAAAGAAAAAACAAATCTTTATCGGACAGATTTTTGTATAGCAACATATGTTTTTTTGTTAAAAAATAAAGGAGATACTTACCATATCAACCAAAGGCGATAGAATCAATACTTACGATAGATAGTCAGATGGACAAGACATCGAAAATATCGCGCAGTGAAAGTCAAAATAATAGCTAATGATAGCCAAAATAACGCATTTGTGTTTTTAAAAAATGTGGTGACGTAAGTTAGAGTGTCGTAATAAGAAAAGAGATACTGAAACCCTTCTACAAGCTCAGGGCAGGCTGAGTTCAGTATGACACAGGGGAAGAGAAAGGATTTTTGCAAAGCAAAAATCTACCACAAATCCACCACCTCCACCCCCGTATAATAATGCTTCAAAATCTCCTCATACGTCCTCCCCTGCTCAGCCAAAACCCGCGCGCCGCAGCCGCTCAAGCCCACACCGTGCCCTCTAAACGCACCACCATCACAAAATGAATCATCCACACTTATCAGGTACGGCGTATTCGTCCAGCCCCAAACCTCCTCTGCGCTCCTGGTACGAGTGCCATCAGTCGAGCTGAAATACGGCGCCTTTACCACCGCCCCATTATATCCAACCATTTTGCCGGAAGTTGCCTCCACAGCACTGACAATATTCAATGCCCGCTGCTCAAAAGCATATCCCATATATTTCTGGGAATTATCGGGATTATCATCGAGATGATATGGTTTGCCCGGAAATTTTTCCGCGGCAGTCGTGTAAAAATAAGCGTAGCTCCTTGCGGCAATGATCACCGCTTTTATTTTTTCCATCGGATCGGAGTTTGACGCTTCGGCAAGCCCTTTTAAATAATGCTCCAATGGCAGCTCATTGATGACCGTCAATTCCCCATCCACCTCGCGTACCTCCAGCACTCCCCGAAATTCATTGTCATTTATGGAAAGATTCCATGCCGGACGGCGGTCAAAATTTTCAATTCGTAAAATCGCTCCATTTTTTGGAATAAATCTTACCGGTTCGCCCTTCAAAAAATTTTTGCCGCGCAGGTCCAGCCGATACTGCCCGCTGTCCATGCTCACTTTACCGATTTCTCCGGAATTCAAACTGTCGATTATTTCCGTACCCGCATAAACTTCGAAATTGCCGTTTGCCGTAATCTCCGGATCGCCGGAAAAACCAATTTTCACACGGATATCCGAACCATCAATACCTTCGACTTTATCATTTTGACTAGTCGGAGTCTCAGTATTGCTTACAGCATAAGCAAAAACGATCGGCGGAGTTACGAGCGAAAATCCGGAAATTTTTGGTTTTATCATCAGCACTTTTTTGCCAAGCTCCGTATTTTTGTCCACAGTCACCGTGAAACTAAAAGTGGCAACATCGCCGGGCGCGATACTTTCCGGTGAAATATTCAAATCATCGATGTGCGTGTTTTTGTCTTTAACAAAAGCAATTTTAAAATCACTCCTGTTCCATGATTTCCCGCCAATGTTCCGCAATTTAAAATTAAGATTGTAGGATTTTTCTTTTTCAAAATTATTTATGACACTTTTGGCAACGAATTCACCATCGTAATCCTGCTCGTAAACCAGTGTGCGGAAAGAAATATTTTCTCCGCTTTGGAAAACTGTCCCATCAATTTTTGGAATAAAAACCTCCTCGTAAAACCCGCTTTTTTTTGCAGTATTAAAGGTAAAATTGAAAGTTCCGATTTGCCCGGGCCTCACTGATTTTTCCTGCAAAATCCCTTTAATACTGGCGCCCGCAAGCACCACATCATTCCAGGAAACATTTCCGGTATTTTTCAGCCGCACCGATCCATCAAAAGAATTTCCAATTCTCATCAGCTCCGGCGGCAAGGTCATTTTATCAATCTCATAGCGATAAACCGGCTGCTGGACTTTGACCGGCAGTACAACATATGTAAACAATTTTTTGGCGCCGTTTATAATCGGGGTCAAATTCATAGTAACGGTTTTGCCAGTCGCCTGTGCCCTGATTTTAAATT
The DNA here is from genome assembly GCA_016186245.1 of Candidatus Peregrinibacteria bacterium. Classification (GTDB taxonomy): domain Bacteria; phylum Patescibacteriota; class Gracilibacteria; order UBA1369; family LOWO2-01-FULL-3; genus JACPLZ01. The sequence continues at coordinate 1,628 of JACPLZ010000025.1, read as the reverse complement.
TAAAAGTCGCGATTTCACCTGGCGCGATTTCGTTTTCTTCCATCGGTGCAAGGATTTCTCCGTTTTGCGTTGGGAATAAAATCACGCTGTTAAATTCCGGATTCTGGTCGACTACGAGAAAAGTTTTATTATCCCAAATTATTTTGCCGGTATTTTCAAGCCTAAGTGTGATATTCCTTTCCTCCTCCGGTTTTAATTCAAGATAAAAAAGTTCCGTATGATCCTGGAAAGCGTAATTTTTTACAAATTTCCGCTGCGTTTCCGGCGACTGCGAAGCGAGATTTCTAAACACCGGAAGCAGATTATAAATATAGTCTCCAGGGCATGTGGTAGCCATAATATCACGGTGCCCAAAAATATTCGGCATCAATTCTCCGCGAAAAAGAGCGCTCGCTCCAGGTTCAAAATTATGGATTTTGGATTTTTTATAAATGAATGAAGATATGGATTTTACGACAGCATCCGGCAAAGGTTCATTCTGATAATTTCCCAAAACGGCAATGCCGATCGACCCATGATTTCCCGGACCGGAATGCGCGCCAATGACGCCTTCGCCGCCAAACCGCCCCTCATAAATCCGGCCGTCGCGGTCAATAATATAATTATATCCGATATCCCCCCAACCTCTTGTGGAAGCGTGATAATAATAAATATCACGGATGGCCTGTTCGGGATTATCCAGATTTTTGTCAGTGGCGGTGTGATGGATAATCACTTTTTTGACCGCCTCGGGATATTGCAAAGGCCACTTGTATTTTTTGCCGTCTGCATCGGACTCGACAACATTGGAATACTGCAATTCATCAGCATATTTTTTGTAAAAATCCGGCTCGAGCTCGACTAAAACAGGCGTAGAACTATTGTCTTTGAGGTAGCGCAGGGACTCGTCCGCCCCCCACTTTGCGCGTGAAATAATGCCCGTTGCATCGGGAATAGCGCCGGCAAAAAGAGGCTTGAGGACTGGCTTTGCGGTGACTGTTTGCGAGGCTTCAGCCAACACCGGCGCAATCGCCCTCTGCGCGGCCGGCGCGGCGGCCGGCGCAGCAGCCGGCGCAGCAGCCCTGATAAACGTCCATTCCACGTTTTTCACCGCCGGCTTTTCCGCGCCATTTCCATACAGCAAAAATTTATACCGCATCGTGCGGGCTGGATTTGTCGAGGCCATTCCATAATGAAGTTTTTGATCGACGAGATCTTCTTCTTCCTCAATTTCAATCCAGTCACCCCATTCGCCATCAATTTTAAATCTGACTTCACTTTCAATACGTGTTCCTTCCGGTTTAATTTCTTCCCATGATCCGCCGACAGAAGTAAATTCAAAATCGGAATTTAATTCATCCGAAATAAATTCATCCATTGTTGAATAATTTTCACTAAGCGGCCTAACCGATGCAACGATTTCGGCCGAAGATATAAGTGGCGCCGTCCTTATTGTCCAAACTTTTGTCCCATTTTCGCGCATGTATCCGCTGATATTTCCATCCGCAAAAAACACCCCCGCCACAAAAAAAATTACCGCGCCGATAAATATTTTTCCAAAAATTCTTCTTTCAATTTTCATATTTTCATAAACGTTTTTCGCCGGACAAGTGTATCATTTGCCCTTTACAAAGGGAAGCATTGCCGCT
>JACPLZ010000004.1 GCA_016186245.1 Candidatus Peregrinibacteria bacterium | reverse complement strand
CAATTATTTTTTGATCGCATAATTTGTCGCCAACTTTTATCTGGACGGTATATTCTCCGGCCTCGGTGTAAGTGTGTTCTATTTTCTGGGCCGCAGGGGCAGATTTCTTGGCGCTGATTTTCAACTGCGGCGGATTATTCGGATCCGATGCGTCACCAAAATTGATTTCTACTGTTGCATCCGGTGAAACACCGTCAATCTGATATTCAAATGTTGCGGTTTCTCCAACCTTGATCTCTTTATCTTCCAATTCACAATATTGAATGGAAAGTTCCGGAGGTGTTTCTGACCCGCAATTGTCCGTGCCACTGATGTCAAACCATACGTCAAGGGGGTAAGCTGTCATTGGAGAATACTTAGGAGTACGCAAAACATTTTTTGGAGAACCGCCAAAAACATGCAAAGCACCTTTAACCGCCCTGCATCCGGCCTGGAAGTAGGCTGTAGCGCCGGAATCGGCCGTTATTGGATCATAAGAATCTACCAATGACAATTCTACTTGTCGGTATCCCAAATTTTCTTCTATTGTCTGTTTTTTATCATTTTCTTCCGTTATTCCTCCTGGAATCGTACGAGGAGGAAGTGCTACTCCTCCCGGCATTGGCCTGGAAGGTATCCCCCCTGCTTCTAAAACGTCATTTTTCAAGCTGGACGTGCCGTAGAAAAAATCACGAAATAAACTTTTAAAGTCAGTTGCCTTTGGGATTTGTATTCTTGTCATATCATCCCTTTCCAAAGCATTGGATTCATTCAATGCATCATTCTTCGTGCATGTGGAGAAATTTTTGCTCTTTACACCTTTGCCTCCATTGGCATTGATGGCGGAATATGTGATTTTATTGTTCTGATTGCCAATTAAAGTTCCTAACACTATGCCATCATCCAAATCTCTGTTATAAATCCTTAATGGAGAGGCATCAACTTTCTCTTTGTAATATTTGCGCGGGCCGTCTTTTTCAAGCAGATCAATTTCCAGATAATACCACTTGTCACCTGTGTTATAAGCCGGTTTGGTCAGGTCGTTAAATTTAATGAGCAGAGAATCGGGAAGTGACGGCAGATCAAATTCATCATCCGCAGTGAGGCGTCCAATCCCTGGAATTGTAATTGAGTCGGAAGTTTCCTGGCCTGTAACAATTGGCGTGTAAAGGTATTTATATTCGCAGGTAAAGTCCGCTTTAAGATAATTAGTGGATGGAGAAATGGTTTCTGCTTCCGGTTTGACTGGCGGGGCCGGCGTGGCCGGATCTGCAGTGGTGGCAGTTGCATTATTAACCGGGCCTGCCGGTCTTACCGGCCTTACAACAGTGGGTTGCGGGGTGGCGGTATCGGTGGTAGTTGACGTGATTTCAGTGGAGAATGGAGGAATGATTTCTGCTTCCGGTCGTGCTGCCAAGCCGGATTGTGGAGTAGTGGTATTATCGGCTGGTCGTACAACAGGCGGATCTTCCGGAATCGTACGGATCGGACGGGATGGTTCTGTAGCGGGATCTTCTGCCGGAGTTGGGTTGACCGGGCCTTCCGGCGCTGATGAACCTCTGCCTGCGGGAGCTTCTCCACCCGGCGCTGGGCGGACCGGTCGTGCCGGCGCTGTCGGGCGACCGACTGTACCTTCTGCAGGAGTTGGGCGGACTTCCGGTCGTGCAGGCGCCGTCGCCGTTGGACGACTAACGGGACCTTCCGCCGGAGTTGGGCTGGCAGCAAATAGCTGCCTGCTTATGGAATCAGTGCGTCCGTCTTTATCCTTGATTGTATAAGTAAAAATTGCATCGATTTTATGTACGTATGAGGGTATTACCCTATCACTGTACTTAACATTGTAAAAATAATTATACCCAGAGATAGTCGTTCCCGTGCTCTCATCTGTTATTGTTCTTTTTTCGATATTAATTGTTGTATCGGGGGCAACGCATGATGGAAATGATGAAGAAGCTATATTGACGCAGATTTCTGAAATTTCTGTGCCAATTGCCGTAGAATCATCTTCTACGATATACACACCATCATCGGCACTATCTCCCGACAACTTGAAATCAGCCTCCAGCACGCGCACTGTCCCATCTTCAGGTTTTGCAATAAAATTAACCGGTCGCAGCACATCAAAGCTCGATTCTCTATTTGTCTCTATCGGCCAGGCACAAAATTCGCCGCAATCAGTTCTGGCTTTGATGTAGTCTGATACTTTGAATTTAACCCTTACCAGTGCACCCTTAAAAAACCCGCTCTGCGATAAAAAATATCCCGCCGCTCCAAGAATCAGCAAAATGATTATTCCAATAACTATTTTTTTCGATTTGTTTCCGCCATCGCCATTTTCCGGCTGAGGCGTTCCAGGATTTTCCATATTTTTTTATTTTTATTTTTATTTATTCTTCATCTGTATTTATTTCCCCCTGGCGTTTTTCCTTGAATGTAGCATCGGCGACAGCCTGGAAATAATTGTAAATCCATACAGCCGCATCTTCTCTTGTGACTATGCGGTTTGGCCTGAATTTGAAATCTTCGCTTTCAATCGCAATGCCAAAATCCACCGCGGTCTGTACGTAGGGCGCAAACCAGTCATCGGCCGCCACGTCGACAAACGGATGATCGTTTTCCCTGAAAGCATTAAGTTCCTCACCGATTGTCTGAAGGTGGACTTCCGTGAGCATCTTTATAAATTCGGCGCGGGTGGTGTGGCTGTCCGGTTCATTATTTTCTTTTTTCTTATCGAAAATTCCGGCGTTGGCCATGATGTTTATAATCTGATTAGCCCAGTGGTCTTCCACATCATCAAATCCTACTTCGGAATCATCGAGGAGGTCGTATTTTAGCAGCGCATCAGCATAGCATGTTGCATGCATGATTATTTTGGCTGCCTCGGATCTCAAGATGGCCTGATCCGGCCTGAATACACGTTTGTTTTTGTCATCATCGGGATAGCCGTGGAAAATAGCCTCGCCAACAAAATCCGCGTAATCGCCGTTATAGGCGGTGCTGGACTCTTCTTTAATTACATCGTAGGCATGATCTTTTGTAGAAACATCGCTGTATTTTTGAGGCGTGGTGTAGGCGAGACAGAATGGGAGACTTGGCGGAACAGGGTCTACAACGACCGGTTCATCGGCATTTGTTTCATCGTTGTCCCTGTAGTCATCACAACCCGGATCACCCACTACATCATTTGCGGTGGCGGCCATGACGAAATCAACGAAACCATCGTCATCGTTGTCGATGCTGTCGGAACATTGTGTTACTGCAGGCACTACAGGTGGATCGACAACTTCAACGGTTTCTGAACAAGTGTATGGCTGATTTTCGGCATCGGAAAGAGTGAGAGTTACAGTGTATGTGCCCTGAAGATCATATGTATGAGTCTGAAGTTTCTGGACTTCATCCACCAGTGCAGCATCCAATTTGACAGACGGCGGTATTTCCCGCTCGCGGCCCAGGCTTGATTCCATCGGAGCTTTTGGAAGGCGAAAGTTTGCCGATCCGGAAGCACGCGCTTTTGTCCTTGTGTTTACCGCAGGTTTTGCCGCCGCAGCGGGAACATTGAGATTAAGGATCGTGCCAGCGCCAAAATCGAGTCGTGCATCCGTGTATGGACCTGATGAATCGCGTCCGGAGAAAATTACGCGTTCGCCGTTATATATAGTATCGGGGTCAAGTTTGCAGGCAGGAATGATTGGCTCGGGAGTTACTGGAGGTACGTGTTCTCCTGTTGGAATTACCGGCTCCCCGCACACTGATGGGTTTGATTTTATGCCAAGAGTGGCTCTCAATGGCAGATATGTGCCTGTCGGTACATTGTTACCGGTGCCCCATTCCGGTTGGACGCCGCCGGATGTGTTAATTTTTTTAAGATTTATCATAAGTCCAGCGCCAGAATTTGTGGCGGCTGGTTGTGATGGTAAGTTTGGTATTTGTTCTTGTACTTGTATTGATGCCATCGGTTGTATCAGCTGTATCAGCAATGCCTTATCGGCATCGGGGCAGTAAGCTTCAAAGTAGACAGTGGAGCCGGCCGGGGCAATAAATAGCCCTTCGTTGCCGATGGCGAGTTGTACCTCTGTTCTAATGCGTTGAAATTCAGCCGCCAATGCAGCCTCATCGATTGCGAGACTTTCCTCCGGGACAATATTTCTTTCTGTTTTTTCAGTTGTTGAGTTGATGTTAGTGAGATTTCCCATTTCTTTCGGCGCCCCAAGGCTATTTTCATCCAATGTGCCTGTCGCCTTGAGCGTGTTGGCGGCAAAACTGTCGCTGGCGCTGGATGGCCGTGTCCGTAGTTGTCCTCCGGGTTGTGGCTCTGCTGGTTGTGGAGTTACTGTTATTTCTTCACACTGACCGATAATTCTGACGTTATTGACATCTGTTACCGTAACGGTTGGACTATATGTCCCTGAAATAAAAGTATGTGATATTGATTCGCCTCCTTGCCACACCTGCCCATCGCCAAATTTCCAATACCAACTGTAGTTACTAGGATCGTATTCAAAAGATTCGTCATTTTCTGTTGCCAGCCTGGCTGTGAAGATGTATTGATCTGTCGATTGGCTAGGTTGTATTGTGCAGGTTGCTTTCACGTACGGTTCCGTTGCCGGGATCGTGATTGTTTTTGTTACGCTGTCGCTGCGTCCGGCGGAATCACTGACTGTGTATTCTACCTGAATTAATTGATCGTAAGCTGTCTGGACGGCAAACTGCTCCGTCTCAAATGAACCAGATGAATCATAACATTGATTACTCTCAGTGATTTCATCATTTGATGTAGCATATTTTCCAATGCACCATTCAACAATTGTTGTACCAGCGGCAATTGATTTATCTACCGGCCAATAGTTATTGTTAGATTCTTGTTTTCGTATTTCGAAATCCGCTTTCAGCATGCGGAGCTTACCGCTTGGAGCGCCATCCGATTTTGGCAAAACACTAAATACGCTATTCTCCCTTACATTAAAACTCGTTTCTTTTTTAGCCTCTATCGGCCAAGTACAGAAATCCCCGCAATCTTTCCTTACAGTTACCGACTTCCGCACTCTGAACATCTCCTGATCATATTCCTGCCTTAGCCTTATAAGCTGTCCTTTAAAAAATTCACTGGTTGCCAAAAAATAAGCCGCCGCTCCCAAAATCAGTAGGACAACAATACCTAAAACCACCTTTTTAGCGTTGGTGGATTGCGCAGAAAATTCTGGATTAGCCATGATTTTTGTTTTTATTTTTTATTTACGAAGGAATTATACCTGTTTTTTGCCGAAAAAACAAGTGGCTGGGCGGAAATTTTTGGGGTAGAGTTGCGGCATGGATTTTCTGGACAGTTTAGTATTGGGAATTTTGCAGGGAATAACCGAATTTCTGCCGGTTTCGTCCAGCGGACATTTGATTATTGGCGAGAAATTGTTGGGGCTTGATACAACGACTTTGAAAAGTTTTGATGTGATGGTGCATATGGGGACTTTGCTGGCTATTTTCGTGTATTTCCGAAAAGATATTCTTGGGATTATGCTGGAATTTTTGCGCCTGTTTACAGGAAAATTTCGCGTGTCGAGCGAGTATGGCCGGCTGATTGTTTTTATCATTTTGGCGAGTCTGCCCGCGATTTTTGCTGGACTATTTTTTGGCAAACAAATAGATGCCGTTTTTAGGAATATAAACATTGTGGCGTGGATGATGATTATTGTCGGCGCTGTGTTTTTTGCTGGAGAATATTTTTACCGGCGTGGAATTGCGCAGCGCGGCGGTAGATATAAGGAGCTTGGTTTTGCCGGTGCGTTGATCATCGGTTTGGCGCAGGCTGTAGCGCTTATTCCCGGAGTATCGCGGTCCGGGTCGACTATTGTGGCCGGTTTGTTTCATGGGGTGGAAAGGGAAAAAGCGGCGAGATTTTCTTTTCTGCTTGGGATTCCGGCAATAGCGGGTGCGGGAGTTTTGACATTCGCAACTATTGGCGATGTGGCAAGCAATACGGTTGTTAATTTCAGCGGAGATGTTGGAGGTAATATTGGCAGCACTATCAGTGTGGTCGGTAGCGCAGATAATATTGTCGGTGTTACTGAAATGGCCGGCAACGTCCCTGCTGGCACAGCAATCTTATTTATTGGTTTCATTAGCTCTTTCCTGGCCGGTCTGCTGAGCGTTTATCTACTGATGAAATTCCTAAAAAATCACAGCTTGGCGGTGTTTGGGGTATACCGGATAGTGATAGGGATAATAGTGTTGGCTTGGATCGGTTGAGCGGATCTATCTTCAATCCCAAAATGCTTTTTTATAATTTTTTAAAATTGTTGTATCTTTTGTTAAAAGCCTCAAATTTCCAAATAAGGCCTGCGCAGTCATAATTCTATCAAAAGGATCCCTTGTCCAAGTCAGACCAACAGCCTTTCGGATTATAGAAGATAAATCGCAATCACAGGATTTTAAACCTATAGATTCCTTTAAATCCTTTAAAATTTCATGAGGTTTATTTCTTATTCTGCCAATTTCAAAAAGGTATTGCAGCTCCAACTCAACTACCGGTGAAAAAGCCAAAATATTATCCTGAATAGCTTTTTTAGCCTTATCAGATAGCAGCTCCACTTTACCGTCATAGAGCCAAACCACTACATGCGTATCAATAAAAATTAAATTTTCCATTCGGATGACCAGTCAATATGTACCAATTTCTCTGGATCACATTTCATCGTGTTTCTTTTTGGCAAATTCTTTAATTTATCCGGCTTTTCTGGTGGAACAATTCTCAAAACTTTCCCCTTTCTGACAATTTCAACCGTCTGGCCGGTTTCTAAAGACTTGTCCAAAACCTTATAAATATTTTGCCTTAATGATGATGCGGTGAGCTGCATGCCTGTATAGTAGCGTACCGTACTATTAAAGTCAATGGTACGTACGTTTTTACCCTATTTTACACCCGGAGAATAGTCTTGTTTTTCGCTATATGTAAGGTAAAATCATGATCTTAATACTTAATAACCTTAAAACATGGATACTATTCCCAGGCAGACAGTATTGGATGCGCTCGTAAATATCGCAGATGATGATGCGCGACAAGATGCCCAGGCGATAATCCGAACGCTGCCAGAAAATGCTGAGGAAAATGCAGTAAGGGCAGCTCTTGATAGAAGCAGGGTAGCGCAATACACGGATGCGATACTTCGAGAAATAAAGGAAATAATGAGCGAGTAGCCGTCTGAGTTGCCAAAATTTCCTGTAGACAAAATCCGTCCATCTTTATACAATAGCCAAAACATCTGATTAATTATTGGGTATGGGAAATTTTAAAGATTACAAAATAGCAACTCTGGGAAGCCATCATCAAGGCAATGCACTACGGCACCAAGGGAATTCTGGAGTGGGAGTCCGACCGTAACAAAGAAAGAGAGTGGCTTTTGGACGCCGGAATCCGCCTGCCTAAAATATTTCAAAGCCCGGAGGAAATAGACCGGCCTGTCATCATCAAGTTCCACGGAGCGCGCGGCGGCAAGGGCTATTTTATCGCCAACAACCCCAGAGAATTCCATGAAAAATTCAGCGAATACAAGGACCAGGAAGGCAATGAGGATTTTGTGATCCAGGAATATATCGTTGGCGTGCCTGTCTACAGCCATTATTTCTACAGCCGCCTTACGGGCGAACTCGAGATCATGAGTTTTGACAAGCGTTATGAATCAAACGCGGATTCCATCGGACGGGTTGCGGCAAAAGATCAGGTTGACGTCGGCATTCACACTACTTATACAATCACCGGAAATGTGCCGATCGTTGTGAGGGAATCTTTGCTGCCGCAAATTTTCGAAATGGGTGAAAACGTAGTCAAATCTTCCCATAAATTTGCGGAAGGCGGCCTGTTTGGGCCATTTTGCCTTGAAGGGATCATTGATCCGGAATTGCGATATTATGTTTTTGAAATTTCCGCAAGGATCGTGGCCGGCACCAATCCCTACATTTACGGCTCTCCTTACACATGGCTGCGCTACGATGAGCCGATGAGCACCGGACGGCGCATAGCGCGCGATATTAAAATGGCGATTGAACAGGATCAGATTGAAAAAGTTTTAGGATAAAAAATCCAAGTTATAGCCCGACACCATAATTTCAGACTGTCATTATGAAAAAAAAAGATATTGAGGCGGTTTTGAAAAAATATGATTTGAAGAATTTAACTATCGGAGTTTTGGGAGGCCATAGCGCCCTGGATGTGTACCATGGAGCCATGAAACTTGGTTTTGACAATGTGGTTGTCTGCCAAAAAGGACGGGAGAAAACCTATACGAAATATTTTCGCCGCGGAAAAAATAAAGGATGCGTTGGAAATGTGATTCTGGTTGATAAATTTGAAGACATTGTGAAGCCGGTGGTGCAGAAAGAGCTGCGGAAATTAAATACAATTTTTATCCACAACCGTTATTTTTGGGTTTACTGCGATTTCAAAAAAATTGAAAAGGATTTTATGGTGCCGATTTTTGGGCTGCGCAGCGGTGTAAAATTGGAGGAGCGCGACCAGCCTCTTAACCAGTATCATCTTCTCCAAAAAGCCGGCATCAGGATTCCAAAAATTATCCGTGAAGGAAATGGAAAAATGAAAGATGCAGAGCTCGCGAAAGCGCTGGAAATTCATTTCAAAAAAAATAATGGCGGGCCGCTGATGGTAAAAGTCAGCGAGGCAATGCGCGGCTATGAGCGGGCTTTTTTCATTGCCACAAGTGTGAAAAATTTCCATAAGCAGGCGGAAAAACTTATAAAAAAGGGGCGGATCACAAAAGAGTCTTTGGACAATTCCGTGATTGAAGAGTTTGTCGTTGGAGCGCCGATAAATTTAAATTTCTTTTATTCACCGTTGAGCGGCGGACTGGAGCTGATGGGGACTGATACGCGCCGCCAGACTGATCTGGATGGATTTTTGCGGTTGAGTTTTGTCGCGCAAAAAAGACTGTTGAGCCACGGTTTTGTGCCAAAAATGATTGAGACGGGACATTACGCCGTGACGATGAAAGAATCATTACTGGAAAAGGCATATGAAATCGGCGAAAAATTCGTGAAAGTTATGAAAAAAGAAGTACCGCCGGGAATTATCGGACCGTTTGCCCTGCAGGGCGCGGTGGCGGCAGGAGACGGCAAAGAGGAGTTTGTAATTTTTGATGTGAGCATGAGGATTCCAGGGTCGCCCGGGGTGAAATATACGCCGTATTCGGGATATTTATATGGGGAATCGGTGAGTTATGGCGAAAGGATTGCGATGGAAATAAAAGAGGCGGCGGAAAAGGGAAAATTGAAGGAAATACTTACCTAAGGACATGCTGAAAAAGGCGTAATGGCCGGAGGTTTCTCAGAGGTTCCTTAGGTTTTTGTGAGCTCTGATAAAGGCCATTTTGGCTTTTTTTATTGACGATTTCAGGATAGATTATACCGTATGAAAGTCATTTTACTGGCAGCCGGCAGGAGCAAACGGATGAAACCGGTTGAGGATAAAAATTTTCTGGAATTTTTGGGGAAGCCTCTGATCGTACATCAGCTGGAGCTGCTGAAAAAAGCGGGGTTGACTGACGTTGTGGTGGTGGGCGGCGGACATAATTTAGGCAGAATCTGTACGATTGGCGATGAAATAGGCGTGAAAATTGATCTGTGCGAGCAGGAAAATCTTGATCTCGGCATGGCAGGAGCGGTGCTGGCCGCGGAGAAATTTATCGGCAAAGAGCCGGTTCTGATTTTCAGCAATAATGATGCGGTGGAGGAAAGCGCTTTTAAAAGTTTATTGAAAGCTGCCGATGGCAATGCGGACAGTTTTCTTCTCTGCAAAAAAATGGATGAATATTTCCCTGGGGGATATGTGGAAATAGAAGGCAGCTACGGTGGCTGCGGCGATGGCGGAATCGGTGGAGGCGGAGGCGGATTCATAAAAAATATCGTGGAAAAACCAGGGCGCGGTTTTGAGCCGGGCAATCTTGTAAATATCGTTTTGCATGTTCATAAAAATCCGGCGAAGCTGGTTGAATATCTGAAAAAGATTGACAGTAAAAAAGATGACAGATATGAGGCGGCGCTGGCTCTCATGATGCGCGATGGAGTACGGATGAAAGCCGTTGAATATAATGGATTATGGCAGCCGATAAAATATCCGTGGCATGTGCACAGAGTGTTTAGGCAATTTTTCGAGAATGCAGTCGGAGTGAAGGGCGCTAAAAAAATGATAAGCAAAAAAGCGCAGATTGCAAAGAGCGCGGTTATAAATGGCGATGTGATTATTGAGGAAGGAGTGAAAGTGCTTGATGGCGCTGTGATAAGCGGGCCGTGCTATATCGGGTCTGGATCGATTGTAGCTACAAATGCGCTAGTGAGGGGCAGCCATGTCGGGCAAAACTGTGTGATCGGTTTTGGGAGTGAAATCGCGAGAAGCTATCTGGGAAATGACGTGTGGACACATACAAACTACATCGGCGATAGCGTAATCGGCAATAATGTTTCGTTTGGAGGAGGGACTGTTGTTGGAAATCTGCGATTGGATGAACAAAACGTGATAATGGATTTTGACGGGGTAAAAGTAGATTGTGGGTCCAATAAATTTGGCGTTGTGGTCGGAGATAATGTACGCGTGGGAATCAATGCAAGTCTTATGCCCGGCGTGAAAATCGGAGAAGAAAGTTTTGTTGGCGCGGGAATTGTTGTGAGTGAGAATATTCCGGAAAAGAGTTTTGTGCGCGGAGAATGGAAACTGAAAATTTCCGCAAATAATTTTAATGCTGCTAAACTGCGAAGGAATGCCAAAATTGTCGATAACGATCGTTAACTACAATCAGAAATATTTTCCGCGTTTGTGCCTGGAGGCTTTGAAAAAAAGCATGACGGATTTTGAATTTGAAGTAATCGTCTGCGATAACAATTCCAGAGATGAGAGTCTGGATTTTTTGAAGAAGGCTGCCAGCAGCGGAGAAATCAAGCTTGTCGAGCCTGGGAAAAATCTGGGCTATGGCGCCGGACATAATTTTGCGGCGCGCGAAGCGAAAGGAAAATATATCTGTATTTTGAATACGGATATTACCGTTGAGCAGGATACCCTGCAAAAACTTGTCGATTTTCTGGAGACGCACGGCGATACCGGCATGGTCGGACCGAAGCTGATATATCACGATGGGGTGGTACAGCAGTCATGCAGGAGGCATTTTTGCCTGTTTGATTTATTCATTAAACGTTCTTTTCTTAAATATATCCAGCCATTTAAAAGGCGTTATAAAAAATATGTAATGTCGGATTTTGATCATGGACACACGCAGGAAGTTGATTTGATAACCGGCGCTTTCATGGTCATGCCGCGGGATTTATTTGAAAAAATCGGCGGTTTTGATGAACGGTATTTTATGTTTATGGAAGATTTTGACCTATGCAGAAAGGTGCATGGAGCCGGATATAAAGTTTTTTATTATCCGGAAACGTCCGCTGTCCATTACCATAAACGTTTAAGCGAGGGGTATTTTCTGGCTTTGCCGTTTAAAAAAATCTCCTGGTATCATCTGGCAAGCGCGCTGAAGTATCACTGGAAGTGGCGAAAATAGCGCGGTTTTACCGCCATGATGCGCTGCACTACAATTTCACGTGAACGTATCTGCCCTCAAGAGTTCTGAAATTACAATGTATGACCGGCAATCTTTCGTATCACCTCCGGATACCATTTTTTCTCAAGCTCCT
>JACPLZ010000030.1 GCA_016186245.1 Candidatus Peregrinibacteria bacterium | reverse complement strand
GGATCCGCTATGTCAACTTTTTTGTAAATTGTAGTCGGTTTTGTGTTTCATAATCATCCAGATAATGTTGACGATTTGCCTTCTCAGACAAACCAACGCTTGTGATTTTGATTTCCCTTCGGAGATTTTCCGTAGAAAATACGCTTTGGCTTTTTCATTACCCATTCGAGAGATTTGAGATAATGCCAGGCGATGGAAGGCGCAATTGAGCCGTCTGTTGCCACTTCTTGTTTTGCGATGACGGTGCGTTTTTCCCGATGAATGTTCTCTTGGTGCGCAACCGGCATATTTGGCCAAAGCGGATGGCGATTTGAAGCGGGAAATATCACCGATTTCACCGATAATCATTGCCGCAAGCACAATTCCGCATCCGTTAGCGGTGTGTACTTTATGTCCGGATTTTGTGATAAGCAATTCCATGTCTGACTCCAGTTCTTTGATTTCCAATCGCAACGCCTCTAATTTTTTCACCTTCCGCTTCATGTTTTTTGCAAGAAAAGATGAGGTGTTTTTTGGAATTAATTTTTTCCAATATCGCAAACCTTTCACAGTAAATGGATCTTTGAATTTCTCACTATATTCACTGTTCCAGATGCGGTGCAAAAGCAAATGGAGCTGGTTTTTGAGCCGTGTCTGTTCTTTCACCAAGTATTCGCGATCAAGCGACAGTTCCTGAATATCCTTGGCTATTTGGCTATCCTGCGTTATTTTATTCACGGGAAGCGTGTCAATCTTTTGGATCATGACTTCTGCAACCCCTCGCGCATCCAGGTAATCGTTTTTCTCCGGATGCGCGGCTTTTTGACGTTTATGATCCACTAAAATCGGCGGTACATGTGTGACAGCATAACCGTCATTATTCAGATACTCTGCCAGGCGTTGTCCGAAGCCCTGGCAATCTTCCAATCCGATACGCGGTGAAAGATTTGCGGTTTCTGCCGCTAATTTCACTATCTCAGCCAATTCCGCGAAATCCTGCGGATAATTGCCGATAGTGAGTTCAAAAAGTTTTTCCCCGAAGGGAGAAAGTCCGACCGCCGTGTGAGTGTCCTTGTGGACATCCACGCCGACAAAAAGGGTCTTTGCCCGTTCACAAGTCTGCATGTGATATTGGGTTAGAAAATAATTGTGTGCGACGGCTGAATCCCCAGTATACATGAGTCATATCCCTTGCGGGTGACTATCCGCTATTTGTTCATTTCCGAAGCACGGAAGCGGTATGCTGCAATCCCTCATGAGTCGTTTTCACCTTAGGATGAGCGACAGGAACAAAAAGTGAAATATCATACCGCCTCCCTTTGAGATGAACGACAGGGCCAGGGCGTGAAATGTCATACCACCTCCATAGACTTTATCAAAAAGTCCGAGGCAATTCTCTCATACTGGGGTTGGGGGTGAATTTTGCGTGCCAAAACTCTTTTTAATTACAGTCCACTAACCGAGCTTCTAAGATCGCTTACAATGGTTTCGTATGTATCCACAACATCAGGATTTTCCTTTGCCCTTCTTCCAGCAAAAAGCGATGCATATAAATCTGGTGTTAAAGCTGCCAATGCTTCTTCTGCTTTTCTGTAGGCTTTATATTTTTGTTGACCTGTAGGGTCTTCGTATGGTGTCTCATGCAAAGTCTTTTCTGCTGCTAAATATGTCGCGTAAGCCTTTTGAAATTTTGGGTCATCAAAAGCTTTGAGACCTTCCTCCACTCCTTTTAACCACAATTCAAGTTGGGCTTTTTCTTCATCTGTTTGAGCAGCTTTTCTAAGTTCTTCAACGATTACTCCTTTTATTGATTGATAGAAAGTCAAAAGTTTTTGAGGATCTTTTAGATAATCACGCGCCTTATCTAATATGATTTTTCTGGCTTGATTAAGTGGTTCGTCGGCTTCAACTGGAATACCATCGTTTTTGAAATACCATTCTCCGCCAGAATATGCTGCGTATAAAGCATCCCAACATTTACTTCCGAAAGGTGCACAGAGCTCACTTTCAAAAACGTTATGCCGTGCGATAGTATTGGCAGCCCAAGTATCTTGACGATAATGATCGAGAAATTCTTGAATACTTTTTCTTATAATGGAATCTGGCACTAGAGTAGCAAATGTTTTTGCCTCTAATTTAGCTGTGACGCTTCTAATACCACTCAACATGTCATCTTGTGAAGGAATTTGCTCTGCTGCAACTGGACGAGTTGGAGTACTTTCTTGAGCTTGATTAGCAGGCTTATTTTTACAACCTGTTAAGGCCAGTGTTGCTGCCAATAAGATTGCCGGTTTGGTAAGATTTTTCATGTTAAATTTAGTTAAAGAATTTAAGGATTCATAATACCAAATAAAATACTTTTGTCAAGCTCAATTCTGAGCCCCCTCTATAAAAAAGAAAAAAAACAAATTCATCACTTCTTTTAAAGAAGAGGTCAAATCAAATTAAGTAGGGTAAAAAATGCATTTCGTACAACTACTTTCTCGCTTCCGCCGTCACCGAGCTTATATCCAGATGTATCCCGGGTCCCATCGTCGTGGCCACAGTCATACTTCTCAGATATGTACCCTTTGATCCGGACGGTTTCACCGCAAGCACGGCTTTGACTAAAGTAACCAGATTTTCCCTTAGCTTTGCGTTATCAAAAGAAACTTTTCCGAAAATATTATGAAGAATGGCATTCGGATCCAGACGCAATTCCACTTTGCCCTTATTTAATTCCTCAATGGCTTTTTTGAAATCGGGAGTTACCGTGCCGGCTTTTGGGCTTGGCATCAGTCTTTTCTGTCCAAGTATCTTGGCGATTTTTCCCAACTCCTTCATCTGATCCGGCGTCGCCACCGCAACGTCAAAATCAGTCCAGCCTTTTTCGATCTTTTTAATAAGATCATTTGTGCCCGCTTCTTTTGCTCCTGCTTCTTTTGCCGCTTTGGCATTTTCATCGGACACAAAAGCCACAATTGTAAGCTTTTTACCGGTGCCGTGGGGAAGAGCTGCAGCCGTGCGCACGTTCTGATCGGCCTGTTTCGGATCTACGCCCAGCTTAATATGAATTTCACAACTGCCATCAAACTTTGTTGTCGCGGTTTTTTTTAGAAGCTCGATAGCTTCGTCAAGAGTGTAGGCCTTTTGTTCTACCAGCTTGGCCGCTTCGCGATACTTTTTGCCGTGTTTCATGATGATTTGGTTAAGTGGTGCAAACGCCCACATCATTGCAGGCTCCCACAAAATATGGAAAAATTACCCTTCAACTTTGACACCCATACTCCTAGCCGTGCCGCCGATAATTTTAATGGCGGCTTCAATATCATTCGCATTCAAATCTTCCATTTTAATCTTGGCGATTTCCTCAAGCTGCGCTCTGGTAATTGTGCCAACCTTAGTCTTATGCGGCTCAGCAGAGCCTTTCTCCAGCTTGATCGCTTTCTTGATCAACACCGCTGCCGGCGGACTCTTTAATATGAACGTAAAACTTTCGTATCACCCATTTCCCTGGTCTGCTCGTTAAATTTCGCACAAAAATCCTGGATATTCACGCCGCACGGACCGAGAGCGGTACCGACTGGAGGTGCTGGATTAGCCTTTCCCGCAGCGATCTGCAGCTTGACGAGTTTTAGGAATTCTTTAGCCATGGCAACAGCATTTTAATGATATTCGTTCAAAAGTCAAAATTATTATTTGCCTTTTTGATAATTACGGTATACTCTGCGTCCCGGAGCCGGAAGGCTCTTTAAAAATAACCAAATTATGAAAGCATTTACAAATTACATCAGGGCAAGTTTTGAAGAGTTAACCAGGGTAACCTGGCCGACCAGAAATCAGGCTGTAAAATTGACCATCCTTGTGTTTATTTTTTGTTTGATTGCAGCGGTTATTGTGGGAGCGTTCGATTTCGGATTCAATGAGTTATATTCATATTTACTTAAGCTCGCTCAATAATGCCGCGACAAGCCAAAGGTACAGGTAGAAACTGGTATGTGGTGCACACCTATTCAGGTTACGAGGATGCTGTGCGCGAGGCGCTCCAGCAGCGTATTGAATCTTTGGGAATGCAGGACCGTATTTTTGATGTTGTTGTTCCAAAAGAAACTCAGATCATTATCAAAAAAGGCCAGCCTGTAACCGAGGAAAAACGTATTTTTCCGGGTTATGTACTGGTAGATATGGTGGTGGATGATGACAGCTGGTATGTAGTCAGAAATACGCCGAATGTAACCGGGTTTGTCGGTTCCGGCACAATTCCTGTTCCTGTGAAACCGGAGGAATGGAAGGTCATCAAAAGGCATATGGGCCAGGCCGAGCCTAAATTCAAAATTGATTTCAGTGTTGGTGACAATGTGGTCGTATTGGACGGACCGTTTGCAAATTATGAGGGGCTGATCAGCACGATTGATGAAGAAAAAGGAAAAGTGAAAGTGCTTATAACAATCTTTGGCAGAGAAACACCGGTAGAATTGGATTTCACACAGGTGAAAAAGAAGTAAAACTTCAAAAATTGCTTACTACTGCGTCGCTACGACATTTTTCGTTTCAACGTACATTTGAGTACGTTTCAACAAAAAATGTCTAGGCTCCTTGTATTAAACAATTTTTTTAAGTTTTACAATGAAAATTGCAGTAGGTTGGAGGTTTTTCAGAGGTTCCATAGCTTGATTCCTTGCACTGCATCAATTTCCAAAAATTCTTGGTCTGTGAAATGTTATAACTAATACGAGTGCATAACACTTGTATTTTCCCACAAAATTTCTTACTGTGTATCCAGAAACTTCATTTCTGAAAAATGCAAAAATTTACGATTTTTACGATTCTGCTTACGGTTGTGGTAATAGTTGTTGTTGCGGAAGTAGCGGTAAACAGGTATTTACCGGAGCTTGATTTGCCTGGCGATTTGGCGGCCGTTCCAAAAAATTATCTCGGAGCGGATGTGTTGGGAAGCTTTACCGGCAAAGATTCTGCAGCTGATAATAACGTGATTGATAACGATGTGATTGATGAGGACACTCTTTCCGATCTGGATTTTTTGCCTGTGTATGATGAAGATCAGGATGATGGTACGAATGTCGATATCGGCGATACGGATGTCGAAAAAACTCCGGCGACAAATGATTTTGAAGATTCAAACGTAAATAAAAGTTATGTGGCGCCGACTGCCAACGTTTATCTCCGTGATGAACAGATAAAGAGCGCCGGTTTTGCTGATGCCTATCTGAAAAAAGAAGATCATGAAGGCTTGTTGTTTAAAACAATAAACATCGCCGATTTGAAAGATACGGAAATAGAGAAATATACTATCGGTGCGGATAATGTTTTATTTGCAAAAGTCTATGTTTTTAAAGTCGGAATTGAGACGGAAATCGGAACAATTTATGACATACTGAAACAGAGAGCGGCTGAAAATCCGGGAGTAATTGTGAATGAAACCGGTCAGTACGGTTCAGCTTCATTTTTCATGAATGATTCCCAGCGCACATCTACGGCCTTTTTGACTGCCAGGATCGGATCTTTCATCTACGCATTTTCATATCCAAAAGAATTTCATCCTCAAATTAAAAATCTGATTCAATTGCTGGTTTGGGAGATAGGGTAAGTAGTGCACGCCAGCGAGTGGGGCATGGTCAAAATGGTGAGCGGGCGCAGTGAGATAATTTTCCTTCCACCAGCAGCATTACTCTTGAGAAAATCTCCTGAAAATGGTATACTCATCAGATAAAAACAAATATAAAAATGCCAAAAATCCGGGCGAAAGTATGGAAGACAATTTTGCAGTTTTTTATGGTAACCGCGCTAATGCTGTTTTTTGTGCATGCGATGAATGTCGTTAATGCCGGACCGCTTGCGGATAAATTGATCCCTGATGCGGCCAGGGATATTATCGGCAGTTCGCAGATTCCTTCACCTCCGGACAATATTTCCGGTCAGGAAATTGTAAAACTCCTGATTATCCGCGTGCTTGCATACGCCAAAATAATCATTGGAGTCATTGGCATTCTTTATCTTTCGATTCTTGGTTACAAGCTGGTGACTGAGGGAGATAACGATGAAACTATCACAACGGCAAAAAAAGGCTTTGTTTACACATTTGTTGCCTTTGTAATTATCAGCATGTCCGGCGAATTCGCCAGAATTTTCGATATGACAGAGTCTACAATCTTCCAAAATCCCCAGGAAATGCTAAAGAGGTTTAGGCTTTTTGACCGCGAGGTTGAAGTCTTTGTGACTTTTATAAAATATGCGGTTGGCGCCTATGCCACGCTTATGCTTGTCCGGGCCGGCATAAAACTGGTAACAACCGGAGGCGATGACGAAGAGCGTGACAAATACAAAAAAAGTCTTATGTACAACGCCGGGGGACTCGCTGTCATAGCCGTTGGAGATATATTCATCAACAAAGTATTTTATAAAATAAATGGAAACGTATACTCCGGTATCACCGGTGTCCATCCGCAATTTGACGTGGTAAGAGGGATAGAAGAGATAAAGGGAATCACAAATTTCGTAGTCAGTTTTGTCGGTCCGATAGCTGTCCTTATGCTGATTGTAGCGGCAATCATGTACGCAACTGCCGGAGGCGAGGACGAGCGTACGGAAAAAGCAAAACGTCTTTTGGTCAGCACCATAATCGGAATTTTCATAATTTTCGGCGCTTTTGCAATTGTTAACACGGTGATTAGCGGCAAACTCGACGCCATCGGAGCTTTGACCTAAATAAAAATGAAAAATTTTCTCAAAAAATTTGCGGTCGCTATATTACTCATCAATCTTGGCTTGACGATACAGATGAGTATTGCGTCCGCGCAGGAAACTACGCCGACAAAACCGGAAGGCGTCTTTACTCCTTCAGAATATGTGGAGATGGTGCAAGGCGGCAGTAAACCAGATTTCGGCAATCATCCGGATTCCAATGACATTCTTCCAGGGGTCGGGCAGGCCACCAGTCCGGTATATTTTGCATTGGATATGTTTCGCTATTTTACCAGCGGCATCGCATTCATCATGATAATTATTTCAGCAATCAAACTTGTATCTACCGAGAGCGATGAAACAGCCAAGGAACAAAAACAGCACCTTACGATTGGAATTGTAGGTCTGCTGGTCATCCAGCTCGCTGATATTGTTGTAAAGAAAATGGTGTTTGGCGAACAGGGGGACGCTTTTGAAGATGTCGCCAGCGCCCAATTTTACGGCGATGAATCAACCCAGATTCTCCGCATAATGATTGGTATATTGCATTTTATGCTTGGCGCGTTGGCTGTGCTTGTAATAGTGGTAAGAGGTACGACCTTGATTTTTCAGACTGAGGAAGAGGCTTTGACCAAGGCCAAAGAGCATATTCTCTATGCTGCGGGCGGCCTTGCGGTAGTCGGACTCTCCGAGGTAATTGTGCGCGGATTTATCTTTCCGGAAAAAGGATCAGCTCTGCCTGACATCCAGGTTGGGCGTGCGATCATCGTCGCCGTAACCAATTATCTTTCCAGTTTTGTTGCGATCAGCGCTTTTGTCGTGCTGCTTTATGCCGGCTACAAATATGTCGTTTCAGGCGGCAATGAAGAGGTGAACGAAAGTACTAAAAAGATTTTTCTCGGCGCGATAATCGCATTGATATTGGCGCTTGGAGCTTTTGCCGCAGTGCACACATTTGTCACTCTTGATGAAACATTGCCGACTCGACTATAATCACACGGAAAAATGTCATTCCTCAAAAATCTAAAAAGAATTTCTGCCGCAATCCTCGTTTCAACTATGGTTGGAATATTTTTGAATACGGCAAATGCGGATATTTTGGGTGACATCGGTCAAGAGATAAATGAAATTTTCGGTATCGGCGATGCCGGTCTCTCTTTTACCCAGTACGAAGGCGCGCTTTCACAACTCAGCAAGGACAATTAGGACAGGACACTTGTTGCTGCGGACAACCTCCGCGAATATACGGTGAGGATTGTCAATTATGCGCTTGGATTCCTCGGATTGATCGCTGTTATTATCGTGATCTACGGCGGCGTGCTTTATGTGACTGCGGCAGGTGAGGATGAACGTGCTGGCACAGGTAAAAAAGCCATCACTTATGCTGTCATAGGTCTGCTTATTGTCATGGGGTCGTATGCCTTTGTAAACACAGTCATAAAGGGGGCATCAGGAGAGCAGGAAAATGGCGGAATCGCCGCCACTACTGGCACAACCACCGGAGCTTTCAATTCAAGATCGGAGCAGATCCGCGCTCTCGGATTGGAAATTTTTAACGGTTTTGCCAATCTTGAGCAAAACACCTCGGAGCTGAAGAATATTAAAAACGATGCATCTCTTGAATCCCTTCTTCCGGAAAATCTTCCCGGCAAAAACGAAATTTTAAATTTTCTTTTTAGCACCAAAAGCAGACTTAATGTCATTAAATCCCGCCTCCAGCCATTCACTGTTGCTGAAGCCAAAATCAACGAATTTATTCTCGGGATGGATCGCCATATAGATATAATCGAAAATCTCGGTGAAGAAACTTTTATGGCCATCAAAAATGGCAACGAGACAATCTGCAATCCTGATGAAGAAAGAAGTTTGGGTGAAGGATTGATAGGCAGTACCGAGGAGGAAATATGCGAATCAGAAGGATACCCCCATTCATATATCAAAGGACTTTATGAAAACTGGTTTGAGATTCATCCAAATTATATCGGCGGAGACCTCTATGAATTAGCCAAACCGTTGGGAGAAGATTATGCCAATATTCTGGAAAAATCTCTGGCGCAAATTGCCGATGTTTTTGCTTCTTTTCAGAACATAAAAGCGATACAGGGAGAGGCCAGCAGCGCCAATGCCGCGTATACCGCGCTGATGGGGTCTACCGCCTATGGATTTATTTTTGAAGCCGGAGAAGGAATAATGCCGTCTGGTGATGGTTTTTTGAACCGAATTAAAAACTGGAATCTTGACTCCAGCGTATCGGAAGCCGGACAGAGATTGGTTAATGGCTTGAGACAGCAGGCGATACTTTTTAAGGAACTCGATCAGCTGAAATTTGTGCAGGCGAGATTGACTGCAAATATGGTTGAAGGGTCGGCCCCAATGCCGGTGATTTTTGATATTTTGGGCTCCGTGGATCCTGCGGGAGGCAGTGTGCGCGGCGAAAATATAACATGGGATTTGGCGGGCCAAAAAAACACCACCGAATTAATGGCCGTGTCATTTGGAAAGCAGATAGACGATCCGCTTGACGGTTCGGTTAAGTGCAACTTTGAAGATGCTCCGGATGACGAATTTATCGGCAGCACATCCAAACGCTGTATCTTCCATAAATCCGGCACCTATCGCGCCGCCATAAAAATTCATTCAAATGATTATACTCAATACGCACCTGGCATCAGTATCCTTCAAATAAAAGTTAATCCGCCGACAACCGAAATAAACCTGCAAATGCAGACTGCCGGCAAGTCACAATTTATCATGCAGTATGAAAATGGGGCGCTCAAGGTAGACCGCCGCAATGTATCAGTTACCGCATCTGACGCAGAGAATGGTGTAAGATTTGATGCCTCGGAAACAAAAGCGGCTCAATACAAATGGAATTTTGGAGATGGCAAAACAACGGATTTTTCTACTACCGATACGGCAGACCATAAATATAAAAACCCGGGAACGTATGAAGTCGAGCTCAACGTACTCAATCAACTCCAGGTCGCAGACAAAAAAATATTTACTCTTACGGTTTCGTCCGTTGCAGCAACCATAGAACCAAGCATGCCAGGAGGGGCATCCGTTAACGCGCCGGTGCTTTTTGATGCAACCGGTTCCAAATCCGATCTTGGCAAAATAGTAAATTACAATTGGCGCATTGAGCCAAGCCCTGGCCAGAATATTCCTTTCAACATCCGCGCAGAGGTTGAAAAAGCCTATCCTCTGGAAGAATCCGGCTCAAGCATCAGCGCTTTCCCTCACACATTCAAATATCCTCTCAATTACGACATAACTTTGCATGTTACTGACGACGCAAAAAATGAAGGCGAATATAAAATCCGTGATTACCCTGTTGAATCAAAACCGCCCGTTGCGGCATTTACTTTTACCGCTCCGGATACGGCACAGCCGGGGACTTACCGGTTGGATGCCTCTGCAAGTTTTGACCCTGACGGCGAGGAAAATCTGGATTATGAATGGACAATCAGTCCACAGGACGGATGGAAATTTATCGATGAAATAAATCACGGCCCCAAATCGGAAAAACCGATCGTTAAATTTATGGAAAAAGGGGATTATGAAATCGCCTTAAAGGTGATTGATGAAGTGGCCGCAGACGAGTTTCATGAAATAAAGCAGACTAACAGTGTTTCCAATGTGCTCGATGTCGCGTTTTCCAAAGATACAAAAGCAACCCATATTTTTGACGAGGACGGCAAGGCCGATGTGGAATTTGATATCGTGAGTGATAACGCAATCGCTTATGAAATTGATTTTGGCGATGGCGAAACAGCCACCGGCGATATCGGCGCGTCTGCAAGTCACACATATACAAAATCCGGGAAATATCTCGTAAGGGCTACAGTCTATGATGAAGATAATGAGGAAAATACCATTCAAAAAAGAATTTTTATCGGCGGAGGAGACACTCCTGTGGCCAATATCGCGGTATTGGTAAACAACGTGGAGGTTGACGATCTTTCCCAGGTCGTGAAAGTAAGCAAAAGAGACATCATCACATTCGATGCGGGCAACTCCAGAAATATCGGCGGCACCGGACGCGATCTTAAATATTTCTGGGACTTTGGAGATACCAAAAAGGCTTCAACCAAAAAAGCAGTTCATTCCTACAGTGAACTGAATCCGGTTGATCCGGGATACTACGAAGTAACTTTAAAAGTTGCCGACAAAGACAATCCCGCAAAAAATGACGCTGATACAATCAAAATAAGTATTTTTAACGTCCCGCCGTTTTTCTCATACGTTCAGGGAATTCCGCAATTGCCGACTAATCTGGTTACGCCGGTTACCATGAACATGCAGGCCTATGATGCCCATGACAACGATGGCAAAGTAGTCCTTTATAAATGGTGGTATTTCGATATGGATGATCCGGATGAGCCGCTTGGTCTGCAAATGACCGGCGCTCCAAATGCGCAGATTGTCATTGGCACGCAGGGTGAAGAAGGCAAAGAAGTGACCTATGGTTTCGGACTGGAAATCACAGACTCTGACGGGCTTACTTATTCCAATACAAAAGCCATTGAAGAAGGCATAACTTCGACTGTTACAGTTACAAACGGTCCGAACGAAATGCCGGAAGCCAGGATTCGTCCGTTCAAAACATCCTATACCGCGGGCGACAAGGTTGCTTTTTATAGCCAATCCACCGATCCCGACGGGAAAATAATTTCTTACATCTGGGATTTTGAAGGAGACGGATTTTACAACAATGCGCCGACTGACAAATCCACTGTCGAGCATATTTATGCCGCAAAAAATATTGAAGGATATCAGGTTCGCTTAAAGGTGATTGATGACAAAGGCGGCGAGAGCGTATCCGAACCGGTGAGGATATCCGTGGATTCTTTGGCGAAACCGCCGGTTGCAAATTTCCGGCACCAGGTAGTGCCAGGCACCAACGGCATGCAGGTGAAATTTATCAATAATTCCACGGCCGACGAGCAGGCGGGCGCAAAAATCATTGCCTACAAATGGGATTTTGATACCGAATCGCAGGCTGTTAACGTCGATTCAAATGGCGATGGATTCAAAAATAATGACATTGATTCGCAGGCTAAAGACCCCGAATTCACATATTATGAACCGGCAAACTATAAGGTGAAGCTCACGGTTGTGGACAGCCAGGGTAATACCGATGAGGTAACAAATATCATCCAGATTCCGCTGGCTAATCCGCCTGTTGCCGCTTTTACTTATGAAATAAAGGACAATCAGGTGGTTTTTATCAATAACTCCGCAGCCGATAGTACCGCAGGGGTAAGCATTAAGGAGTATATTTGGGATTTCGACACCGATTCAAAATTTATCACGGCCGATAAGGACGGCGATGGACTTAAGGATAATGATGAAGATTCCATATTGTCAAAGCCGGTGCACACGTACAGTGAAGCGGGCAAGTATAAAGTGAAATTGACGGTTGTTGATACCCAGAATAATCGGGATGATGTTGTCCAGGAAATTTTATTTGTGCCGACATTGAGCGGCAGAGCGGGGGATCTACCGCCTGCGACCGGTCTGGAGGCGATCATTAAAAGTGAACCTGTACCGGACAGCGAAGGTATAGTATATTTGTCCGGAGAACGTGGACAGGTAAAATTTGATACGACACAATCTAAAGGCCCGATAGCTTATTATGTGTTCGATAAAAATATATATTTTGATACGAATGTGAATGGAAAGCCTGACGATGAAGAAGATCATAAATCGGTTTTACCCGGCACCTACACCACCAATTTTGAAAGATCATGGGGAAGAATAGTCGTCAGACTTACGGTGGTCGATATAAATGGCAATGAAGATTTTACAACTGTAGAAATTAAATTCAGATAACAGCGGTTTCAGCCGCACAACAATATGGATAAAAAAAATACAACCGATTTACATGAGTTTGAGGAAGGTAGCGACCTTTCTCCCTCTCCAGTAGTTGCGAGCGAAGCGAGCAACCCCTCTCCCTCCCCAATTATCAACAAGTACCCAAATCAACCTTCCACAAAGCCTTCTCCCTCTCCTTCCCCAAAAGTCGATCCTACCGACAGCGCTCCAACAGCAAAACAGGAGCCGCCAAAACCGGTTGATCCGGAGGCAAGACGCAAGGCTCTCCTAGGCTGTCTCGGCGCTTTCGCCGCAATTTTGCTGATCTTCCTCGTGCTCGGTTTTGTATTTTTGGCTACGGCGGGCGCGCAGCAGAGCACTATTGCGCGTGTGCTGGGCATCAATCAGGGCGCTTTCATAAATGGTCTTATCACATTTATTCATGTTATTTTTATTCTTATTTCACTGACGACTTTTACCCTGGCGATAATCGGAATTTTCCGCGCGAGCATGGCCAAAAAAGGCGATATTTTCGCCAGAAAAAATGGTCTGCGCATGAGTCTGATTTTTGGGATTCTTCTGGTTGTTATTCTTGTGGCATGGGGTTTTTCTTTCATCTATCTGGATGGAAAACGGGTACAGACCAGAGCTGAATACATAGATACGAT
>JACPLZ010000006.1 GCA_016186245.1 Candidatus Peregrinibacteria bacterium | reverse complement strand
TAAAAATTTAATAAGTCTCTGCTAACATCACGTTGCAGAGATTTTTAAAATCCATCCAAAAATGTTTGACAAATGTCTGACAAAGATGTTAGTATCCGGTATGCAAAGCCATAAATTTAATACCTACACTATGAAAGCAACCAGTATTACCATTCGGGAATTTCTTCGCAATTACCGTAAATATTTTCTTGGAAAAAAGACGGTAATTGTGACTAAAAACGGTAAACCATATGGCGTATTTGTTCCCTATCCTGATTGGAAAAAAAGAGAAGAAAAAAATAACCGGATTTTTAATATCAAGGATGTTGAGGACACAATGTTTTCCAGTGGCGAAAAAAATCTCAGTCAAAAAATTGATGAAATAGTCTACGGAGCCTCTAATCCTCACAGAAATGATAATGATTGATACCTCAATCTGGATAGCCTTATTAGACAAAACAGATAACTGCCATAGGCAGGCCATTAGCGCTTTAAATGGCATTTATTATAGGGACATCGGAATTTGTGATCAGATTTATGGTGAAACGCTCACGGTTTTGAGAAATAAATTACATGAACAAAAATGTTATGAATTTTACAAATTTATTAATGACCAGGGGGTCAATACCATGCTCAGTGATAGGCATGTATTAATGCTGTCCATGCATTATTTCTTTTTATATAGGAAATTATCCTTTGTCGATTGTTTATTAATGGCAACTGCAAAATTAAATAATGCAGAACTGCTCACTTTTGACAAAAGTCTAAAAAAGGCATGGGATAGTATCGGAGACTAGAATTTGACCGGCCAATCAGGTAAACTCCAGCCAATGCAGGCCAAAATTCTCGATCAATCTGAGGAAAATCTTTGGAATGAATTTATTGAAACCCACCCCCTCGCCACTATCCATCAGACGCCGGCATGGGGACATTTTCAGGAAAAAATTCCTTCAAGGGGGAAATATTGGATAGTCGCTCTTTTTGATAATGGAAAAATTGTCGGCGGTACTTTGCTCATCCGCCATCGTCTGCCAAAGGGATATTGCTGGCTATATGCCTCCCGCGGGCCGCTTCTTTCAGATTTTCACGAAGCGAAAATCGCATCCTCACATTTCGCACTTCTCGTTGAAAAAATTAAGGAAATTGCCAAAGAAGAGAATGCGATTTTTCTCAGAATTGACCCGCCAGTTGCGATCGAAGCGACAGTCCGTGTCATGCTGAACTCGTTTCAGCATCTCGGTTTTCACGAAGTATCCCACGGCTTCCAGCCGGAGCACACCCTGATTCTTGATCTAACGAAATCAGAAGAAGAATTACTTGCTCAAATGAAGCCAAAAGGCCGTTACAATATCCGTCTCGCCGAAAAAAAAGGCGTAACGGTGGAGCAATCCGTCGATATCGAAGAATTTTATGGACTGTTAAAAAAAACCGCTGATAGGGATAAATTCGCTGTCCATGATGAGAATTATTATCGCGCGATGTTTGAAACTCTTTCCAGGGAAAATCTTGCCCGCCTTTATCTCGCCAAATTTAACGGAGAAATTTTAGCCGGAGCAATCGTTACTTACTTTAAAGATACGGCAACATATTATTTTGGCGCTTCCGGCAACGACCACCGCGAACTAATGGCTCCCTATTTATTGCACTGGGAAATAATAAAGGATGCAAAAAACATCATATGTCATCCTGAATCGTGTCATCCTGAATCGTGTCATCCTGAATCGTGTCATCCTGAATCGTGTCATCCTGAATCGTGTCATCCTGAATCGTGTCATCCTGAACTTGTTTCAGGATCTCACGCCACCATCACAAAATACGACTTTTTCGGCATCTCTCCCGGAAATTTTGCTGCGCAAAATTTCAATTCCACTGTTCCTTCCGGCAAACCTCATCCCTGGTCTGGCGTCACCGACTTCAAGCGCAAATTCGGCGGCCGGGAAATTTCTTACACCAAACCCCTTGAATACCCATTCAAAAAAAATCTCTACCGCCTCTACCGGCTTTACAAAAAGATAAAATAATATTAAAACAACAAGTGTAAATTCCAGTAAAAACAAAAAATTGGCATAAACTTCAGAAGAAGGAAGTGTTTTCTTGAACAAAAACACCGATAGTGCTAGAATTAAACCAGCTTTCAATTTTAGTACCAATAAGCATGGCGACATATATACCCAGAAAACTCGAGCTATCCATTCATAAATTCCTGGATGCACCGGAAATTATTGCTATTTTGGGGGCACGCCAATGCGGTAAAACAACAATGATCAATCATCTTATTGCGAAACTTCCTAAGGCTATTTCACTTTCTTTTGAGGATAAAAAAACGCTTGCTCTCTTTGAGCAGGCTCCCGACGATTTTATATCAGCTCATGTAAAAGGCAATCGATATCTTTTTATTGATGAATTTCAGTACGCAAAGCACGGAGGAAAAATTTTGAAGTATATTTATGACAGGGAAAAAATCAAAATCATTATTTCCGGATCTTCAGCCCTCGAAATCACGGTTCATGCTGTGAAATATCTGGTGGGCAGAATCGTTGTTTTCGAACTTTCTCCATTTGATTTTGAAGAATGGCTGAGAGCAAAAGACCACTCGATGCTCAATGTCCTGGAGCGATACAAAAAGCAGAAAAAAACAGGCAAATCCATACAATCAATTCCTTCTCCGGTTCATAAAAAACTTACTGGACATTATGAAGAATACATCCGGTTTGGCGGATATCCCAGAGTAGTAACGGAAGAAAGTTTTGAAAGAAAAGAACAGCTGCTGCAAAACATTTATAATACGTATTTTCTTAGGGAGGTACGGGATGTTCTCGGGCTTATTGATGATTATAAGTTACAGGCTCTTTTAAAAGCCCTTTCCCTACAGGTGGGAAATTTGATTGAGTATGAAGAACTTGGAAGGCTTTGCGGATTTTCATTTCCGACCATCAAGAAAATTCTCAATTTTTTAGAGAAAACGTATGTTTGCCGATTTATCAGGCCTTTTTATAAAAATAAACGTACCGAAATAGTCAAAAATCCAAAGGTCTATTTTTTTGACACTGGTCTTCGCAATGCGACGATTGATGATTTTCGGAAATTTTCAGATCGTCCGGATGCCGGAGCTTTGCTGGAAAACGGGCTCGCAATGGAGATGATGAAAAAGGGATATGGTATCAATTTTTGGCGCGACAAAAAACAGCATGAATTGGATTTTATTATAAATCGGGGGAATCAGGACATTATTGCGCTTGAATCAAAATCCTATCTCAAATCTTATTCATCTGTTTCAATAAGCCAGTTTGAAAATGCTCCATCTCCTTTATCCTGTCTACAAACAACACCCCGTTGATGTGATCCAGCTCATGCTGCACTACTCGCGCATCCAGGCCGTTCAATTCCAAAACCTGCTTCTGGCCTTCCAGATCAAAAAATTTAATCTTCACCTCCAAAAATCTTTCCACTTTTCCATATTGCCCGGGCAGACTCAGGCACCCCTCCTCATCAATCTCCGTATCCGCGCCATGCGACACAATCACCGGATTTACCATAGCTACAACTGAACATCGTTCGGTTGTAGCCTTTCCCCTTCCCGTTTTATACCCAAGAGTAGCAATAAAAATCCGCACATTTTTCCCAACCTGCGGCGCCGCGATCCCAAGCCCCTTTGCCGCCTTCATCGTATCTATCAAATCCTTCGCAAATTTCTGCAAATCTTTATCGAATTTCACCACCTCCTTCGACCTCGCCCGCAAAATTCGATTACCCTCGCCTGTAATGATTTTCAGTTTCGCCATGATCCAAATAATAGATAAATTTACCGTATTTTACCATGATATTTTCACCATTGAACCTGATGCCATGGCTGCACGATAACATTTTTTTTAATTCAAATTTTTTCTCCACCAGCTATGTGCAGATTTAACATTCAATATTAAATCTGCATAAATTATAATTTTCGTCTCTTTAAAGCCATCTTTTTAATAACAGGATTATCTTTTGCGTATAGTCTAAATGGAATTGATTTTGTTATAACCACCTGCTGCAAAAAAAGTTTTACCGCACTGCTGATATCTAAACCAAGAGATTTGAATACCTTGGAAGCAGACATCTTCAGTTTATCGTCGATTCTTACATGAATGTAAGCCATATGAATAATTTATACCGCCAGTCTAGAAAAATATGTTGACACTGTCAACACGGATATTTATCATGCCAGTATGAAAACAATCTTCAAAAAAGAAAATTATCCAGATGCTCCGGGTGGCGATCATTATGAATGGAAAGAAGCCGAAACCCTATTTAAAGTTCCAAAAAATGGTGCATATGTCATCGCAATCACCGCTTCCTGCAAAAATGGTAAACAGAACAATAGAGATGATGATGATTTGAGAATATCTCTTAATGGTTATGAATTTGGCAGAGTGAAAGCTTATGCCGAAAAAGAAAATTATCGGGGTTTTAACGTTACTGCTGCCTGGAATGGAGCAAGCCTCATGGGTAACGAGAAAACCAACTATTTTTTCATAGAATTAGATGAAGACTTGGAAAAATTATTGCGGTTCGATGAAAAAAGAAAACATCAAATAAGATTTTATGCTGATGGAAAGCCAAAAATTAAAAAACTGGAAGTATTTCAGCTGGGTGCAGACGAAAAATTTAATATTAAAGATTTACATCCTGCAAGCACCATCAACACCAATAGAAACGGAATACCATGGATTGGTCTGATATTTTTCATGAAATGGGCCAAAAAAATTGAATTAAATATAAATTGTCTGAGTGCAATCCAGAAACATGGAACAGACAGCGATAATTTAAAGATTGTTGTGAATGGAAAAACTATTAAAAACACTATCGCTCCAACTTCCAAAAAATATCAAAATTACTACTTTTCCGGAGACCAGATGAAGGGAAATAATAAAGAACTACAATTGAAATACGACGTTTTGCAAGAATTCGAAAACACAGTCGAGCTCTGGTATGACCAATCTCCAACACTGAAAGTATTAAATATAGAGTGTTTCAATAGTAAAAAACAATTTTTACGCAAAATAGATTATCGCGAGTTCTCGCTCCAAGAATATTCATATCATTTATGGAGAATCGGTACGATATTGTTAATGAAGAAAAAATATACAAGTAAATTTTTGTTTCATTCTTTAAAAAAAGATCCAAAACCTTTGATATTTGATTACGATCATCCTTTAATCAACAAAATCAAAAAAGATGAAAAAAATGCTTACGAAAAAATTTTATCGTTGGTTAAAAATGAAATAAATAATGGACGGGAAAAAGGTGTAATAAAACTAGGAAGTACCCCTGAAACGGAAGTAATTTTCAATAGGGATAAGGATCTCAAAACCGCTATTCACGGGCTTAAGGAGATAGAATTTGAGACATTCACATTACAGGACGGTTCTATGGAGGCGGACATTAAACTTAACGATTTTTATGATTTCAACCCTAAAAAATATAAAAGCCTGGACGCTTTAATCGTCAATTTCGCCAACCTTTCGGAAGAATTGGGTGTAATCAATAATTTTCCAATCACAATTAAACTCAGAGAAAAATTATGAACAAGTGGGTTCTTTTACGCATAAGCTTTTTCACGGGATTTCTATTTATTATTGTTGCATTTTTTGAATTTTTTTATTTTTTTGAACAAATACATGATTTATTTAATTTTCAACAAGGAATTGAAGTAACACCATATTTCATGGCATTATCAGTCATTTTTACTATAATATTAATCATTATTCTTTTAAGAATTTATAATAGAATTATCGATTTTACTTATTCGGAAAAACTTTCGGATACATTATCTTTGAAACTAATCTTCAAGAGTAGGCAATATACAGTTATTTTAATTATGATAGGTATTTTAGGAACCGGAATGGCAATATTTACCAACTACGGCTACGAATATTTATATTACGATATTATTTTTTATCCATTACTATTCTTAAACACATATATTTTTCTAACCTTCTTCGCCTCCGTCAGAGGTTCCTCAGGCCACCTTCTTTAGCTCTGCCTCGATAAATCCATCCAGCTCCCCATCCAGCACCGCGTCCGGATTCGATTCCTCATATCCCGACCGGTGATCTTTCACCATTTTATAAGGATGCAAAACGTACGACCTTATCTGGCTCCCAAAACTCGTCTCCATTTTTTCGCCGCGCAATTCCGACAGCTCTTTTGCCTGCTGCTTTTCCATCAGATTTGCAAGTTTTGCATGCAATAGTTTCATGGCCTGCTCCCTATTCTGCAACTGGCTCCTTTCATTTTGTGATTGCGCCACAATGCCGGTCGGCAAATGTGTGATTCTCACAGCGGAAGAAGTTTTATTTACATTTTGTCCGCCAGGCCCGCTCGACCTGAAAACATCTATCCTTAGCTCTTTTTCATCAATCGCCACATCCTTTGACCAGTGGATTTCCGGCAAAACTTCCACCAGAACAAACGACGTTTCTCTTGTATTCTTGGAATTAAAAGGCGAAAGCCGCACAAGCCGGTGTACCCCAGCTTCACCTTTCAAATATCCATAGGCAAACTGCCCTTTCACAATAAAGGTCACACTTTTTATCCCCGCTTCTTCGCCGGCCGATTTATCGAATATTGCCGATTCAAATTCCATTCTTTCCGCATAACGCAAATACATCCTCAGCAGCATTTCCCCAAAATCCTGCGCGTCCGTCCCTCCGGTCCCAGCATGTATTGAAACAATCGCATTATTTTCATCATATTTCCCGCTCAAAAAAGTGGAAATTTCCAGCTTGCGCCAGTTTTTTTCCAACCGCGCGACCATTTCCCTAAATTCCGCCGCGCCTTTAGGGTCATCTTCCGCGGAAATTCCGGGCAAGAGCCCAAGGAGTTCCTCGCATTCCCCTTTCATTTTATTCCAAATTTCAGTCAGTTTGACTATATTTGCAGCGCGCTGGCTAACCTCCGCGGCATTATCCTTGTCATTCCAAAAATCCGGCCGCTGCATATCTTCATTCAACGCCAAAAGCTCCGTTTGCTTGGCCGACAAATCGACTTTTTTCAACCCCTGGTCGATCAGCGTCTGTATCTCCTCCAATTTTGCTTTCATTTCATGCATAAGATGTACTGTACATTCAGGATCACGCATTTTCCAGCATATTTTTCGAGAGTATACTTGTCATTTTAGATATATATATAGTATACTACACTCATGAATTATAGGAGGATAATTTTCGATCAACTGTACAAAAATATAGGTAAAAAGCCCATATTGGTACTTTATGGCGCCAGACAGGTGGGTAAAACTACTTTGATAAAGTCGATTTTGGCCAAATTTTCCCACACGCTATATTTGCAAGGAGATGATCCAAGGGATGCCATGCTGCTTGAGCATCAATCGGCCAAGGAACTTTCGGAGCTTGTATCCGGCTACGAATTAGTGGTTATTGATGAGGCTCAAAGGGTAAAAGACATTGGCGTCACTCTCAAACTGATTGCGGATAATGTAAAACAAGCAAAGGTAATCGCCAGCGGATCATCTTCTTTTGAATTGGCCAATAAGTTAAATGAGCCACTAACCGGTAGAAATCGGAAATTTTGTCTGTACCCACTTTCAATCAAAGAAATAGTTGATGCGTATGGAAAAATAACAGCGGGCAAAAATCTCGATTCTTACATGACATTTGGCATGTATCCGGCAATAGTAAATGCCGTATCCAGAGAAGAAAAAACAATTCTTATCAAAGAGCTGGCGGCAGATTATCTGTTTAAAGATTTATTTTTATTTGGAGACATCCGCAACTCATTCGCATTTGAAAAATTGGTAAAACTTCTTGCTCTGAGAATAGGCAGCGAGATTTCGTATACCGAGCTTGCAAAAGAAGTCGGAGTAAGCAGGAATACGATATATGGCTATATCAATCTGCTTGAGCAGGCTTTTATTATCTTCCGCTTAACTCCCCTGTATACCAACAAAACGAAAGAAGTTAACAAGAGCCACAAAATATTTTTTTATGATGTAGGTATAAGGAACGCTCTAATAGGCAACAGCGACCCGATATATCTTAGACCGGACAAGGGGGCGATGTTTGAAAATTTTTTCATTGCTGAAAAAATAAAAGAATTGGCCTATGGCATAAGTTCAAAAGAAATACATTTTTGGAGAAATAGACAGGGGGCGGAAATAGATTTCATTGAATCGGCCAATGCCGGCAGGGAGATATTTGCCTATGAATGCAAATGGAGGACAGCCACGGTATCGCCAATCTCATTCAAAACAGCATATCCACATGCCAATTTTGAATGCATCACTACCGAAAATGTAGTAGAACATTTCATGAGAAAATAACAGCTAACAACAACCGCCTTGTCCACAGCGCGAAAAATTCTTTCCAACACTGTCTCCCAGATCATCGGCAAATTTCTCGTGGCAATCCTGGGGCTATCTGTCATCAAAATCACCACTCAATATCTCGGCGCAAAAGGCTATGGCGATTACAATCAGGTTTACGAATTTCTCGCCTTTTTTGGAATTGCCGCCGACCTCGGGCTTTTTACCATCGCCGTCCGCGAAATGTCCCACAGGGAAGAAGACATCCCAAAAATCATCGGCAACATTCTTTCTCTCCGCACAATCCTTGTTTTTATCACCATGGCTTTGGCCGTCATTGCCGCTTTTCTCAACCCTAAATACGGCAATACCAAAGTCCCGCTCGGTGTAGCCATAGCCTCAATCAGCACTTTCCTCACAATCCTCAACGGAACCACCACCAGCGTCCTGCAGGCCAAACTAAAAATGCATATCTCTTCCATTACAACAGTGATCGGTAAAGTTGTTTCCATCGGCGCGATGCTCTACATTGTTTTTTTCGGATTCCCTGACGACAGCGAAACCGGCTTTTACATGCTGCTTTTTGCCGGCGTGCTCGGCAATTTTATCATGGTGATTGCGACAGATCATTATGTCCGCAAAATCACTCCTTTGGATTTTCGCTTTGATTTTGATTTTTGGAAGTCAGTTCTTGTGAAATCAGTACCGTACGGCCTCGCCCTTATTCTCAACACAATTTATTTCCGCATCGATTCTCTTTTTATTTACAATATTCGCGGGCAGGAAGAAGCCGGAATTTACGGAATGGCAATGAAAATGCTGGAGCAATTTTCCATCCTGCCGCTTTATTTTATGAATTCTGTGCTCCCCGTCCTCACCAAAGCCATCAGGGAAAAAAACCAAAAATACCGCGACATTATCAGTTATTCTTTCGATTTTCTGGCGGCAATGTCCGTGCCGATGGTGGTGGGCGGCGTGATCCTCGCTTTCCCGATTGTTTTTATTTTTTCCACGCCGGAATTTTTGAGCCGCATAAACGAAGGTTTTTACGGCTCCGACATCGCTTTCCAGATTTTAATCTTCGCGCTGCTTTGTCAGTTTTTGAATGTGCTGTTTTCATTTATTCTCATTGCCGTCAATAAACAGGCAAAATTGCTGTATGTCAGCGGTATCGCGGTGGCTGTCAAAATTGTGAGCAACATAATTTTTGTGCCGGAGTACGGTTTCCGCGGCGCCGCAGTTACAAGTGTGATTACGGAATTTATCATTCTCGCCGGCGTCTTTTTATTCGCTAAAAAATATCTCTCCTTTTCAGTAAATTTCAAAAATTTCATCAAAATAATTTTTTCCGCACTGGTCATGGGCGCTGCAATTTATTTACTCCAGCCGATCACTTACAGATTTCTCCAGAATTGGAGCGTGCTCCTGCTCATTGTGATTGGCATGGTCATCTACGGCATCATGCTTTTTCTCACCAAAACTATCAACCGGAATCTTTTGGGTCTTTTGAAGAAGGATATAAAAGAAGAAATCCCAATTGACAAAATCCAATAGCAGCATACACTAATACCTTAAATTTTAAAAATATCTTTTATGGAAACACAGAGATACGAAAGACGCAGGCCGGAATCAGACAAAATTACAGGTCTTACCCAGAGAGTGGTCCGCGAAGGAGTTTCTGCTGATCAATTAGCTTATAGAGAAACCGACTCCAGGGAAGAAAATGTCATTGCTGTTAAAGCCAGATTATTGGAATTGGCGGGCTATACAACAGAAAGAGTAATGAATGAATTAGCACCGGTCAATCCAACAAATAGCTCGGATTTATCTCCGGAAAACGCTGAGCTTTTAGCCGATCTCGAAAGCCAATATCCCATTATGCAAGCCACATTGGAAAGATACGAAATCCCTCTCGATGGCATGCCAACATGGCAACAAATTAAACAGGGTTTGACCCCGGAAGTTCTTGCAAAGGCATCGAAACTGGAAGAGCCCACGATCCTTTTAGTTTCACCTGTTTCCCGTCAATCAAAAGTTGAGGCAATCGATAATCATAAAGTGCCAGGACAGAAATATGATACAGCTATTTATAATATGCACGATGATAATCTCTGGAACGGAGGAAAAAACAGCCCAGAAAATAAATGGAAAGTATTAATTGTAGAAGGCACCCAGAATGTCCAAAAAGATCCCGCAATCAACAATGGCAGCAAAACAAATTTTCAAATGACTAAAGCCTGGTTAAAGAAACTTAAAAATCAGGGATTGAAAGCCCTGGAAGGAGCTGATGCTTATTTGACATTAATGATGAGAAGTTTGGTCGCCGGTAAGCCTGTAGATAAAGATTTCTTCACTGTA
This sequence comes from Candidatus Peregrinibacteria bacterium, assembly GCA_016186245.1. Taxonomy (GTDB): domain Bacteria; phylum Patescibacteriota; class Gracilibacteria; order UBA1369; family LOWO2-01-FULL-3; genus JACPLZ01. The sequence continues at coordinate 16,607 of JACPLZ010000006.1, read as the reverse complement.
TTAAATGCCGAGAATTTGACAGAATCCTCTCTTGTGGCGTACGGTGTTTGGGACTATGCTCGGGTGCGCTTGGGCAGTGCTTCTCCTGCTGATATCAATGCTCGCCTTCGTCTTCGCGGCTCGGTGGGGGTAGATGTGCCACAAATTTAATATTTAAATTTTATTTTTCTTCAGGCCCGCCTTGTGCGGGCCTTTTGTCTTTACTTTTAATCACAAAAAACTATCCTGGCACTGCGTGGCGAATAGCAACCCGAGTTCTGATAATTCAAACCGCGGGCTGCCACAGGTTCTGATCTCAATAAAAAAGCTTTGCATTCAAAAAGAAGCTTTGGGAAAAGAATTGAAATAAGCACATCTACCCTCACGATTGAGCCAGGCTTAACTCTATAAAGAGAGTTGAAAAAAGCAAACCAATGCAGGCAGGCCGGCTGCGGCTGACCTTGTTTTCCGGAAAAAGCCTGGTCATGACCTCTCTTGTGGCGAACGGTAATTGGAACAATGATCAGGTGAACTTGAACAATGATAATCCTGATAATATCAATGATAACCTTCGTCTTCGCAGCTCGGTAAGAGTTTATGTGCTTTGGACCGATCTTAACCAGCCTCCAAGCATTCTGCCGATTTCGGCAAGCAATGCTTGGAGCTGGAAAAGTTTTGTTTCATTTGCAAGTTTCAATTCCAGCAGCAACCGCAATTTCAACGTGGTTATTTCCAGTTTTCCTACGGCTTTTAACAAGTATCCGGCCTTTAATGGCTTTGGAGCGCTTTTTGCAAGCACCAGGGTTTCCATAAGATCCAAGATTGAATTTTCCAGGCTTAACCCAAGTGAAAACCTCCAACGCTTTTTCAACGTGTTGTTAAGGTCTATAATGCCCTTATAAGCATCATAAGTTTTATTGATAATGGGTAATGAATCCATAGATCTGGGGTTAAATAATATTTGGAAAAGCTGGTTTACTTTCAAAAAAGGGAAACATTTCACATTTGAAATGCATGATTTTCAATACAATCTGGAAAGAAATCTTTATGACCTTTTTCATGATTTGCAAACCGGTAATTATAGTCATGGTAATTACAGAAAATTTATTGTCTGCGATAATAAACGACGGGAAATCTCGGTCGCAAAAGTTCGTGACCGCGTGATACACAGACTTATTTACGATTGGCTTAACAAAATTTATGACAAAACACTTATCTACGATGCATGGTCTTGCCGCAAAGAGAAGGGATTGCTCGGCGCTATAGAGCGAATCAATGGCTTGCTTAAGCCATATCTCTCTCTCGAAAAATGGCTACAGTAAGCCATTTTTTAGCACATGGAAATGTGATATAAAAAAGTTTTTTGACAATGTTAATCAAGAAATTTTGCTTAAAATTCTTTCACGCAAAATCAAAGATAGTACAAGTTTTAATTTGCTCAAAGAGATAATTTATAGCTTTATGTCCGTTCCAGGCAAACGTGCAGGAATTCCTATCGGCAATATTTCCAGCTATCACGGTCTTATGAAACAGCACGGAAACCACAAGAAAATCAAACACTTTAATTGGCTTGTCTGCGAAAAATTAGAATTCTGGTGATAATCTTTTTCCTTGAAAACTCCAAAAAACTATGTAAAACGGAGTTATGTACTCCAGAATTATAAGGCCCCCTTCTAAAAAAAGTTTCTTCCTTTTTGGTCCGCGCGGTACAGGAAAGACCACCTGGCTCAAAACAAATTTCCCCAAAGCGGTCTACGTCGACCTCCTGGAAGCGGAACTATTCAATGATCTCCTTGCAAACCCATCCCGTATAGAACAGTTAATTCCGCCGGATTTTAAAAATTACATCATAATTGACGAAGTCCAGCGGGTACCGGCTTTATTGAATGAAATTCACCGTCTTATCGAAAAACAAAAATTAAAATTTATTTTAACCGGCTCCAGCGCAAGGAAACTTTACCACCGCGGAACCAATTTACTTGCCGGCCGGGCGCTTACATTTCACCTTTATCCTCTTACGGCAGCAGAACTTGGTCGCGATTTTTCACTCAAACACAGTCTTGCGTTTGGCCATCTTCCCTCCACTTTCAACGAGAATAATCCTAAAAAATATCTGGAATCCTACGTCATGACCTATTTGGAGCAGGAAATTCAGCAGGAAGGAGTAACCCGGAATCTCGGAGCATTTTCACGTTTTTTAGAGGCGGCCAGTTTTTCCCAGGGGTCAATTTTGAATGTTTCCGAAGTAGCTCGGGAATGTGCAGTACACCGCAAATCAGTGGAAAATTATTTCTCCATTTTGGAATATCTGATGATTGCCCGCAAACTCCCCCTTTTTTCCAAACGCGCCAAACGGCGACTTCTTGCCCACTCCAAATTTTATTTTTTCGATGTCGGAGTATATCGGACACTTCGCCCAAGCGGGCCTCTGGACGCACCCGAGGAAATTGAAGGCATAGCATTGGAATCATTGGTGCTTCAGGAATTGATTGCCATGAATGATTATCACGGCTGGAATTATAAGCTGTCTTTTTGGAAAACTCAGACGGGAAATGAGGTGGACTTTGTGCTTCACGGCTCCAAAGGATTTTTTGGTATGGAAATTAAACGTACTTCAAAAATACTATACCATCATTTAAAAAACCTGAAAATTTTCCTTAAAGATTATCCACAGGCCAAAGGCCTGATTCTTTATGGCGGTACACGAAAGTTGTGGGAAGGAAATATTCAGATTGTCCCTGTTGCGGATTTTTTAGCGAATATGGAGCAATATATAAAATAAAAAAATTGAATTATGCGCAAATTTTTCATCGGAATTTTCACGTCACCATCAACCGGAATCTTTTAAATTTCCTTACCTGGAGTTTCATATCGTTGTCGAAGACTCCCGCGGTAATGATCAAGCACTTCAATCACGGCTGACAGCAGCAGTTCTTTGTCATGTATGGCCCCGGCAATTGAACCTACAAAGTTTCCGTTATGCACGACAATATATTGAGGTATCCGCTTAACAAGTGTTCCATCGTCTTTATTTGCCTCTATCCATCGCAGACATTCGGGATTCAAATCATTTCGGTCGCCGTCCTGGACTCTAAGCCTTGTAAAATTAGTAACATTATCACGCATGTATTCAACCTTAAGCATTGCGAATGCATTCATGCTGTCCTCACATTCTTTGCACCAGTCGGCCGACAGCATTATCACGGAAACATTGGGAAAGCTTTGCGTATATTCAAGATTATCGTCATTCATATCGCCTATAAAAAACGCAAACCGCATATTAAACCGTTGCTTTATCAGCATCAATTTTTTACTGCGTTCATCACTGGAAGCCGGTGCCATCATCAGTAATCTTTGTAATTCTGATAAAAAATGATTATTTAATTCCACGCTGGATATTCCTTTTTCAAATAATTCCTTCAGGCCTTTTTCCATTTTTCGAATAATACCCCATTGATCAATGGCTCGATGATACAAACTATCCGTATTTTCAATGCTAAGGATGTCGAGATTAACACCTTCGAATTCTTTCAGGAAGGCATTATAGGCCGTACCAAAAGCTTTTGTTTTCTCTTCAATTTCAAGGAGCAGTTTTTTCTGTTCTTCGGTAAATTTATGCCCTGACTCTCTGCCGGTGTGGCTGGGTGCAACGTTTTGGCTTACCACCGGCGCGCAAGCGGTCTCCAGCAAAAACGCAGCACCGGCAAGCAAAGCGGTGCGTCTTTTTATGACTAAAACAGGCATTGTCTCATCAACAGATTCAGGCTGTTGTTTGATTTCCGAGCCGTTTCTTACGGCTAACCCTTCAAATAATTCACGTCTGTCCAATAGCATAGTGCTACATTAAACAACTATATTTCAATTGAGTCAAGCTCGCGCGACAGATTTTTGCAAAACAAAAATCCTTCCCCTTGCGGTAACAATAACGGGAGAAACTTGGTATTATACAGAGGAATACTAAAAGTTCATGAAAATAAAAACACCCACAGCTTTGGCCATGTTTCTGCTGACAATCCTTCCTGCGGCGTCGGTTTTAGCGGATTTTGCCGACGTGCCGGTAGAAGAACGCTATAAAGGCGGCATCGAATTTCTCGTTTCCGAAGGTATTATCAACGGATATCCAGACGGTACTTTCAAACCGGTCAACACTCTCAACCGCGCTGAAATGCTAAAAATTATCGCCGCGGGCGCCGGCCGCTATTTCAATTGGCCTTCCGACCTTTTTGACGCCTACAAAAACAAACGTTGTTTCAATGATGTGCCAACCACTGTTTGGTATACAAAATATGTATGCTACGGCAAAGACAAGGGCTGGATCGAGGGCTATGAAAATGGAAAACTTTTTAAACCCGCCCAGCCTGTAACTTTTTCGGAGAGTCTCAAAATTACCCTTCAGGCCTTTGGGATCGCTTACGCCGATGAAAGTGAAATCTGGTACCGCCCGATCGTCCGCCGCGCCTCAAAAGATAATTTGATTCCATTTGATATTAAAGAATTTCACGCCGACCTTAAGCGCAACCAGATGGCCGACATGATCGCACGCATCATTAAATTCAAAAAAGGCAATTTGGAAGAATACCTCGGCCCCCGCGCCGACTTAAATGTAACTTACGAATCCATAGAATCCGGCATCGACCTCACCAATATGGATGTTGTGGAGTTGATTCCATGAGGAAAATTTTGAAGTAAATAGGCTTGGCAGAAATTGTGCATCAATATACGACGAGCGAGTTGAAAATTATTGTTTGAGGCTTGCGAGAGCGACACTTTCCGAGCGAGCTTGAGTGAATCATTTGCAGCCAAATTCTGAAAATTGCAGTAGGTCGTAAGTTTTTCAGAGGTCCCCTAATGACCTTTAAAAATTGTTGCAATGCAAGGAAACAAGCCATTTTTGTTTGAGTCGTACTTACTGGTACGGCGAAAGCAAAAATTGGCGCAGTTGACGCAGCAGTGCAACAATTTTTAAAAGTCCTATTTTAATTTCCTCACATGCGCGATAAACTCATTTCCCCTTTCCTTATAATTCTCAAACATATCAAAGCTCGCCGCACCCGGCGACATCACCACGACCCCGCCTTCCTCCGCTTCCGCATAAGCTTCCACCACCGCCTCTTCCAGCTTTTTTCTTCTTAAAACTTTTGTCGGCGCAAAACCGGACGTACTCAATTTTTCCTCCGCCTCAATCAAAGCCTTCTCCATTTTATCCGTAGTCTGCCCCAGCAAAATAACAGTCCTCAAAGATTTTTTTGTCAGAATTTTCTCCGCCCACCGCCCATAATCCAGCCCCTTATCATAGCCTCCGGCAATCAATATTGTCGGCACATCGAAAGAATCCACTGCCGCCATCGAAGTTTCCGGAGTGGTGGAATAAGAATCATTGAAATATTTTACTCCGCGCAACTCTCTCACAAACTGCAATCGATGCGGCAGATTTTTAAACGTAGTCACGACTTCTGAAATATTTTTTATATCCGCTCCAAGCTCTTTTGCAATAACCGCAGCCATCAGAATATTCTCGATATTATGAGCGCCGACAAGCGCAATTTCATTTTTATCGCAAATTTTTTCCTTGCCGACAAAAAGCCGATCATCGCTTACATAAGCCCCATCCATCTTTTCTTTGATGCTCGTCCAATACAATTTCCCTTTCACCAGCGGCTTGTAATATTTGCTGTATTCATAATCTTTATTAAGGACAGCCACGCAGTCTTTATGCTGATGTGCCAGCAGCGATTCTTTTGCGCGCAGATATTCATCGCGGTCTGCATGATAATCCAGATGGTCGGTGGTGGTATTCAGCAGCACGGCATAGTGCGGACTTTTTTTCATATCCTGAAGCTGAAAGCTGGAAAGCTCCAAAACCACAATGCAGTTGGCATTAAGTTGATCGAGGAATTCTATCGGCGGCCTGCCAATATTTCCGCCAAGAAAAACATCAACCCCGGCCTGTCTTCCAGACTGCTTCAGCATTTCATAAATCAGGCTGGAGGTAGTCCCCTTGCCCTTTGTACCCGTTACTCCCACAACCGGACATGGACATTGGTCCATAAAAAATCCGATCACACTTGTCACCTCTGCGCCGGCAAGTTTTGCTGCCTGGATTTGCGGCGTCAAAAAAGGAATTCCGGGACTTCTGAAAATCACCTCGAACTTATCCAGCCCGTCCAGATATTGTTTTCCCAGTTGGACAGACGCGCCGCCAGGCATCTCATTCTTCAATTTTTCATTCCGGTCACAGACTGTAATCTCCGGATAATGATGTTTTTGGAGATATTCCAAAATCGCTTTTCCCTCAAGTCCAAAGCCAAGAATTGCAATTTTGCTCCGCTCATCCATGAGAAAAGTATAGCATATGGGCCTCCGATGTGTTACAATGAAAAAAATCGAAGATTGGGAAGCGATCAAAGATTATTTATATTTTGTAAAATAGAAGAAAAATGGATGAATTAGATAAATGGTTTTCAGGATTATTTGGCAAGAATTCTGATTCAAAAAATCAGAACTTCAAATCTCCGGCGAAGACAAATTTTCCCCAAAACAATCGGCAACAGCCGAAACAGGTTTTTTCAAAACAGCAGTCCGCGCAAAAATCTGTCCCTGCAAAGACAGGCTCTCCTCAGCAGGACGATAAACAGCAACCGTCCCATCCGGCCAATAAATCCCATCACGGTGAACACCGTCCTCAGGGACAGCAACGTTCTCAAGGACACCACCAGGGACAGCATCCCCACGGACAGCAGCATCCCCACGGACAGCATCCCCACGGACAGCAGCATGCCAAGAGGGCTCAACACGGTCGCGGGCAGCATTTCAAAAGACAGTCTCATCCGGCAAAGCAGACAGCACAGCCGGCTCCGCAGCCAAAGCCCACCCCGATCATTAAAGGCAAAGTGAAAATTATCCCGCTCGGCGGTCTGGATGAAGTCGGCAAAAACATGATGCTGGTCGAATATGAAAACGACATCATTATCATCGATATGGGTCTGGAATTTCCAAGCGAGGATCTTCTCGGCATTGATTATGTAATTCCGGACATAACTTATCTCGAAAACAACCGCCATCGCATCCGCGGCGTGGTTATCACTCACGGCCACCTTGATCACATCGGCGGTATTCCATACATTCTCCCAAAACTGGATTTCCCCCCTGTGTATGGGACAAAGCTAACAATCGGCCTTATCACAAAACGCTGTGAAGAATTCAACCAACAAAAAACGGCGAAACTTCATACGATTAATCCTGATGTTCCAATACGTCTCGGAAATTTTCTCATAAATTTTTTCAGGGTAAATCATTCAATCCCTGATGCCGTTGGCATTGTTGTCGACACGCCGATAGGAAAAATCATCGACACGGGCGACTTTAAATTTGATGCTACTCCTCCGCGAAATCAAGCCCCGGCCGATCTTGCAAAAATTGAAAAACTTGGCGAACAAAATGTTCTCGCGCTTTTTTGTGAATCCACAAACGCCCTTAAACCTGGCCATTCTGCTTCCGAGGCCAAGGTGGGTGAAGTCCTTGATTCCATTATCGGCAAAACCAAAGGAAGAATAATTATCGCTTCTTTTTCCAGCCAGATCGGACGCATCCAGATCATCATTGATTCAGCCATAAAAAATAACCGCAAAGTTTATGTCGGCGGCCGCAGTATGCGCGAAAATATAGACATAGCCATGAGGCTTGGATACATCGATGCCAAAAAAGGATACATCCACGATTTGCGCCAGTACAAAAAAAATCCAGACCACGAAAGCCTGATTTTGACTACGGGATCGCAGGGCGAAGCCGTTTCCGCTCTTTCACGCATAGCCAATGGCGAACACCCCCACTTGCAGGTAAAAAAAGGCGATACAATTATTCTTTCTTCGTCTCCGATTGTCGGAAATGAGCGCGCAATTCATACTGTCATAAATAAATTGAGTCTTCTCGGCGCAGACGTAATCCATAATGATTTAATGGATGTGCACACTTCCGGGCATGGCAAACAGGACGAACTTGCCCGTATGATAAGCTACATTAAGCCAGAATATCTTGTGCCTATTCATGGAGAATATTATATGAGAATGGGGCTGGCCAAACTTGCCATGGAAAAATGCGGCATTCCGGAAAGCAATATAATCATGCTCAAAAATGGCGATGTCCTTTTGGGAGAACGCGGCAGAATTTATAAATCGGACGAAGTCGCCGAAACAAAATATATTCTTATAGATGGCTCCGGCGAAGGTAAAGTCGGGTCGCAGGTGCAGATGGATCGCGAAATTATGTCTCAAAACGGCGCGCTGGTTGTTCTGCTGTATGTTTCCAGAAAGGGGAAAAACATCACCAGAGATCCGGACGTGGTTACGCGCGGATTTATTTACATGCACGAATCAGAGGAAATCACCCAGGAAATTATCAGGATTGCCGTAGATGCCTATAAAAGAATCAGAGAAAAAAATCCCGGCGCCAACAGAAAGGACATCAAAAAATATGTCCGCCAGACAATCGATCGTTTCACCCATGAACGTCTGGAGCGCCGCCCGCTGATCATACCTTTGATAATAGAAGGTTAAAACAGGACGGCGTCATGTATTTTGTCATAGTGAGCTTGTCAAACCATGATAGAATCCCCGCATGGAAACTCGCATCTGCAATTCTTGCAGGAATAATTTCCCCATCGAGGATTTCGACATTGAATTTTATAAAAAAATCCCCTCACCGCCGCCCAAAACCTGTCCCCGCTGCCGTTTTCGCTCCCGGCTGGCTTTCCGCAATGAGCGTTTTTATTACAAGCGCGCCTGTAATTTGTGCAAAAAAAATATGATTTCCGTGCACGATCCAGCACACACTCCAAATGTTTATTGCAACGCATGCTGGTGGTCGGATCGATGGGATCCCCTGCAGTACGGCCGCGACTTTAATTTTTCCAAACCATTTTTTCCGCAATATCAGGCGCTTCTCCGCGATGTTCCAAAACTTGCCATGCAAAATGATAACAGCACCGGAAGTGAAAACTGTGAATACACATATGACTTTGCTTACGGAAAAAACACTTACCTGGTTATAGGCTCATGGCATGCGCAGGATTGCATGTACGGATTCCAGATTAATTTTGTAAAAGATTGCATAGATAATTATATACTCAATGACTCCCAATTGATGTATCAGTCCATTCTTTGTGAACACTCCTATTCATGCCAGGAATGTATGTACTGCCATGAATGCTCGGATTGCACTTTTGGTTTTGATTTGAAGGACTGTCAGGATTGCATTCTTTCCGCCGGATTAAGGCATAAACGATATCATATTTTCAATAAACCCTATTCCAAAGAGGATTTTATCCAAAAGAAAAAAGAATTGGCCCTGGATTTATGGTCATCAAGGGAACGCCTTCGTAAAGAATTTGAAATTTTTTCACTCCGGACAATTCCTATCGCACGGCTTTTAGCATATATTGCTGGAAGTCGCAAAATATCTGGTACTCCGAAAATTGCCATTCTTCTCATGATCTTTTTGGCTCGATAAGTTTAAAGCGAAAATCATTTTGTATTCTCAATAAACAGTATTCAAAAGAGGAATACGAGACATTGATGCCCAAAATCATTGAACGCATGAAAAAGAATGGAGAGTGGGGCGAATTTTTTCCCTTATGGCTAACTCCATTTGCCTACAATGAAACCATAGCGCAGGAATGGTTTCCACTGGAGAAAAAAACCGTTATTGAATTTGGCATGCGCTGGCAGGAGCAATTGCCGGGCACATTTGGTAAACAAACCGTTTCCTGGGACACAATTTCCGATTCCATAGAAAACATCGATACGATTTCAGAAAAAATTTTCACATGCATAACATGCGGAAAAAGTTTTAAAATTCTTGAGAATGAATTTTCTTTTTATAAAAAACAGGGTATCCCTCTACCACGCCAATGTGTTGATTGTCGCCATTACGCGCGGAAAAAACGAATCAATCCCCAAACATTATGGCCGCGCGCGTGCATGAAGTGCGGCACATCAATCCAAACCACCTATGCGCCGGAACGGCCTGAAAAAGTTTTGTGCGAAAATTGTTACTTGGCAGCAGTTTACTGAAACCGTAATCGTATTGACATCAATTCCACGTATGATACACTGTTGTCATAATTATGAAAAGCAAGAAAAACCTTTTAGAGCAGCTAAAACTTTTGCCACACTTCGGCAAGAATACAGTGCGTCAGCTCGGCAAGCAGCTGGGGCTTAAGGATGTTACAATCAATACTTATATCAGTCGTTTTTTAAAATATAACGAAATTTTTCAGCTCAAAAAAGGATTATATGTGTCTGTAGACTTCTTTGACAAAAACAGAGATGACATTTCCTATTCTTTTTATCTGGCCAACATCATTCGCACGCCGTCATATGTAAGTTCGTGGGCAGCGCTTCAGTACCACAACCTGACCACAGAAGCAATTCATTCTATAACTTCGGTCACGCCTAAATCTACAAGAAATTATCAGGTAAAAGCAGGCAGTTTTTCATACCAGTCAATCAAAAAAGATTTTTTTTTGGATTTTACTTTGGAAAAAGGAAAATTCGATTTTTTCATAGCCTGTCCATCAAAAGCACTATTTGATTTGTTATATTTTAAGACTCACCAGTTTCGCGGTATCACATTCGAAAAAATTAACACATTAGTTGAAGAATTACGCATAGATATCGACGAAATGGACAAAAAAGAGAGGGCAAAATTTCATACAATGATTAAAAAAATACTCTCATGAGTGAACAGATTTCAAAAATACTCAAAAGAAAACTAGAAGATACCGCTTACGGCGGGGTTGATGCGGAAACGCGCCGCAACACTCTCAAGGAGGAGCTGCAGTTTCATATTCTCAATTTTATTTATAACCATCCGGAATACAGCAAATGGATTATGTATGGAGGATCCTCGCTTCGTATCATTCATGGGCTTGACCGTATGTCGGTTGATCTGGATTTTGAAATCCATCATGCCGTCACAGTAAAATTTTTGAAAAGATTTAAAAAAGAAATGGAAAATCACTTCACAAATACATACGGTGCCGGAGCTGATTTTCTCACAATCAAAATAACTACCGGCAGAGGATTGCTTCTTAAGTTTCACCTCGGTGAGGAATTAAGATTTGGACATTCCTCGAAACAGGTTCATGTAAAAATCGATCTCAACCATTTTATCGCTCCAAACACGGTAACTGAACGCAGGCCGATAAACCATGACCAGCTTTCTTTTGTTGTCACAACCTACAATATGGGTTCGCTTATGGCCAGCAAGATTGCTGCCATTTTTCTCCGCGGCACTCGCGGCGTGGGGAAAGCTATCTACGAAGAAAAAGGCCGTGATATTTATGACCTCCTTTGGTACATGGGTAAAAAAGCGGTGCCTGATTTTGATTATCTGATGGCTAAAAATATAGATACAAAAGATATACATGCGCTTTTTGACAAGCTCACGTTACGGATGAATAAAGTAAATGATGAAAACCTCAAACAGGATCTTTTACCATTATTTATGAATCGGACTTACATTGAAAATTGGCTTGGAAATTGGAGAGAAAGCTATTTGCGGCTTCTCTATGATTATAAAATCACCACCACCACAATATTGGAGAGTATAGCGGTGAATAAGGCGTTCGATTCCGACAATTTTTCCTTTATTTATTGGTATGGAACAAAAGAAGGCGGATCGATAAAAGTTGCTTGTATAATTGGCAAATTTTGGATCAAATTCCAGGCAGGCGATCTACCGACAAAAATAAACGATCAAATAATCAAGTTGGTCGATAGCAATACAGGGGAGGGATTAAGCGATAGAATAAAACAGTATACGACTCTATTTTATGAGAAAACAGAAGCATATTTCAAAAAAAATAATCGGACTATGCTTGGCGACAGCATCACCACAAAAGTTATCAGAATGACGGCTGAAAAGTTCAACCGGAAAGAGGATATTTTACTCAACAAGTCGACTCTGCTCTCCTGCGAGCTTGATGACTTGCTGAAGTAGAAGCCAGAATCATCTATTCATTTTCCGCCATCGTTTCTCTGTTTCACGCAATTTTTGGAGCGCCTCAGCTTCAGCCATTGTCCGTAGCTTGCTAACAGTATCCAGCACAGCAAGATTAAGTCTTCTGCAAAAATCCGGATCATCGGTAGGGATACCATTCAATCTGCAGCCGCGATAACCATTAGGACGCACGAAGTCCGGTTCAAAAATTATATTGGTATGACGGCCATCACCGCCGCGATTGGAATAGGAATAATTCGGAGCAGCATGGGCGCGTATTATTTTGCCATCTTGCATTTCGGCATCAAACGTTGAAAATGCTCCGGCTGCCTCATCTCCATCCTCCTCTGGCATGGTTCTATTAGCAGAAACACGCAGCCCATATCCGGCAGTACCATCCAAAGGAGCAACGGCACATCGCCTATTCCAATTAAGGTCGCTAATATCAGCAGAACCAAAAACCGGAAAAGCGCCACTGTCATAATGGATGAATTTTCCACTAAGCACTTTTTCACACGTAGCCACAATGCCAGTCACAATTTCAAGCGCATTATTCTCAACCTGCATTCTTGGCTGACTCTCTGTACAGGCTGGCGCCAGCATTGAAACTGCAGTCAGGACGCTTAGCATCGGTGATTTTGGCTTTTCCATGCCAGCAAGTTAATGATAATGCGGATTTATGTCAATAGCAAGAGACAACCTAAGGACATGCTGAAAAACTCCCCGGCCGCGAGAAATGATAAAACACGATGTTATTATTTAGTCCGGTCGGCAAAAATCCTATTCCATGAAACCCAAATATAAAGCCTAAACTACAAAAACAAAGTAACCATAACGGGAATATACACCAAAGCTATTAACGTGCTGATTACAACAACAAAAGCCACTTTTTGAGGATGCACTTTCAATTCCGTGGCATACGTTACAGCGTTTGATGCTATTGGCACTATCGATTCGATCATAAAAGTTAAATACACCACTTGATTGAAAATCTTGGAAAATGCTTTATCGATATAAATAATTCCCAAAAAAATTATCGGCCAGACAATAAATTTATTAAATAAAGTGAAAAATCCAAACTTGAAATCCAGATGATTGGGTTTTATTTCAGCAATTCCCAGTCCGATTATCATCATACCAAGCGGCACATATCCGCCTTTCAGTATTGAAAAGAAATCAACAACCTCCTTGTTCAAAGTTATATCAAATAAATTGATGATTAATGCCCCTAAAAAAGCATAGATTGATGGAAGATGCAGAACTTTTTGCAAAGCCTTTCTGGGGCTATAGGAAGCTCTTGCCACCACGTAAAAACCGATCATGTTTTCAAAAAGAATTAGTCCTATGGAAACCATTGCGACTATCGCCAGAGCATCTTCCCCCACGATCGCCAGACACACCGGCAAGCCAAAATATCCCGTGTTGCCTGTCCCGGCTATAAACGCCGCCACCTTTTCCGTGCCGTCTTTCCAAATTTTTCTTGCGATAATTGCGGCGGCAATGCAGAGCAATCCGCCGACCACGAAATAAATAACTGGAATCAGGAAAAGTTCAGAGCTCTCTTTCGCATTTATGGTTCCAAGAAAAACTATTGCCGGCGCAAATACATAAATTAACAATCTCGCTATGCCATCCTTTGTTACGGCCAGCTTTTTATTCGCAAAGTACCCAATTAGAATAAAAAGATACAGTGGGAATATCTTTGAAATTAGATTAAAGAAAATTGACATATAGCTCTTTTTTACTGGTCGGGGTGACAGGACTTGAACCTGCGGCCTCAAGCACCCCATGCTTGCGCGCTAGCCAACTGCGCCACACCCCGGTAATTGCAGGTTGATGTTACCTAAATCTAATTGCATTTCACAAGAAGATCTTTATGCTGGGCATAAATTAAAATATCTCCAAATGAACATTTTTTCTGCCATGCTGACCATTGCCGGACTGGCGCTGTTTGAGACTATCAGCAGTATTGATAATGCCGTTATCAATGCGGAAGTTTTGGGGGGTATGAGCCAAAGGGGTCGAAGATGGTTTTTATTGTGGGGAATTTTATTTGCGGTTTTTATTGTTAGAGGTGCACTGCCATGGCTTATTGTGTGGCTATCAATTCCCGGATTGGGACCGATTGAAGCGTTGACCGCCACTTTTAGCGGGGATCCACACGTCCTAGAAGCGATAGAAAACGCCGCTCCGGTACTGCTTGCCGGCGGAGGCACTTTCCTTGTTTTCCTGTTTTTTCACTGGCTTTTTTTGGAGCCTAAAAATTTTGGATTGCCGGGCGAACGTTTTATCCATTCGCAGGGAGTGTGGTTTTATGCGGTCGTCTCAATATTTCTGGCCTCGATTGTATGGCTTGCGATAAAGATAAATCCGGTAATGGCTTTTGGCGCCGTAGTTGGTTCCACCGCATTTTTTATCACTCACGGGTTTAAGGAAAATGACGAAAAAAGAGAAAAAGAATTGATGAGCGGTGGAATGTCCGACATCAGCAAAATTCTTTATCTGGAAGTTATAGATTCGACATTTTCGATCGATGGAGTGATCGGCGCATTTGCATTCACTCTTTCAATTCCTCTGATACTTTTGGGAAACGGTTTGGGAGCTATTGTTGTGCGGCAGTTGACTGTTGGAAATATCGACCGTGTGAAAAAATACATTTATTTGAAAAACGGCGCGATGTATTCGATACTTGTTTTGGGTGCCGTGATGCTGTGCGATGCATTTGGAATATACATTCCGGCATGGGTATCCCCGGCGGTAACTTTTGCCGTAATCGGCGGATTTTTTCTTAAGTCAAAGCGGGTTTTATCAAAGATGATTGACTAGTGGCCGATCTTTTATTATCCTTGCGCCACTATGGCACAGTCGATCACCGATCTAAAATTAGGCAAGGTTGTTAAACATGGAGGCGAGCCGTGCGTAATTCTCGCATGCAGCTTTATGCGGACTTCACAGAGGAAACCGGTTATGAGGACAAAACTCCGCGGCGCCATTTCCGGAAAAGTGATGGAAAAAACCTATGTTTCCGGCGAAGATTTTGAGCTCGTGCAGATTCAAAGATCAAATGCGACTTATCTGTATAAAGACAATTCAATGGCGAATTTCATGGATGCGACAACATATGACCAGTTTGCGCTGCCAATCGAATCTTTGGGCGACCAATTGAATTTTTTGAAAGAAGGCGAGACAACCATCGTAACGCGTTATGAAGACAAGCCGATTGGCTTGGAATTGCCGCCAAAAGTTGTTTTAAAAGTTATCGAAACAAGCCCGGGTGTAAAGGGCGATACTGCACAGGGCGGTAGCAAACCGGCAACGTTGGAAACCGGACTGGTAGTGCAAGTGCCTCTGTTTATTCAGGAGGGTGAAATGATAAGAGTGAACACGGAAAGCAGCGAATACGTGGAAAGGGCCTAAAAATTCTTTGCAAGCTCTCTCTCCACGTCCTCAACATTTTCCACTGTCATTAAGTTTTTCCGCAATTCTTTCGCGCCATCAAAGCCTTTGCAATACCATCCAAGGTGTTTTCTTATTTTGAAAAAATGGGAATTGCCAAATATATTGCCAGATTTTTTTGCAAAATAGGTGGCGTGCTCCAGAGCGATATTTAATCGTTGTTTCAAATCCGGCTCCTTCCCGTCAAAAAACCACGGTGCGCCCTGTGTCGCCCGTCCTACAAGCACTCCATCCACCCCATAGTCTGCAATTTTTTTTCGCGCATCTTCCGGCGATTTCACATCGCCATTTCCCAAAAAACTTATGTCCAAGCCGCTTCCATGCACTACCTCCGCCGCCTTCGCCAACGTTTCCCAGTCCGCGCGTCCCATGTACAGCTGCTTCAAGGTGCGCCCATGCATGGTGAGATTCGCCGGCTCCTCCTCTAAAAGCTGCGCCACCCAATCTTCAGCCACTACATTATCATATCCAATTCTCGTTTTTACCGACACGGGGATCATTCGGCGCTCAAAAATTCTTCCATTTTTCATCCCATCAACCGCAGAAATAATATCCGTATGCACATCAGCTTTTTCCATCGTCATGCCTTCGCTCCAGTCTTTCACCGCCTTTTTAGTGATCCTAATAAGTTTTTTTGCCAGATCCGGAGTTTTTATCAAAGCCGCCCCGCTCCCCTGCCGCGCCACATTACTGCACGGACAACCCATGTTGATATCAATTCCATCAAAGCCCAGTTCGCAAAGTATCACCGCACATTTGTAATATGACTCCGGCTCAACGCCAAAAATCTGCGCCACAATCGGCCGCTCGATTTCATCATAAATAAACGCTTTTAGCATTTCCACAGCGCCACGCGCCAGGCCTTCCACATTCGTAAATTCGGTAATAACCACATCCGGCCGACTATATTTGCAGACCATATATCGATATGCCGCATCAGTAACCCCATCCATCGGCGACAGACCGATTATCGGCTTTTTCAGTTTTTCCCAAAATCCGCGAAAGACCATAGGCCTGAGCTTAATATACTTTTTGAAATTTGTCATTATAACCCCATCTTTGTGCATCGGCTTTCATTGCAACATGATATTAGATATAATCCCCCCGCTTTTTGACATTTGGGCAGGTACTTCAAGCGGTCAACGAGGACAGACTGTAAATCTGTTGGCTTTATG
>JACPLZ010000015.1 GCA_016186245.1 Candidatus Peregrinibacteria bacterium | reverse complement strand
CAATTATTACAAACTGGCTACCAAGAGCAAGGAAATTACCGGTATTAAATTCCTGCAACTTCTTGAACAAAGACTTGATAATGTAATTTATCGTGCCGGCATGGCAAATACACGCCCCCAGGCCAGACAAATAGTTAATCATGGATTGGTAATGCTAAACGGCCGCAGAGTAAAAACTCCATCAATCCAGGTAAAACCGGGCGATAAATTCCAGATAAGAGAAAAAAGCAAAGTTTCCAAACTTTTCGAAGAAATCAAAAAAAGCAAACCGCATGCACCAAAGTGGATACAGGCCGATCCCGGGAAACTTGAGGGGGAAATAACAAGTATCCCTGACAAAGACGACATGGAACAGATTATAGAGCATCAACTAATCACAGAATTTTATTCTAAATAAGCTACCCTCTAACTAATCAACATGCATCAAATTCAAGAAGAAATTGGAATTCCAAAAATCAAAACCGAAAGTTTTGGAGAAAATCACGCGATTTTCTCAATGGGTCCTCTTCCGACCGGTTATGGCGTTACTTTGGGAAATGCACTTAGACGCGTGCTATTATCTTCCCTTCCGGGCGCATGCATTACCGGTATCAAGATCCCAGGCATCGCACACGAATACTCTGCAATCAAAGGCGTAAAAGAAAGTGTTCTTGATATCATCCTAAATCTGAAACTTCTTCACATCAAAAAAGAGACTAAAGACCCTTCTATTATCACGCTGGAAACATCCAAGAGTGGAGAAATAAAGGCAAAAGACATTAAGTGCCCAAGCGAAGTCGAAATATTGAATCCTGATCAATATATCTGCAATCTGGAAAAAGGCACAAAACTTGCAATTGAAATGCGGGTGGAAAAAGGTGTCGGTTATATCCCTGCAAACATAAGGCAAAAAGATGAAACCGATACAAGAATCGTTCTCATTGATGCCATCTATTCACCGGTTAAAAAAGTACGCTACGATATAGAGGCTACGCGTGTAGGTCAATCAACCAATCTCGACAGACTCAACTTGGAAATTGAAACAAACGGCACAATTACGGCGGAAGACGCACTCAAGTTTGCCTCCAACCTGCTGCAGTCGTATTTCAATCTCTTCAACATGGAAAACATCATGGTTGAAGAAAACTACATGTCTGACATCAAATCAATTCTTGAAAGAGAAAAAGCGGAAGAAGCCAGCAAACCAAACCAGGAATCATACACTCCAATTGAAATTTTGGGCTTTTCTCCACGCACTCTCAATGCTTTAATCAATGGCGGCATCGGTTCGATAGAACAGCTTTCAAAATGCACGGAAAGCAAGCTCTCAAACTTAAGAGGTTTCGGCAAGAAAGCGCTTACGGAAGTAAAAAGCGCCCTGAATAAAAAAGGATTAACCCTCACTGAAGATTAAAAAATATGCGCCACAAAGTTAAAAAAATCAGGATAGGAATCAACAAAGACCACGCCACAGCCCTGATCCGCAATCTGGCGATGTCAGTGATAATCTATGAAAAAATCAAAACAACAGAGGCAAAAGCCAAGGCTGTACAGCCATTTATCGACCGCCTTATCAATCTTGCCAAACAGAAAGAGAAAAGAGAAGCAATCCGCGAAATAGAGAAACTCCTGCAGCACGACAATGCTTCCAAAAAAATACTTGAAGTTTTATTGGATAAATATAAAGATAGAACCTCGGGCTACACCAGGATTACCCGCTTGGGCTATCGCGCAGGCGACAACGCCCCCGTAGTACAAATTGAACTGGTATAAAACAATATGAAAACAACTCTGCCCAAAGAAAATCAGTTAACTCGCCAATGGTATCTTATAGACGCAAAAGACAAAACCCTTGGACGCATGGCTACAAAAATTGCCGATAAACTTCGAGGCAAAGACAAGCCATATTTTACTCCTCAAATGGATTGCGGCGATTTCGTAGTGGTAATCAACGCTGAAAAAGTAAAACTTACCAGAAACAAAATAGACACGAAGATATACTACAGACACAGTGGATACCTTGGAGGACTCAAACGGCAGCCGGCAAGAGAATTACTGGAAACAAAACCTGTGAAAGTTATCGAGCTCGCTGTACGGGGTATGCTGCCAAAAAATCATCTTAGAAAAGATTTTATGAAAAAACTGAAATTGTATGCAGGCGGTGAGCATCCTCATGCCGCACAAAATCCTACAACCATAGAAGTATAACAATCATAAAATGCCTAAAGCAGCCACACCACAACCGGCAGCAGCCAAAAAATCAAAATATTTTTATGCGGTCGGCAAACGAAAATCATCCATTGCATCTGTAAGATTGTACAAAGGAACCGGTGAAATCACAATCAACAACAAACCAATTGGCGAATATTTAACGGTAAAAACCCTCATTGGCACAGCAAAAACTCCTTTAACGCTCACTGGTTCAACCCAGAAATTTGACATCAGCGCCCGCATCAACGGAGGAGGAGTTTCCTCCCAGGCTGAAGCATTGAGACACGGCATTTCCAAAGCCCTTGTTGAAGCCGATCCCCTAAATAAGCCCACACTGCGCAAAGCCGGCTTGCTTACACGCGATTCCCGCACCAAAGAGCGCAAAAAATACGGCCTCAAACGCGCCAGAAAAGGACCGCAGTTCAGCAAAAGATAATCGTGTCATATCGTGTCATATCGTGTCATGCTGAATTCATTTCAGCATCTCATCGTGTCATATCGTGTCATGCTGAATTCATTTCAGCATCTCTCATCGTGTCATGCTGAAGCATCTCTCATCGTGTCATGCTGAATTCATTTCAGCATATCTCATCGTGTCATGCTGAATTCATTTCAGCATCCGGATTTTTGCTTTGCAAAAATCCTTTCCCCTCTCTTTGTCACGCTGGTCTATATCTCCATTTCTGTTAAAATACCCACATGCATCCCTCTCTCGGCCTAACCTCATCACAGGCCAAAATCAAACTCCGGGAATTTGGACCAAACGACATTCCAAGTCCATATAAATTCACAACGCTCAAAATCCTGCTCTCCCAGTTTACTTCTTTACTGGTGATCATTCTTATCATTGCCGGCACAATTTCCATTCTTTTAAAAGAACCTCTCGACGGCATCGCCATTTTTGCCATCGTGATTATCAACGCAATAATTGGCTTTGTACAGGAATACAAAGCGGAAAATGCCATCCGGGCGCTAAAAAAAATGGTCATCCCCAAAACAATCGTAATAAGAGATCAGCATGAACAGGAAATACCGATAACAGACTTGGTGCCAGAAGACATAATCATTTTACAGGAAGGAGATAAAATTCCAGCCGATGCGGAGCTCATTGAGGCTATCTCCATCAAAATTGACGAATCCATGCTCACCGGAGAAAGTGTTCCTTCATCAAAAAACAAAAAAGATAAGATTTTTAAAGGCACGATAGTCACAACAGGGCACGGCAAAGCCATTATCACAGCCACCGGTATCAACACTGAGTTTGGGAAAATCATCCGCCTGGTTTCAAAAGAAGAAGAAACCCGCTCGCCTCTGGCGATTCAACTCGACGAGCTCGGTAAAAAAGTGGGCATTGTAATCCTGATTCTTGTCGGAATCGTTTTCATATTGGGCGCAATCAAAGGCATATCCTATCTTCACATGCTTATGACCGCAGTCGCGCTCGGAGTTTCCGCCATACCCGAAGGAATGCCGATTATTCTCACTTTTTCTCTGGCAACCGGCGTACAGGTTTTGGCAAGAAAAAAATCAGGCACATTGACCGCCTATGAAATAACAGTAAAAAAAATCTTCACCGCCGACCGCGAAATGGATATCCTCGGCGAAGGATACAATTTCGATGAAAAAATTAAACTCCATCTTCCTTCAGAAAAAAAACTTTTGGAAATCTGCGAAAACTGCAATAACTCGTTCGTCAACAAAAATATTCTTGGCGACCCGACAGAAATTGCCCTCAAAATTCTTGCCAGAAAGGCGGATTATGCAAAACAATACCAGGAATTGGATGAAAATATTTTCACCTCGGATCGCAAAATGATGTCCACATTAAACCAGACTGGATCTACAAAAACCATTTTTGCAAAAGGAGCATTTGAAGAAATCCTTCGCCGCAGCACCCACATTTTCAAAGACAATCAGGTACAGCCGCTCACCCGGAAAGACAGAGACACGTTTCACGAAAAAGCGCTTGAATATGCCAAAAACGCCCTGCGTGTACTTGGCATGGCCTACAAAACATACGAGGGAAAATTCGATGAAAACAATCTCATTTTTACCGGAATAGTCGGCATGGCCGATCCTCCGCGAAAATCCGTTAAAAACTCGCTGAAAATAGCCCAGGAAGCTGGAATTAGGGTAATAATCATTACCGGCGATAATGCCGTTACTGCCCGCGCAATCGGCGAGCATCTCGGCCTCAAAGTACACAACGTCATAACGGGAGAAGAAATAGACAAACTAACCGATCAAAAATTAAAAGAAGAATTATACAAAACGGAAATTTTTGCGCGCACCAGACCGGAACACAAATATCGTATCGTTGATATTCTTCAAAAAAATAATGAAGTAGTGGCTGTCACCGGAGATGGCATCAACGACGCACCGGCGCTCAAACACGCTGACGTTGGCGTAGCCATGGGCATAAAAGGCACAGAAGCAAGCAAAGAAGTTTCCGATATTATCCTCAAAGATGATAATTTCACAACAATAACCAATGCAATAGAAGAAGGCCGCCGGATTTATAGCAACATTCTTTCCTTTGTAAAATATCTGCTTTCTTCCAATTACGACAGCGTATTGACTGTCGGCATACTCACAATTATGGGTTATCCTTTGCCACTTTTGCCGCTTCAGATTCTCTGGATCAACCTGGTGACTGACGCTCTGCCGGCGCTGGCACTGGGAAATTCCAAAATACGTAAAGATACGATGACACATGCCCCTCACCCAAAAAACGAAAACATCTTCAAAAAATTTTTTGGCTTCATTATGACAGCTGCGATCATCCAGACACTTGCCAATATCGTCTGCTATTTCTACGCCATCAATCTCGATAGCACGCACGGCATAGCCACTGCAAATTTCTCAATGCCGTCCTATGCCAGAACGATGGTTTTTACCGAAATAGTTTTATTCGAATTATTCTTTGCCTTCGTATGCAAAGAAGAAAAAAACGTCACCCTGAAATCATTTTTCTCCAACAAAAGCCTCATCCTGGCAGTGCTTATATCGTTAATGATGCAGCTGGCCGTG
Organism: Candidatus Peregrinibacteria bacterium; assembly: GCA_016186245.1. Classification (GTDB taxonomy): domain Bacteria; phylum Patescibacteriota; class Gracilibacteria; order UBA1369; family LOWO2-01-FULL-3; genus JACPLZ01. Next base: position 10,041 of record JACPLZ010000015.1, on the reverse strand, counting down.
ATCTACGTTCCATTCATGCAGGATATTTTTAAAACAATACCTCTCGGCCCGACAGAATGGCTGATAATAAGCGCTTTTGCCGCCACGGCATTTTTAACGCCGGCAATAAACAATATGTTCCGCCATTTCTTTCACAGAACAAAATAATCAAGTAGAATAAGCATGCCATGCGCTTTGATATTCTCACAATTTTTCCGCGCACCTTTGAGTCTTATTTGAATGAAAGCATCATTAAACGCGCCCACAAAAAAAAACTGATCAAAATAAAAATTCACGATATCAGGAAATTTTCCAAAGATAAGCATAAAAAAGTGGACGATGTCCCTTATGGAGGAGGCGCAGGAATGGTGATGACTCCACAGCCTCTCCACGACGCGATAAAATATGCAAGGAGATACAACAAAGGACCGGTTATTTTTTTGACTCCGGACGGCAATACTTTCACCCAGATAAAAGCCGAAAAAATGGCAAAAAAAAGCGGCATGATTTTTATCTGCGGACGCTATGAGGGAATAGATCAGCGCATCCGCGATACTCTCATTGATGAAGAAATTTCCATCGGAAATTACGTGCTTACAGGAGGCGAATTGCCGGCAATGGTACTGCTGGACAGCATTTCCAGGCTTATTCCCGGGGTATTGGGAAAAGAACAGTCTCACGAGCAGGATTCATTTTCCAAAGCTTTGGATCGAAAAAAAGAATATCCCCACTACACCCGCCCAGCTGAATTCAAAGGCATGAAAGTCCCGAAAGTTCTGGTCTCCGGACATCATAAAAACATTGCCGCCTGGCGCAAAAGCAAATTAAAATGAGCAAAGAATTAATTTTACAATTCAGCATTTTTATCCTATCGGGAATTCCTTTCAGCCTGATAATAATTCTTGCGTATGCCAGATTTTTTTCGCCATACAATTCGAGTCTGGCCAAAGCGACGACAATAATCACCAATATCTCCGGAAATCTGATTCATGAAAATCTTGCCGTCAAAAGCCTTATTTTTGACAAGTATGAAGCCATGATGGATGAAAAAAGCAATTTCACTTACATTGAGAACCACGACACTAAAGAAGACTTAAAATTAGACAAGCGCGAGCTTCGCAAGGAATTAACAATGCAATTGATAGCCGCCATCTCGGCTCTTTGCCATTACCCCAAGCATCAGGAAATAGAAACGGTAATTTCAAAATTTCTTAAAAATTGCGCCATGGACGAAAAAAGACTTGGGCAAAAATACGGAATAATCACCCACATTCCAACCAGCGAAGTAAAAAAAATATCCACAATCGTGGCAATAGACAAAGAAAGCGAAGAAATCTTTGCATTCAATAAGGGAAATCCATCCGCCATCCTCGAACGCTGCACACGCATTTTTTTGAATGGAAAAAATACCGGACTTACTTCAAATCAAATCCGTAAACTGAAAATTCAGATTGAAAAACTCAATCAAAAGGGAGAAAAAACAATCGCCTTCGCATATAAACCTCTTCCAAAAAAGAAACTGGAAAATTACACCGACCAGTTCACCGAAAACGATCTTGTCCTGCTTGGAATCATCGGTCTTGGAAATTACATAAAAGACAATCTCTATGAAACCGTGGAAAACATTAAAAAAGACGGAATCAAAATCTACATCGTCTCCAGCCTAAAGGGAAGAAAAGCGCTGGCAATAGGCCGTGATCTCGGCATCGTTAACCCCCGCTATTTCGAAGTCATTTCTTCTAAAGACCTTGAAAATATCCCGCAGGAAAAGCTGCGCAAAATGATAAAAAACAAAGAAAAAGACTACATATTTTGCGATATTACCGACGAAAACAGACCCAAAATTATCGACGCGCTGCGGGAAGAAGGTGAAACGACAGCCATCGCCACAAAAGAAAACGGATTAAAAACCTAACGCTCCTCTGCCGTTTACAATTGCAACACTTGCTTTTCTGGAACTCGCCATCAACATCCCCCTGGAATTTGCCCTGCGCAAAGAAGAAAATCCCATGGAAGAAAAAACATATCCCCATATCGCGGGCATAGGCATAATAATTGCCATCATTTGCGCCGCGGCAGCATGGTGGAATCTGACACGTTTCGGCTGGCACCCATTTGAAAAAACCTTTTCAGGCATAACAGCTTCAACAAAAAATACCACGCTCATGCTGGCAACTTTCGGAATTTTACAGATTATCAATGCCGTAAACGTAAAAAATAAAAAATCATCCGTCTCAAAAAACCTGCTTACCGGCAACATGCATCTTACTTGCGTCGCCATCATCGCAGTTCTGATTATTTATCTTGCCGGTAAATTTGAATTTTTAGGATTGGCTCCAATCTCTCTTATTGAATGGCAGATCATTCTTTTTGGCGGAGCAATTCTTCTCATAATCGAGGAAGTCCGCAAATATTTATTCGGAAAAAATGAAATACATCAGAGTTAAAGTCATCCCGCGAAGCGGCAAGAATGAAATAGTCGAAATAATGGAAGACAGTTCCGGAGAAAAAACCTGGAAAATCCGCATCAAAGCCATACCGGAGAAAGGCAAAGCCAATAAAGAATTAATCAGGTTTTTAAGCGAAGAATTCAAAACTGAAAAAGAAAACATCAGCATCATAAGCGGAGAAACCGATCACCTGAAATTGATAAAAATAACATGAACTCTTCCAGTCGAAATATCCGGGCGAAAAAATCTCTTGGCCAGAATTTTCTGAAGGATCACCATATACTTCAGAAAATTCTTACCTCCTCGGACATTTCACCAGATGATCACATCGTGGAAATAGGCCCCGGCTTCGGGATTTTGACTTTGGAATTGGCAAAACTAGCCAAAAAAATTACCGCAATAGAGCTGGATCAAAGACTCCTCGGCCATCTCCGGAAAATTCTCCCCAAAAATGTGGAACTGCTTCACCTGGACGCCCTCAAATTCCAGCCGCCAAAAACTCCTTACAAAGTTGTAGCCAATATCCCCTACTACATCACATCCCCGCTGCTAAATCACTTTCTTCAAGCCCCAAATAAACCGGCGTCAATGACCCTACTCGTCCAATACGAGGTTGCCAGGAAAATCTGCCGGCTCGATCCGGATATGTCAGTATTATCTCTGCAGGTAGCCCTTTACGGCCACGCAAAATTGATAAAAAAAGTATCGCCTGGAGCCTTTTCGCCTCAACCAAAAGTTGATTCTGCCATTCTTCATATCGAAATAGATCCTCAAACTGACGACAAAACCGCAGAAAAAATACTGCATCTCGCCAAGCAGGCTTTTTCTCAGGGCCGCAAAAAACTCAGCAACACTATTCCGGAATACAAAGAAAAACTTGCAGCATTGCAAATTCAAGACAAGCGCCCCCAGCACCTCTCAATTACAGACTGGCTAAATTTATTGTCCTAAGCATGTCAGTCACACAAGCACGCTCTCCAAATCCTTTTTCATGGCAATCGCGGCATTTCGCGCCGCTTCCGCATATCCTTCCGCCGGCATATTCATGGATTCATAGGCAAAGATTATACCGCGGCTGTTATTTACAATCGCCCCAAGACCATCATCATTAAAACAGTGTTTTACATCCTTGGCTCCAGCCCCCTGCGCGCCATAACCCGGCACAAGAAAAATTGATCTCGGCATAATTTTTCGAAGTTTTTTCGCCTGTTCAGGGTATGTCGCCCCAACCACAGCACCCACAAAACTATATCCGCTCTCACCAATTTCATTTGCCCCCCAGCTATCCACCAGATATCCAACCACTTCGTACAGCACATGATCATCTTTCAGATGCAAATCCTGCAAATCGCCGCTCGTTTTATTGGAAGTTTTTACCAGAACAAATAAACCCTTTCCATAACGCCCGCATTCGTCCACAAAAGGCTTAACTCCATCCCAACCAAGATATGGATTGATTGTCACGCTGTCGGCATCAAAAACCGGCATAACAATTTCATTGTCGCCAACCGGCATCTCCACTTCCCCAAGATATGCCCTTGCGTAAGCCTCCGCCGTGGAGCCTATATCATTTCTCTTCACATCGGCAATCGTCAACAACCCCTTCTTTTTGGCATATTTTAAAGTTTCTTCAAACGCCCTCATCCCCTCATGGCCATACACCTCATAAAACGCAGCTTGCGGCTTTACCACAGGCACAATATCACACACCGCATCAATAATTCCTTTATTGAATTCAATAATGGCATCCGCCGCCGCCGCAGTTGGACTTTTTTCTTTCCCACCCACGGCTCTCTGCAGAATACTCTGCGGAATTTTATCCAGCCGCGGATCCAACCCAACGCAAATAGAAGTTCCCTTTTTTTTTACCGCTTCAACCAGTTTATCCGCAAAATTTTTGGTCATTGGCCAGAATATAGCAAAAAACCTTTTCCAGGGATAGCCCGCGGCCTTAAGCGGCTTCCATAAGATTATTAAACCCGGCAATTGTAAAATCCCTATCAAGAGTAAGCACATCTTTCGTCCGCAAGTCTTTCATCACCATAAAACTTATACAATCAGTCATACTAAAAAAATGATCCTTGTATTTTTTCATAAAAATCAAAGCATCGGCAAAAATATCCTGCGTGATACCATACAATCTGATTTCACTTAATTCAATTTTCTTAATAAAAGAAAGAACATTATCAACAGATTCTTTTTTCGCACAACGCATAAAAGTTATCAATTCATCAAAAATATAATCTGATGAATACAAAGATGCCTTTTTAGCAACACAATCGCTCAAAATCTTTTTTGACAGAGAATGTAACCTGTTTGATTCATCAGCCAAAACAACAAAAAATGATGTGTCTACAAAAATTCTATAACTCATAATGGTTCATTTATTCCTCCATATAAATCCTCATCTATTTTTTTATTATCCGCAGCATTAGGCCCCCAATTAAATTTCATGGTCAAGAATGGAAATTTTTGTTCCAATGTTTTTTCAGAATCTTTCACAGCTACTTCTGTTTCCAGATACATACGCACAAAACCAGCAAAAGTCATATTTTTTTCCTTCGCCTTCAACTTGACGGTTTTATACACCTCATCCGGCAAATACAATTGAGTTCTCACCATAAAATATATTAAATACCGTATACAGTATAACAAATTACCGTATACAGCGTCAATGCCAATTTCACACCCCATACCTCCTCCTATAATCCGCAATCTCCTCCATCATTTCCCCATCAATATAAACCTTCCCTCCAACTTGTTTTCCATGCAGCGCCTTGACCACCTCATCCAGATTCACAATCGAAAACACAGGCACCTTAAACTCCTCCTCAATCGCACGCACGGCATTGACTCCTTCATTATTTTTTTCCATGCGATCCATGGCAATCAACACTCCGACAACCTGAGGATTACCATTATTTTTTAGAATTTCCATCGTCTCGCGTATCGCCGTTCCCGCGGTAATCACATCGTCAATCAAAAACACTTTTGTATTTTCATTTAACGGAGCGCCGACCAGCAGCGATTTTTCCCCATGATCCTTGGCTTCCTTTCTATTAAAACAGTAGGAAACTTCTTTTTTGAATTGAGCGGAAAGAACAGCCACAGTTGCCACACTAAGCGGAATTCCCTTGTACGCCGGCCCAAAAATAACCTCCGCCTCCACACCGACCGCCAAAAAAGCCTGCGCATAAGCCCGCGCCAAACCGGTCAAAAGCTCTCCGGTATAAAAACTTCCAACATTCAAAAAATACGGCGCCACCCTGCCGCTCTTCAAAGTAAATTCCCCAAATTTAAGCGCCCCCGCCCTGACCAAAAGCTCTATAAAATCAATTTTGTACTGTTCCATACTGGACAAAAGGTATCAAACCGGCTCCGAAAAATCAATTTTTCAGCTTTTTAGAAATAGTGCTTCTTCCCCTGCGCATCGCGATGATACACCCCCATCTCCGGCAATTTTTTCACATAATCCCAGCTCATCACCGGACCTTTCACGCAAACCAGATCGCCGGTATCATCAAGCGCGCACTGCCCGCAAACTCCTATCCCGCATTTCATGTGTTTTTCCATCGACATCCGCGCCGGCACACCAAATTTTTCCGCAATTTCTCCGACAATTTTCATCATTATTTCCGGACCGCAGGTAAACACTTCATCGATTTTCTGCTCCTGCAGCACCTTTTCCAAAAGCCGCGTAACAAATCCCTCCACCCCGGCAGACCCATCATTTGTTGCAACATGCAGATTTACACCCTCAAGTCCGACAATCTTTTGGGCATATAACAGCAGGTCTTTATTCCTTGCTCCAATTAAAAATTCCACTTTGTACCCTTTTTTCACCGCTTCATGCGCCACATAATACATCGGCGCGGCGCCATATCCTCCGGCAACCAGAGCCAAATGCCGCCCTTTTTTAAATGAATAATACGTCCCCAGCGGACCGCGTATGCCAACTTTGTCGCCGGCTTTCAGCTCAAATAATTCCTTGGTCGCCGGACCGACTTTGCACACCGTCACCCAAAATTCCTTTCCATCGTCAAATGCCACCGACATCGGTTTTTCATCCACTCCGGGAATCCACATCATCACAAACTGCCCTGGCTTGCTACCCAGCGCGTATTCAAAAACATATGTATTTGCATACTCATTCTCCTTGATAATTTTTTTGATGGGCAGAATCTGGAACCGCGAATCAAATTTTGGAATATTCATAATTTTATTTAACAAAAAGTTCGGACAATCTATCAACAGGTAAAACAAAAATATCTTTTCCAATTTGATATTTATCTTTTCCGGGATAAATAATCACACCTTTTCGACACTTCAGGTCATTATAACCACTTTGAAACCCTTTAGACAAACTGGGACTCAAAGAATACTTGATCTCAATTGCCATAGGCGCCAATCCATTACCATCAAGAATAAGGTCAATTTCCGCGCCGGCCGCAGAGCGATAAAAATACGGCCTCAATCCCTCAGACTTTTGAGAGATTATCTGCTCTATTACAAAGGCCTCCCAGGAGTTACCCAAATAAGGGTTCGCCAGCAGATCATCATAGGTTCTTATGTTTAGCAAAGTATGTAAAATACCCGTATCCCTAAAAAATATTTTCGGACTTTTCACCAGACGTTTTTTTATATTCACAAAATAAGGTTGCAGAGATCGCAATATGAATGTTCCATCAAAAATATCCAAATAATGTTTAATGGTTGGAGTTGACAAAGAAAGACTTTTGGCAATATTGCTTGCATTAAGAAGTTGCCCATTCACATGTGATATCATGCTTAAAAACCGTCGCAACGTACTACCAGGAATATTTATCCCCAGTTGCGGGATATCCCGTTCCAGATGAGTTTGAATAAACGACTCCCTCCACAAAAAACTCTGCTCATTTGACCGCAAATAGCTCAGAGGATAGCCGCCTTTGAGCCACAAAGATTTATAATCGGATTTTACCTCACAAAGAGCAAATGGCGTTAATTCAAAATTAATTATTCTGCCCGCAAGAGATTCAGAGCTATGTTTTAAAAGAATAGGCGAAGCCGATCCCAGTAACAGAAATCGGCCATTTTTATTTTTCTCATCCACCAATGCGCGGATTAGTGGAAACAACCCAGGCATCCTTTGAACTTCATCTATAACAATCATTTTATCCTCATGCTCTTTCAAAAATATCTCCGGGTCACTCAATTTATTCAGAGACGAAGGAAGTTCCAAATCAAGGTAAATTCCATTTATTCCGGTTTTTTTCAAAAGCTCTTTAGCCAAAGTGGTTTTTCCGGTCTGCCGCGATCCTATAATGCTGACAACAGGAAACCGTTTGAGTGCCAACTCAATATCGAACTGTAATGACCTCTTTATCATGCCTGTATATTAAAGGTTAAACTTTTAATATACAAGCTAAAACTACAAAAAGTTTAGTCCTTATTTAACAGCCGCTCCGATAATTTCCTCAAGATTTTTCACGCCGTTTTTTTCACACCACTCGTCTATTTCCTTTACAATTAAACCAAATCCTTCCACTCCGCGATAGTAAACCATAGTGCCGATACCGACCAGACGCGCACCCGCCATCATGATTTCAATCGCATCCTCGCCGGTCAAAACACCGCCAGTACCGATAATAGACAATCCCGTAGCCTTATAAATATCATAGACACATTTTACTGCAGTCGGCTTGATCGCCGGCCCGGACACTCCGCCGCTTTTATTGGCCAAAATCGGCATTCTCAGAGTCGTATCAATTGTCATGCCGTAAAGAGTATTTATCGCACAAAATCCATCCGCACCTTCTTTAGCGCAAGCCTCCGCCACGGAAGCAATATTTGGAACATTGGGAGTTAATTTAATAATCAATGGCTTTTTTGTCCGCTCACGGCAAACTTTTGTTACTTTTGCGGCATCATTCCGGTCGCAGGCAAATGGCTTGCCATGAAAATCTTCAACATTCGGACAACCAATATTCACCTCGATAATATCCGGCCCGAGTTTATCGATTTCTCCTACAATTTCCGCAAAATCATCGATTTTTGAAGCCACCACATTGGCAATAATCGGAGCCTGTTTGTCTTTGAGATATTCGGGAAAAGTTTCCTCTCTTGCTTTTAGAATACCGGCATCCGACAAACCAACCGCATTGAGAAAATAATGCTCCGTGCCAAACATTGTCGGATTTTTATGGCCAATATTTTCCTCCAGCCAGATTGATTTTGTGGTAACTCCGCCGGCGCCGTGTCTGACAATATTTTTTAATGAACTTGCAGTCACCCCCAAAATACCCGATGCCAAAACGGTTGGGTTTTTGAATTTCACTCCGCAGAATTCCACTGAAAGGTTAGCCATCGAAAGAAATATAGCAGACAACAAGGCGGGACAAAACAGATTTTTGCCTGCAAAAATCCTTCCCCCCGTGTCATCCTGAACTTGTTTCAGTATCTACTTTTGAACAAATTTTTATTCAAAAAAATCCAAAGTCAATCTTTCATACATCATCCAGTTGAATTTTTTCATCTGTTTATAATTGCCATGCTGTTTAATAAGACCTCCATAACTCGAAACATTACGGAAATTTAATCGTTCCTTTATTCTCACCAGATTTCGCCTGGTCAATGTACATCCATCAGGCCAAATTTTTACACCCAGATATTTCAAACCATGTCGAGATTTAACAATTCTGTCACTTTTTGGATTAACCTCCAATTTGAGAATGGTTTTTAGAAAATTCACAGTCTGCATTCTAAAAAATCTAAGCCTTTCCGCATCAGGCTCGATAATAACAAAGTCATCGCCATAACGCATATATGCCTGCGGTTTTAAATTATGTTTTACAAATCGATTGTTATCATTCCAATTGACGCCCGAAACGTTGCCGTTGCCGACCGGATCCATCCTGAGAACAATTGCAATCGCAATCGCATTGTTTGCATTGGTTTGCATTTTTCACTCACTTCAATGTGAGTAGATCCGGCTCAAACGTGATGGTAGATGTGCTTACTTTTTGTCCATCCAGAAAGATGCCTTAAAATCATCATTCTGATTTCGATGTACAAATTCGTAGTAGCCTTATCTCAAGGACAGGTGTCTATTCACTACATTTCCAAAGATACATAAAAATCGCAAAAGTTAAAATAAAAAATCCAAAAAAGATAAAATCCAAATATCAAGCTCTAGGCACATCTACCATCACCGAGGCGCGCAGACGGGCGTTATCAGCCTGAACATCCGCATAGTACTCATAGAGGAGAACCTGACGATTGTTATCAAGCCAACGGACGCCCGAAACGTAGCAGTCTTTTTCCGGCTCCATATTGACAAAAGTCCAAGTTCCATCTTGCTTCATGATATCATTCACGGGAACTCCTTCTTCTAAGGATTCCATCATCGTAAGCAGCATTCTTTTAAGGTCAACTCCGGAAATTCCTTTCTTGCCGAATTCTTCAACAAACCACTTACTTCTCTGCCGTAAAGTTGCATTAATATTGTCTCCATCCAGTAATTTTGGTTCCTTTGCTCCTTCCGTGACCGCAATTTTCCATCCGGTAATATTTTCACCCTGAACCTCATCACGTTTATCAGCTCTTACGATAACTTCTTTATGCCAGTCCGATA
>JACPLZ010000009.1 GCA_016186245.1 Candidatus Peregrinibacteria bacterium | reverse complement strand
TTCGAGCGGAAAAATGTCCACACTTTTAACATCCTCGGTGTTTTTGGAATAGTCCGCCGGATCGACAAAATTTATTTTTTCCAGTTCGCTAAACCCAAACTCAATCCTAACGACAGACTCCAGATTGATCGGGCTGATCAAAATACTGTCTCCAGCCCTTATGTATCTGCCTTTCCTGAGCGTGCTTTCGTCGGAAACCTCATACCCAATAGACACTATTGATTCGATAAAATCAACTGTGTCGAATTTTTCTCCGGTTTTTAGGCTTATTTTTTCTTCAAGAATTTTCTTTGAATCCGGAAAGTCCTGCAATAGCGACATAAAGTCGGTAATAAAAATCGCATCTTTGTTCGACACAATCCTGGAAACAAACTCAACCAGCTCCATATTTTTAACGCGAAAAAATTCCGTGGACGACGCAAACGACAACATCTCGTCGTCAGCCCTTTTCCTATAGGTGAAAACCGGCCTTTCCCCCCACGAAGCTAGAGCCTTTTCCATAATACCAATATCGTTAACACTTGAAACCACCCATAGTGTGTTTTCAAGACCATTGTTTCTAAAAATGTCGCTCAGTAACATCGCCTTTGAGGAAGCGTTTCCACCGCCGGAAAAGGTAACACCGCCTTCTCTCCTAAAAAGATTCCCAGCTAGTGAAAAAGCGTCTTTGGGGAAGTATGATACTATATTGCGCATTTAAACCTTTAGTGGCATTATAATGTAGACGTACTCGTCGCTGTTTAGGGGTTTTATCACTGCCGGCGATGTTTTTTCGTTTAAAATAATGGTTGCTTTTTCCTCCCCGATATAGGTTAAAACATCCAATAAGTATTGTGCGTTTAGGGAGATTTTATTGTTTTCCCCGTTAACCTTAACCGAAACCTCGGCCTTTTCTTCTCCAACCTTGGTTTCTTCCGACGAAACAAGCGCCTTGCCATCATTTGTTACGTTTAGCCTGACACTATTGTTGTTTTCACGAGCAAACAGACTAACCCTTTTTAAGACAAGGGATAGATCCTCTACGGAAACGCTAAATTCCGTTTTTTTATCCAATGGAATAATTTTTTCATAATCGGGAAATTTCCCCTCGATTAAACGCGACACGAGCTCAACACCGTCGATGGAAAAAGATATTTGATTTGTAGAAACGTTAACTTTAACATCGCTACCTTCCGCCCTGCCGATAATTTTAGATAATTCCATTAGTGTCCTGGCTGGAACAATGCAATATATATCTTCCGTTGGTTTCTTTGAAAGTTTCGTCTTTTTCTCGGCCAATCTATAACTATCCGTTGCGGCAAGGATAACAATGTCGCCCTTCGTATATGTTAGCACGCCGGATAAAACCGGCCTCGATGTATTTAAAGATGCAGCAAAAACCGTCTCGGTAATAGCCTTTAAAAGATGTGCTGTTTTAACGGAAAATTCCTGTCCTTTTTCTATCTTTGGAATCAATGGAAACTCGTCGGCGTTTATACATTTTATTTTAGTGTGAGAATTTGACGACTCGATTGTCAGATTTACGCCTTCTGTTAAACTTAACTCTACTTTTTCGTCGGTTAATAGGGAAATATAGCCGGTAATAAGTTTCGCGGGAACGGTTATCGCCCCTTCGCTCCTTACGTCGGCATCTATAGAACAACTAATTGCAATCTCTAAATTAGTGGAAGAAAAATAAAGTTTTTTTCCCTCAGCTTTAAGTAGGATATTATTAAGAACAGGCAGTGTATTGTTTGGATTTATTGCCTTGTTTACAATATTTATAGCATAATCTAAATCGTGTTGCGCACAAAAAAGCTTCATACTTCCAAAGGTTTAAATATTAATTTTTAAAAAGTCCGCCTGTATTATATTTATATATATAATTAAGTAAAGATGTTGTAGGTTAAGGGGGTTTACATTTTTAATAAAAAACAGCAAAATATAAATCACACATAAAAGCCAACAGACAATGGCGGTGGGATAATTATAGTTATAATAAAAAAAGGAATAAAACTATAAACGTTTATAAAACGTTTAAAAAAAGTGCATAACCGTGTATCATCGCTGCGGTTAATCTCGCACGGCAATATAAAATATGAACATACTCTTAATAACATCGGGGATCGCTATCGGCCTCATTTCAAGCTGGGTGTTTTTAAAAGGAAAAAACCTCCTGGACGTTGACGGTAGGAAAAAAAACGCCGCGGAAATTTTAAAAAAAAGCGAAGAAGAGGTAAAAAAAATAACGGGCGACCTAAAAGAGTATGTTCAAAAACGAAAGGAAAGTTTTCAACACGAGTTTGAACAAAAAGAAGCGCGCCTAAAAAAAACGGAAGAAACTCTTTCCATCAAAGAAGAGTATTTGAAAAAAAAGGAAGAGAAAAATAAAGAAATAAACCTAGCGATAGCAACGGCAAACGAAGAAATCCACACATCAGGCGAGAGGAATAAACAAATCAAAAAAGAAATCGTGCAAAAATTGGCAGATCGCGCCGGCAGGGATGTGGACAGTTTAAAACGTGGACTGCTCGACGAATACGCCTCCACTCTTACGGAAAACAACAGGGAAAAACTCGCAAAAATAGAAGACAGACTGAGGGAAAACGCGCTAAAGGAGGCGAAAAAAATAATAATTACAGCGATACAAAGAATATCGTCGCCGACATCTGTGGAATTTAGGGCTGTAAACGTGGTTGTTCCACACGATCATGTTAAAGGAAAAATTTTGGGAAGAAACAACGAGAACATCATGGAGTTGGAACGCCTGGTCGACGTAGATATTGTTTTTAACGACCTTCCAAACACAATCAGCCTCTCGGCATTTATGCTTGTGGAAAGAAGAGTTGCCCAAAAAACACTGGAAAAACTTGCCGGAATCAGGGGCGATATTACGCCCAAAACCGTCAGGGCAACAGTTGCAGATGCCAGAAAAGAAACGGACGACGAGCTTTACGAAATCGGGAAAAAAGCGCTCCAGATTATGGGTATCAAAAACGACAATAAAGAATTTATGAGGGTTGTTGGCCGACTCCAGTACCGCACAAGCTACGGCCAGAACATTATGAAGCACTCCATGGAGATCGGCTGGATTTCCGCAATCCTCGGAAGCGAATTGGGGTTGAATATTCAAACGTGCAAGGTTGGCGGATTTTTACACGACCTCGGAAAGGCAATCGATCAGGATCCAAATAACGACAAGCCACACGACGTCTTAAGCAGGGAATTGATGGAGAAATTCGGCTTCAGCTGGGAGGAAACCCATGCTGCCTGGACTCACCATGACGCTATCCCGCAGGAAACCGCAGAGGCGTTTATCGTTAAGGCCGCGGATGCAATCTCAGCCGGCAGGCCGGGCGCCCGCCAGGAATCTCTGCAGAAATACCTGGAAAGAGTGCGCGCCCTGCAGGGCACGGCGGAGTCATATCCGGGGGTCAGGAAAGCTTATGCGATTTCCGCCGGCCGCGAATTGCGCGTGGAGGTGGAGCCGGAGCAGGTCACAGACGAGAATATTTATCCTCTGGCAAAAACTATCGCCGCCAGGATTCAGAAAGAGCTCACCTACCCGGGGCAAATCAAAGTGAACGTTATCCGCCGCACAAAACACACCGAATTAGCCCGCTAAAAAACATGGAAGAAAAAAAGAAAAAAAGACTGATAGATAAAATTATCATGGGGGCCATAATCGGCGGCGCAATCGGCTCCGTGCTTGGCGCAACCATGGCTCCAAAGGAACTTGCCGGCAGCGCCAAGGAAAAAACAAAAAGTCTTTTCTACAAAGTGGTAAGGCTTATAAAAAGAGACAAAGACCTGGACAAGAAAATTCCCACGGAAAAATAATTTCCGAACAAACCCGTGTCATTCTGCAGATTTTTGCAGAGCAAAAATCCTTTCTCCTCTCCCGCATCAACTTGTTTCAGAATCTCTTTGTTTCAGAATCTCTGCCAATCGGCCCATGCGCAACATCAAACTTTCCATCATTATGGGCGCAGCAATAGGCGTCACCCTGGCCGTCATCATCAGCTATACGCGTATTTCCATGCACGGCCGCTATGTTGCCGGCGCAAGCGTGCTTGGGCTCGACGTTTCCTATAAAACAAAGGAGGAGGTAGAGAGCACACTTTTTCCGCTGGTAGACGAGTATCTGGATAGCGGCATTGAAATCGGATATGCCGGTAAAACGGGCCGGACAACCCCAAGGGAGCTTGGCGTTAAAATTTTTGTAAGCGAAACTCTCGACTCTTTGGACAAAATCGACTCACGCAAAACAGGCATTTTTGAGCTGATTTTTCCAGCAATTCTCGGTAGTAAAAATCAGGGAATGGTTGTGCGCATCGATCGGGAAAACATCCGCGATGTTTTAAATGAAAAATTAGAGCTGGATAAGCTTGCTCCAGCCCCCGCGGAAATCGTGTTTGAAAAAAACGGCAAACTGTCGGTGGTTGAAGGCAAAAAGGGGCTTGCCGTAAAAATGGAGAAGCTAACCGCAGACTTAAAAGAATCTGCGGGCGATCTTTCGCCGGTGGATATCGTAATTACTTTTGAAGAACAAAATCCGGCAATCACAGGCGCCGCACTTGAGGCGCAAATAGGCGAAATAAAAGCGCAGCTTGATCACAAATTTACCCTGCTTGATCCGGTTTACAGCGACAATTGGGATTTAAAACTGGCAAATTATGTGGAGTGGGTGAATTTTGTTCCCAAACAGAAAATAACGATACCTTATCTCGATAAAACTGTTTTTATAGAACCCGGGGGCGGTCGGGCCGGCGATACACAAATTGCAATTGAAATAAATCAGGATAAACTAAATGAATTTGTCGATTTAAAAATTTCCAAATGGCTCGACCGCCCACCTCTCGACGTCAAAATCTACCGCGCGGAAAAAGGCGATGTCGTAATTGAAGGCCAGGGGGACAATGGTCTCAAGGTGAACAGGAAGCAGCTTAAACAAGCCATTGAGCTGGCGTTGGTTAATCGGATTAAAGATATCCCAATTCCGGTAATGGAGATTCCTCCTTCGCTGGACATTGCGTCGGATCTCAGGGATCTCGGTATCAAAGAACGCATCGGCATCGGGCATACGTCTTATTATCGTTCTCCCCCAAATCGCGTTCACAATATCAAAGTCGGCGCTTCCAAATTTAACGGCAAACTTATCGCGCCCGGGGAAACGTTTTCTTTTAATAAAAATTTGGGCAGGGTCGACAACGCCACCGGCTATAAAAAGGAACTGGTTATAAAAAAAGAAGGCACTCTTCCGGATTTTGGCGGCGGCATATGCCAGGTTTCCACCACCATGTTTCGTACCGCGCTGTTCGCCGCTTTACCAATAGTGGAGCGCAACCAGCACACATACGCCGTATCCTATTATTCGCAGATTCTCGGCCATGGCCTCGATGCCACAATCTTTCTCGGTGGCCCCGATTTACGATTCACGAATGACACCGACGGTCATATTCTGATCCAGACGTATGTTGAAAACGATTATGAACTTTACATCGTTTTTTATGGCACTCCAACCGGCCGCACCGTAAAAATGGAAGGCCCCTACATTTCCGACCATAGAAAACCCGGCCCCACCCTCTATTTTGATACCGACGAACTCGCCCCCGGCGAAACTAAGCAGATTGAAAAAGAACACGCCGGCTTTAAGGCACTCTGGTACCGGCATATCACCGACAAAGACGGCATCACGGCCACCGAAGAAATCCGCACCAATTACGCAGCCGTCCCCAACAAGATTCTCGTCGGCAAGCCATAGACACAGTATCTACGCTCCCCGCTGTTTCTCCGCCAGCCTCAACAGCTTCTTGGCCTCCTTATTTTTTTTATCAATTTCCAGTATCTTTTTCAGCACATGGGCAGCATCAGCCCAGTTTTCCAATTCCATATGTAAATCGGCCAGCAAAAACAAAAAATCCAGATTTTCCGGCTCCTTTTCGACAGCCTTATTCGCAGCGGCAATGGCATTGTACGGCTGTCCGATAGCGCGATAAACATGCGCCAGGCTTATAAATCTCGCCGGCCGGGAATCATCCAGGCTAACCGCTTTTTGATAGGCGTCACGCGCCGCCCCAAGCTCACCCGCCTGATACAAAGATAGCCCCAAATGACTAAAATGCACCGGATCCCCCGTTACCTCCCCAAGCTGTTTAAACAACACCGCCGCCGCGCTAAACATCTGTTTTTGCAGATAAAGCATCGCCAACTTTTGCTGCGCTTCAACGTCGGCAGGGTTAAGCGAAAGCGCCTGCACGAGACATTTTATGGCATCGTCATCTTTGCCTGTTTTTATAAGCGCATCCGCCCGATGGCAAAGCGCAACCGCCTTTTCCAGATCCTTTTTTCCTACGCGTTTTATTTTCTTGGGCTTCTCCGCTTCAGCCATAGCTGCCACAGCCGTCTTTTTCCGGGGCTTTTTAAAAAATAAAATCCATCTTCTTGCAAACACAATTGCCAGCAATACAAAACTGAAAAAAATCATTAGAGAAGTCCACATGTGAATTTATTTATTTACTGCTTTTTCGATTTCTTTTGCCTCAACGATGATCGATCCCCCTTCGCCAAGGATCACCTTCATTTTTTGATTTAGAATGTCGAGCGCGATCACCGTGGCTTCGCCCGCCGGCTTTTTTAGCCTCACCACATCGCCTATTTTTGGCAGACCTTTGCGCAAATCTTTATAGGCATCGACCTCATAGCGCAGACAGCAAAGCAGTTTCCCGCACGCTCCGGAAAGCTTGGAGCTTCCTTTCGCCTCGAGCGCCTGCTCGCGCACCATCTCCATATTTATGCTTTCGAATTTTCCCAGCCATGTGCTGCAGCACAAAGGCCGCCCGCATTTTCCAAAACCGCCGATCAGTCTGGCTTTATCTCGCGGCCCGATTTGCCTAAGCTGAATCTGTTTTTTTACCGTCTTCGCCAGGTCTTTCACCAGATTCCTAAAATCAACCCGGTCCTCCGAAATAAATAAAAAATAAACTTTTGAACCGTCGAAAGAATACCCCACGCGGAAAATGGTCATGTTTAATTTATGCGCGGACACAAGTTCCTTACATTGCTCCATCGCCATCCGGGCGGCATCAATATGGCTCTCCACCCTCTGAATGTCGTTGGGCGTTGCCCGCCGCAAAATTTTTCCCGTAAATACAATCTTATCTTTATCCGCAGACTCTCTATTTATATATTTCACGACTCCGTATTCTTCTTTTTCTTCCGCATCCTTAAAAATGACCTCGTCGCCAATAGAAATCACCGCCTTTTCGCTGTAAGGAATTTCCACAATCATCGATGAGCAGCCGCATTCGACCCCTGTTACATTTGTTGTCATATCGCCAGCATTAAATTTTCCAGAGCCAACCGCGCGTTTACATTCTTCCTCAGGAGCATAGCAGTCTCTCCGATTTTGGAAAGCGTTTTTATCAACCTTTCAGTATCTGTGGTGTTTTCCAGAAGTTTACTTCGAAGCACATGCGTCAGCACATCAAAAAACATCCCGACTTTTGCATCGTCTTCAAGCAGGTTTTCCACATAACCAAACCGGTCTGCGATATTTCTATATTCCAGGAAATTTTGAATATCCCTATAAACCTTGAGGTAGTCGGCTCTCGCATCCGGATTTTCCATCAAATGCACAGCCTTGCCGGTCTTGCCCATGGAAAACAGACTGACCTCTTTAATAATTTCCTCATCGCAATCAGGATAAATGCTCTTCAGCTTATCCCTCAAATACAGGGACGAAACACTGGAAAATTTGACTACCCGCACACGCGAAATTATTGTTGGCATGAGCATCCGGACATTATCGGTTGTCATTATGAATATCGTGCGCACTGGCGGTTCTTCCAGAATTTTCAGGAAACTGTTGGCGGCTTCGGTGGTCATTCTTTCCAGCCCCTGAATCAGCAGAATTTTATATTTGGACTGCCTGGTCATACTGAGCCGCTCAATCAGTTTGCGGACTTCTTCAATTTTTATGGAATCTTTTCCGGTCAGCTCGATTGTATCCAGATGCACGCCCTTTTCGACCTGCAAACACGCGCTGCATTTATGGCAAAAATCATTTTCGCACTGAAGAATTCCTGCGATTTTTTTCGCCACGGTATATTTGCCGACACTGTTTGTCCCCGCAAGCAGATAGGCATGCGCCAGATTTCCCGATTCCAGATCGGCCTCAATCATTTCCAGCTGTTTTTCGTGGCCGATAATCGACCAGTTATATTTCATCGGATTTTTGCGGAGCAAAAATCAAGTATTTTCCTCCGCATATTATTATGTACTAGCCACATTGTCATGGTGAGCCACATTGTCATGGTGAGCTTGTCGAACCATGACTTTCGTTCCTCACAACCTTGCCTGCCAAATCTTCTCCTGTCTAACCAGCAACTCTTTCGCATCTTCCGGATGCGCCATCAGCGCCTTCACGAACCGCTCCAGCCTGACATTATTCTGTGATCCCTTCGCCAAAATCAAATCATTCTTCTTTACTTTTTCCCTGAAAAATTTTGCCGCCTCATCGCTTGTTTTAAAAGAATGTACTTCTTTCATGTTTTTTCCTCGCGCCGTCTCGGCAATGATTTCCGCCTGATCGCCAACCGTTATAAGCACATCCGCATATTCCGGCACAATTCCTCCGATGATTTTATGCAGATTTTCCGATTCTTTTCCAAGCTCGTTCATCGTGCCAAGCACCGCCACTTTTCTCCCGTCTCCCGCAATTTCTTTCAAAACTTTCAATGCCTCTTTCACGGCCGCTGGCGAAGAATTATAGGAACTGTCCAAAATCGTCGAATCATTCACCCCCGAAATTATACTCAGTCTTCCGGGCGGCAGATTATACCTTCGCACAGCCATAATTGTCTCCTCAATCGTCATTCCAAAAAGATGTCCGCAGATGATCGCCGGCATAATTGTGTACACCTGGTATTTACCCAAAATTGGCGATAGCACTTCATATTTTTTGTCCTCATGTTTTAGAATAAAACTTAGTCCCTCAATCGATTGTTGAATATTTCCGGCCATGTAATCCGCCTCATTTTCCGCGCCGAATGTAACCGTCCCTTTTTTCGCCAGCTTCGCCGTAAAATCGTTATCGACATTCAAAATAGCTTTGCCGTCGTTCTTCAACGCTTTCACCAGTTTGCTTTTTTCTTCAAAAATATCCTCGGGATCTTTGAATTGTCCCTCGTCGATATGCACCTGGAAAATATTGGTCATCACCGCCACATCCGGCTTCACCACCGACAACAAAAAATCCATATCCCCCGGCTTGTCCACGCCAAATTCCAGCAGCAGAATCTCGCTGTATTCTTTCCTGAAACTGTTTACAAACCCCTTCAAAAGATACCAGCTCCACTTGGTCGCCGAAGAAAATCCGCTCTCGATATCGAGAATGGTCAGCAGCACCCCAAAATCGGAA
>JACPLZ010000068.1 GCA_016186245.1 Candidatus Peregrinibacteria bacterium | reverse complement strand
AAGCTTTGAGCCCCGTTATATTTTCGGCGCAGGATCACATAGACCAGTGAGCTGTTACGCACTCTTTAAAGGAATGGCTGCTTCTAAGCCAACCTCCTGGTTGTATACGTAATCCCACATCCTTTGCCACTTAAGCTTTATTAGGGACCTTAGATGATGATCTGGGCTGTACCCCTTTTGACTATGGCACTTAGCTGTCACAGTCTGACTCCTGTGAAACTTTTGACGGTATTCGAAGTTTATCTAGGTTTGGTAGACTTATTATGTCCCCTAGCCTAAATAGAGCTCTACCCCCATCAAAATTTACACAAGGCTAGCCCTAAAGCTATTTCGAGGAGAACCAGCTATATCTGGGTTCGATAGGCTTTTCACCATCCTACCCACAGTTCATCCGCCGGTTTTGCAATACCGGTCGGTTCGGCCCTCCACCCGCGTTTAAGCGGGCTTCAGCCTGACCATGGGTAGCTCACCCAGTTTCGGGTCTAGTGCACGACACATACGGGTTATTCACCCTCGCTTTCACTATGGCTGCGGGTATTACTCCCTTAACCAAGCGCCGTACAACTAACTCGTTGGCCCGTTCTACAAAAAGTACGCCGTCACCCGTCTTGCGACAGGCTCCGACTCTTTATAAGCACAAAGTTTCAGATGCTATTTCATCCCCCTCACCGGGGTACTTTTCACCTTTCCCTCACGGTACTTGTTCACTATCGATCTCCAAATCTCTTTAGCCTTGGAAGGTTGGTCCTCCCAGATTCAGGCCGGATTACACGTGTCCGACCCTACTCAGGAACACTCTAGAATTCTACCCTATTTTCGTCTACGGGACTGTCACCCTCTTTGGTGCAACTTTCCAGATATCTTTGACTAATAGGAGTAGTCTTCATGTTGAGGTCCTACAACCCCCCGTCACGTATGACAGGGTTTGGGCTGTTCCCTTTTCGCTCGCCACTACTAAGGGAATCTCTTGCTGGCTCCTTTAATCGCGCCGGATGCAAGGCGAAAGGAAAATTTTAATTCGCAGTGTACTCGTTTGTACATGAGGATTAAAATTTTCCTTTCAACACCGCAAATGGTGCAATTAAAGGAGCCAGCATTGATTTCTTTTCCTTGGTTACTTAGATGTTTCAGTTCACCAAGTTCACTCGATATGCCTATTGATTCAGCATACCGTAATTTCATATTAATGAAATTGGGTTTCCCTATTCGGAAATCCCCGGATCAAAGCCTGCTTAGCGGCTCACCGAGGCTTATCGCAGCTAGCCACGTCCTTCATCGGAATTTGGAGTCAGGGCATCCACTATGTGCTTTTAAAAAACTTATCTCAGTAAAATTACAGAGAACCAATTACTTCAACTAGTAATTGGTAAAAAAAATTAATTACATTACTCACTGATTTTCAAGGAACAAAAAGGGCGTGTATCTTCTACACACCCTCAAAGCTAAAGCCGTTCTAAATAAATCCTAGGTCTTTAACCTCGAGAGTATGTAGCTGTTTTTGATCATAATTTCCGTAAAAATTTTCATTTACGAACTAAAAGCCCACTGATTATAGGTAGGCACTTATCTGAAGTCAACAGATTTTTTCTTTCTAGAAGAATCTGCCGAAAATCACCTGTATCAGGCCCTGCAATGTTCCCAAAGCATACATCAAAGTTCCAACAAAAATTAAAACCGCAACAATTACAATCAAAGTAAAAGTTCCGCCAGGACCAAGAATTTTCTCCGCGAACCCAACTTCGCCAATAATATGCTTTATATCCAGTCTATACTTTATAATGAGAAACGCCGCAGGCCAACCTATAATAACTGCTAAAAATCTATCCATATCAAGTCATATTCTATCAAAAACTTTGACATAAACAAACCCGCTTACCATAATCACAGCGTACATTTAACAATAACTGCATGAACTTCCAATCGGTAACAACCCTATTCCAGGAAGCCAAAAAAACTTTCATTAAATTTCCGTTAACAATCATCGCGGGAATTATCATTGCAATTGCTGGAGTTACTTTGACAGAAGCGGAATATTACTACGCCGACCAGTATGACAATAACTACGAAACACGGTTTTTTCTTACAAAAGAAGAGCGCAGTACTTACTGGAATATCATTTTAACGCTTATATTTTCAATACCACTTTTAGCAGGCATCCAGATCAGCAGCGATAAAAATAAATTGGGCGTGGCAAAAACAACCATTTTGAAATTGATTGCAGTAGGATTGGCCGCCTGCTTCTACTTTTTTGTAACACCGCAACAAAACACATTTTGGCTCGGCACGGAAAGCTTAACAGCCATTTTGCTTATATCAAGCGCCTTCCTCACCTTAACATTCCTGCCATTTTTCAAATCAGACACAATCCTGAATTTCTGGAAATACAACAAATATCTCATCAAAAATTTAGCCCTCGCGCTATTTTTTGCGGCAGTCCTTTTTGGCGGAATCGCGCTGATTCTTTTCAGCATCGACGAACTTTTCGAAATCCAAAATTTCAACGAAGATATTTATTTGGACGCATGGATAATTATTGCCTCAATTTTCGGCCCATGGATATTTTTGGGAAATTTCTCCAAAGCAGTTGAAAACATCGACAAACAAAGCAAAATTTCCAAGTTCATAAGAATATTCGGACAATATATTCTCATACCACTATTATTTGTTTTTGCCATTATTCTGTACATCTACGCCGGCAAAATTCTTATCACCCAGGAATGGCCGCAGGGCATTGTCAGCGGCCTGGTAATAGGCTTTGCAATTGCCGGCATGATCACGCAT
Source organism: Candidatus Peregrinibacteria bacterium (assembly GCA_016186245.1). Taxonomy (GTDB): domain Bacteria; phylum Patescibacteriota; class Gracilibacteria; order UBA1369; family LOWO2-01-FULL-3; genus JACPLZ01. Next base: position 3,875 of record JACPLZ010000068.1, on the reverse strand, counting down.
ATCATTCTTTATCCTTTTGAAAAAGAATTCAGCTGGATTAAAAAAGCGCAAAAAACATTTTATATTCTGCTGCTTCCACAGATAGCAATGCTATTCACAGCAATTTATTTAAGAATTTCCGACTACGGCATCACCGAAAACCGCTATTACATAGTATTGCTGGGACTCTGGCTGATAGGAATGGCTTTTTATTTCCTGTTCAGCAAAAAACAGAATCTAAAATACATACCTGTGTCCGTCACAATCATTATAGTCCTTTCACTTTTTGGACCATGGAGCAGCTTTAATATCTCCGAAGCGGATCAGCTTAAGAGGCTGGAAAGTTTACTCGAAGATAAGTTACCTCTGCCGGAAACAAAAAAATACCAGCTTCGGTCAATCCTTTCCTATCTTGTGCAAAATCATGGTACTGAAAAGCTCACACCGTTAATCGATACAAAAAAACTTCCAGAAAATTTTAAGGAATTGGATGTCTGGGAGCAGGAAAACAAGATACTGCAAATATTTGGGGTTAATGATTATTATTATGACTACCATCCAGCTTCTGAATATAACCTACAGATCCAATACAAAAACAAAGACATGGACAATATAAAAGTATCGGGATACGACTACATCGCAGGATTCTATATCTCTATATATGGAAAAGAAGATACATCGTACCTCACTATATTTGATACAAACAGCTTCCGTACATCACTGCAAAATAATATTTTTACAGTTTATGAAGAAAGTAAACCGGCTGAACCAATAACTTTCGACATCGGGAAATTGGTAACAGAACTGGTCAAAAACAAATCTCTCAGCTGGGGAAGCACATACCTGGATCAGGAAGAATTAATCACCGAAAACGAAAATTCAGATTTCAAAATCAAACTTTTAATCCGTTACATAAACGCGAAAGAAACAGACAAAACCATCGCTATCCAAAACATCGAAGGACGAATGTTGATAAAAGTAAAATAAATTTGCAAATGACCAGCGATTTACTTAATATGCCATCGCTGGTTTTATTGTATTTTTACGTGGGGCTGTAGCTCATTTGGTAGAGCGCCGCGTTTGCACCGCGGAGGCGAGGGGTTCGAGCCCCCTCAGCTCCACCATATTGAGGGCGGGTAGCTCAGGTGGTTAGAGCGCGTCACTGATAATGACGAGGTCGGAGGTTCAACTCCTCCCCCGCCCACCAGATTTTTTTGCTCCGCAAAAAAATCCTTTCCCATATTTCCCTAAATTCCATCCGGATCACCGATAAAGTTTTCCACAATTCTTCGGTTTAAAGCTCCGAATTCAGACCTCAGCAGGCTGCTGTTTCCAGCAAACCGGCCATCACCCTGACCCTGGAAAATTCCATAATCGGTCAACAGTTCCAGCGCACCCTTCCTCTTTGCGCTATAACCGCGAATTACATTTTTATCAGCATAGGTATTGATAAATGATGTCGTCTTTGGCAACTCTTTAATCAACCCCTTCACCAGCAAAAATTCCGCAATCATATCGGCAGTTTCAATCCTGGAAATAGGTTTATTCATCGCTTTTGTCCAATCAATTTTAACACCCGCATCCTTTGCGCCATTCACATATCCGGTGGACCATGACGACACACCAGACACTTTATGTCGCAACTTGGCCCTATCCCCCTCCGCCACACCAAAGATTCTCATCATCATGGCCAAAGCCTCCTCACGCGTAGCCGCATCAGCTTCGCCAAAATATCCAGTTGATTTTCCGCTTGGATTGGAATATCCCTTAACAAAACCATTCTTGGCATTCCATTCTGCATCAGCCGCATACCATTCATGCAACGGCATACGGAAAGTACTAATTCCTTTCTTATAACATTCTTCCACATTTTCTTTCGCGGCATCGGCAATTTCCATTTCAAATTTTCCTATTTCATTTACATCGGCATAGCCGGCTTTAATCGCGCTCTTTATATTATTAACCCGGCTTTTCACAAATTCAGCCTGGTCTCCGCACCAGTTTACGGTAGCGGCCTGCTCCAAAACAGTTTTAACTTTATTGGACAGAAGAGAATTCAAAGCAGATCCTCTCAATATGTTTTCAACCTCCTCAACACCGGAAAGAATAGTTTTTTTGCTTTCCGTCACAGCATCCCTCTTGGAAGGATCGGCCACGGCGGTAATATTTTCAACCGCCAGCGCAACTTTTCTTGCAAAATCTCCGGAAAAACGGTTAGACAACACGGCAACTTTAATCGCAGTTTCCTGAAGCTTTTCGTTGAACATAACCTCGGTTCCAAAAGCAAGTTTTTCCATTTTCGCAGCAATCTTTTCGTCTTCATGCACAAGAATATCACTCACCGCAACCGGCGCGCTCTGGATTTCCACACCTTCAGTTTTCAACCATTTGGATAATTGATCCTGACCTTTTTGTGCATCGCCAACCAATTTTGCAACCTTCTCCTCATCTCCATTTTCCTGCGCCTGCTTGATTTTAACTACAGTCGCCTGCAAATCCGCAACCTTTAAAGCCACTTTTTTATCATCGACAACCGCCGGTACAGATGATTCTTTCACTTTCTGCACATTTTCTTCAAGCCTGGTAACCGCCTGGCTGACCATATTTTTTTTGACTTCGGTTTTGCGTTCACGGACAACCTGCACAGCCTCATCGCGCGCATCCCTCAACACCGCTGAAACTTTCCTTGCTCCACCCAAAAGCCTGCGGTCCTGCCCCTTCAAGTCACGAAGATTCTTCAACACCTCTTCAAGTTTAGCGCTGGCGCCAAATTTTTTCTGCTCCCTTTCAAGTTTATTTATATAATCACCAACTTCAGCCGTAAGACTGGCAACCTCTTCCTTTTCCTCAGCACTTTCAGATGTACCCCCATCGTTCACAACAGTTGTAGAGTCTTCAGTCGCAATACCAACTTTTGTTTCTTCGGACAATTTTACAGGCTCATCGGCCTTTTCGATTTCGGTTTTAGTTTGAGTTTCAGTTTTAGTTTCAGTCGAAGTAGTCGCAGGATTAGCTGTAACATCCGTTACCGGAGAAGAATCGGTTGTTGTAGAATTTGATGTCGTTGCAACAACCGGACAGGCCGTACCTTTTGCATAGCAGGTCGCCGTACCATCGGCATTTGCACATTTCACACCTTCTGATTTACATACATATGCGGAAGAACATGTCGAACCAACCGCGCAATACTGGGTACAAGTTGACCCTGCAACGGAACACGTAAAAGCAGTGGCAGTTTCATTGTCACATTTTACAGCGGTAGCATCTTTGCACTTTGTCTTGCCATCGCCGACAGAACATGTCGATCCGGTCGCACATGCTGCAGGATCGTCCACAGCGGCTATGGTGAAACTATCGCTGGAAGGCACACAACTGGTTGTCTGCTGGGTGGCATCAAAGCCCGTATAACTGTTATCATTATTCATGCCAAATTGGACACAGAAATAATAAGTTGTGCCAGGAGTCATCCCATCGGTGTAATACAGTTCACTGGCAATTTTATTTCCTATCGTGGTAAAAGCGGTTATTGTTTTTGCCGGACTGGAAAAATCTCCGCGGACAGTACTGAATTTTGTTTCCATATTCCTTTTAATGGAACCGTTCGCAGGCAGTGTTCCATTCATTTCAGCGGTAAAATAAACCACCTCTCCGGCATTCAAAGTGGGAGTGGAACTCGTATGTTTGGATAAATCAATTTTTACATTTGTAGGATCTAATAGAGTGTAGGAAGTTGCAGCCACAATATCAGTTTTAAAATTTTTGGCGGCATCATCGCTTACAGCACCGTCCAGTGATTCTTTAAATACACCGGTATACAGGAAATAACCGGCAACAGCAGCAAGCGCCAGAACTATAAAAACAATCAGTAAAGAACGTTTTTTCATTTTGTTTTTGTT
>JACPLZ010000069.1 GCA_016186245.1 Candidatus Peregrinibacteria bacterium | reverse complement strand
TAAGAGTTATAGGGGATGTCTCCGTTACAACCGTTTCGGCGGCTGCAAGGGTAAAATTAACCGATGCAATTCCGCTTGTGCATGTGGAATTCAAACAGACCCTTATCGTATAACTTCCCGCGTCTAAATTGGATGTCGAAAAACCCAATGTCGCGGTATCAATATTTGTTCCGCTGTTATATGTGGTGGCGGTGCCATCGGGTTTTACAACCTGGACGGTAGTACTGGCGGCTTTCGTGCCGGCGGGACTGCAGGAATAAGTATAATTCACAGAATCACCCTTATTGTAAGTTGTTTTATTGTCATTCAACTTGATATCCAGGGCGCAAGTTGCAACCACGGGAGTTATACAGCTTGTTCCATTCCAGGTCTTACCGGTGGAACAAACGACAAATGAACCATATGGCGCTGACGTCCAGGCGCTCTCTTGAGTTCCCAAAGACATTTTTGCGCGCCAATAAAAAGTTCCGGTTGCCGGAAAATTATCTATATAACTGTTTACGGTAGAGCCAACGGCGGTAACCGTTCCGGTACTGGAAGGTCTGACCCATGCCGTAGCAAATGAAGTATCTTGAGAAATTTGAACGGTTAAAGTCGCCTGTCCATAAGGAATACCGGTACCGGCAGCCGCAAAATCAGCCGCAACGGGCACGGACTCGGTTGACGCAAAACCGGTTATTTTTGACCCGGTAACACGAAGATTTGTAGGAGCGCCTACAGTCCATGTCGGAGCGGGAGGAGTCATTTCGGCAGTCGTACAGGTCGCATCGGCAGAACAATATCGGTAGTCAACAGAGGTCGTCTGGCACCAGTAAGTGTTACTGGCGCAAGGTTGCGTTGTGGCGCCAACAGTATTCGCGCCGCCGCAAGTTGCATCACCGGCAGCGCAAGAAGGCTGACAGGTGCTGTAAGTGGAATCACAATTCTTCACATTATCAGTTTTGAAATAGGAAGAAAAAATTGAGCTGTATGGGCTTGCCAGTGCGGTACTGTCCGTTATGGCATTTGTAAAAATACCCTTGGTGCTGTCATAACAGCGATAATAATCCCTCTTGCCGGCTTCCTTAACCAAATACTGATTTGTATACTGATTGCCGCCCGTAAATGGACCAACTGCGGAAGCCCCATCGGAACATTTCACAAAACCGGAACTGGAAACATTGGTACTGTCGTTATAGGACGTATATTTTTTTGTTCCATCCGGAAATTCAAATTTGAATAATTTATCTCTATCGGTCATTGCATAATCGGGGACAGATTTACCGGATTCAGGACCGACTATCGGATTTACAGCCACGCCATTAAGTTCACACCAATAATGACCCGAACCATCATAAAGCCCGTTTTCGTCGGTTGGGCTGGATCCATAATGCCTGGAAGATTGAGAGGCCTTGTATTGAGAAGCGGTATTGGTATGGTCGACAACAAGCGCTCCATCGGGACAATGCACTATGGCATAACCATAAAGACCGCTGCCGGCAGCATCGGGACTCGTACTGCCGCCTGGAGAATTACCTGTTTTATAAAAGGTACCATAACCGGCCAAAGTTTCCTTATAGAAAACAACCTTATTCTCATGTATCTGGGCGGCATTTTTGTGAGCCAGCCAGCGGCGATACATGGGATTGGTTTGATCTTCCAGTCCGTTTGCGTCTGTAACTTTATAAACAGCAGTGGAAATATATGAGGAAGTATGATCGGTTGGAGTATTGGTTGTGGAAGTTTTCAAAGGCGGATCGTCATAAAGAGTGGGATCCTGTTGAATACTTGGAAGGTAATGTGTGCACCAGGTGCCCTTTACTCCGCTATTGGCGTAAGCTTCACCGTAACCATAATAATAGGTGTTGTAGGTTCCGGCATATTTAGTGCCATCATTTAGCTGTATTGGACCTGGATAACAGTAGAAATTTTTGGCCGTATAACTTATTGGACTGGTGGTAGAACTATTGCTGGAGTAGTAGATAACAGCGGTCTTTAAAGATTTGGATAAATCCGCGCCTCCATATATGGAAAAAGCGCCAATTACCAAAACAGCCGCCGCCAACATCGCACGCCTCGCGGTAAAGAAAAATTTTATTTTCTTCATGGTTTTGTTTTTATTTTAAGATAAGCTCAACCAACATAATACCATATTTTATAGTAAAAATCAAGCTCCTGAATATCGTGTCATCCTGAACTTTTTAATCGTGTCATCCTGCAGATTTTTGCTCCGCAAAAATCCATTCTCCTCTACCGTATCAACTTAAATCGTGTCATCCTGAACTTTTTAATCGTGTCATCCTGAACTTGTTTCAGGATCTCTCCAACTCTTATCTTCACAGGCACACGCCAGCACAAACAAAAGATCCGACAGCCTGTTTAGGTATTTGATGAAGATTTTAGCGGTAATACTGGTGTCGGAAGCGGCATCGGCGCTACCAATGTTGCCGGCCACAAACCTTCTTTCCACTCTCCTGCAAACAGTTCTCGCAATATGCAGCCGAGCCGCCATCTCTATCGTCCCTGGCCTGATAAATTTTCGCAAATCTTCCACGGAAGCGCCATATTTTTCTCCGGCCTTTTCCAGAAATTTCACATCGTTTTCACCAAGAGGCTCGATATTCTTCGGACATTTCATTTCAAATCCCACAATTGACATCATTCTATAAAGATCATCCTGGATACGGTCTAGTAGATTTTTGCTTTCCTGCTCAACCGCACATCTACACCAGCCAACAAAAGATTGCAATTCATCCAGCTCCCCAACCAATTCAACAAACTTATGATCTTTGCCCACCCGCCTACCACCAAAAAGACTTGTCTGGCCGCGATCTCCGGTTTTTGTGGTAATTTTCATGGGTCAACTGTATGATGGAAGGGAAAAATTTCCTAGGAAATTTAAGCCGGCGTACTCAAAGTACAAAAGTACTTACAGGCAAGCTTTAAGCCGTATACGGCTAATCCAAATTTCGCCAGTCAGAGTAACACAGTCCTATATTTTCATTCAATATGTCCGAATCCACCAAAACAGAGCAGCAGCTCGCCGCCGCCGTCACAGACCTCACAAAAGAAGTTGGCAAACTCAAAGATCTCGAATTCATCCGTGTTTTCAAACACCCATGGAAATTCATGTGGTTTTCTTTTTTGAAAGGGCTGATGGTGGGTTTCGGCGGAGTACTCGGCGCCAGCGTCCTGGTCGCCATTTTCGTCTATTTACTCGGTCAAATCAGTGTTGTGCCGATTCTTGGCGATGTAGTACAGGATGTGCTCACCGAAATTGGTCTTGAAAAAAATCTGGAAAAAATTCCGCAGCTGGACACGGAACAACCGATTGAAAGCGGGAAGCAAAATGTCCCCGATAAGAAGCCTTAAATTTTCTCCCTCAGCACATAGTTTTTTACCTTTTCCTTCAGAAGTTTCTCAATTTTTTTAAAAGGCACATTATTATTATTTCTGAATTTTATCGGCTCTTTTACAATATCCTGAAAATAAGTAAGACTTTTTAGAACAAGATTGGGATCGATTTCCGGAAATTTTTTTTGCAATTTTCCCATGATTTCCGCCAATTTTTTTCTCTGCAGGATAAAAAAAATATCCACATAATCTTTATTGGTGGCACGGCTTACAATTGCCGACAGTTTCATGCAGGCGATATCTGTTATGGAAGCGATTCTCAAATTTTCTTCAACAACAGGCTTCTCCAGCAAACGATAGTTGTAAGCAAAAAAACTTATCTTGATTTTTTCGTCCACCAAAATTGTCAGGGTGTTTTTTTCTTCCTGTATTTTTAGAATTTTATTTTTTGAAAAAATCCACCTGGCTCTTTCGAATAATTTTCCGGTATCAAAACTTTTTTCAGTAAAAAAATCGAAATCGATACTATCGCGACAGCCAAGCTGCAAGGCCAGCGCAGTACCACCGGCCAAATAAAAATCCCGCTTAAAATTTTTCAGTAACGGCAGTACGGAGCGGCGCTGTTTATCAAGAATATTATAGAACATTTCTCTTTGTTTTTTTAGGATGAACGTCAAAAATCAAACTCCAGAAATTCATGGATTTTTTATTCCATTCTCCGGGCAAAGGATTTTCGATCATTTCTACGATTTCTTTTTTTGAATAAGTCTTAAACAGCCATTTAGTAGCTCTTTCCGGACCCAGATTCAGAACATTGGTAATTATCCTTTTTTTATCTCTGTGAATGTCAAGTTTTTTTGGATCCGACGACCAGATGATTGCAGATACATAATGAGGAAGCATGACAGCATTATACCATATTGCCATTATCCTCGAAGATAAAATGTATGCAGGATTTTTCATTTTCAATATTTGCCCATCCCCAATTTTTCTTGTACTATTATCCCATCACAAACCTTTAACCTTTCCACAATGAATAGCGACACAAAACAACTCATCAAATGGCTGATTATCGGCCTTATCATAATTGGCGGTTTCATTGCCATGATTTTTGCGGGCGGCGGCAACGGCGGTTCCGGTGGTACGGCCAGTGAAGTCAAACCGGATGAATGGATCAAAGGCGACATCGCATCGACAGTAACTCTTATCGAATATTCCGACATTCAATGTCCGGCATGCAAAGCCCGCGAGCCGTTTATCAAAGATATTTTGAATGAATTTGGCAGCCACATGAGATTTGTTTACCGCCACTTCCCGTTGATTGGAGTGCACGACAAAGCGCAGATTTCCGCGCAGGCTACGGAGGCCGCAGGTCTCCAGGGTAAATTTTGGGAAATGCACGACCTTCTTTTTGAACGGCAGCAAACTTGGTCGCTGCTCGGCGAAAACGACGCAAAAAATACTTTTATAAGTTACGCGGAAGAACTCGGCCTCGATAAAACAAAGTTTGAAAATGATTTGGAATCCGATGCAGCGGAGAACTTTGTAAATGAAGATGCTGCTAGCGGCAACGCTGCGCGGGTAAAATCCACTCCAACATTTTTTCTAAACGGTCAGCGTATAACCCCGCAAGATTATGATGAATTTAGACAACTCATCCGCGACGCCATTGAGGCCGCTTCCGCCGTCCCGGCCAATTAAAGAAGAGGGCTCTGCAAAAAAGCCCTCCAAATGGCTGATTTATGCCATTATTGCCATCAGCTTCATCGGCTTCCTGGACGCCAGCTATCTCACGATAAATCATTACCGCGGCACGAATGTCGGCTGCTCGCTCACAGGCGGATGCGAAAAAGTACTTACCAGCGAATACGCCCTGATTTTTAATATCCCCGTTGCTCTGATAGGCGCACTCTTTTATTTGACCGTTTTTATTCTCGCCCTGATTTACACCGATCTCAAAAAACCTTTGATAATAAAAATCCTCGCTGTCATTACCGCTCTCGCCTTTCTCTCCACGCTCCGTTTTGTCTACATCCAGCTTTTCGTCCTCAAATCCATTTGCCAGTATTGCATGCTCTCGGCGATCACTTCCACGCTGCTTTTCATTTTGTCGCTCCTCGCCTGGAGAAAAACCGCAAAATAAAATAACCCGCCCCGATCAAAATCCCAGGAATGCTCAACAGTTGCCCCATCGTAATCGGCAGCGATTCAAACGGTCCCTGCAGATCTTTCCAAAATTCCACAATAAATCTTCCGCTGAAATACAATAAAAGATATAAAAACAAAAAAAACATTTTCGGCGCTCTCGCGGAATATTTTTTGTAAAGAATAATAATAATCACAAAAATCGCCAACTTTATCAGCGCGGAATAAATCTGCACCGGATGCCGCGGAAAATCCTCGCCAAGCCGCGTGAAAATCACCCCGAAATTTTCAGACCTTGTCCCAACAATTTCCGAATTGAAAAAATTTCCGATCCTCACAAAACCGGTCATCAGCGGTATCCCAAGCACAATCGTATCCACATATTTTGAAAATGGAACGCGATGGATTTTTACCCACAAAAGATACGCCAGAAAAACCCCGATTGCAGCTCCATGACTGGCCAAACCGCCTTCCCAGATTTTAAGAATTTCGACTGGATGGCTCAGGAAATAAGAAGGATTATAGAAGAATATGTGCCCCAGCCGCGCGCCGACAACCAGACCGACAAAAATATAAATAACCAGACTTTCAAGGTCGGCAACTTTGTATCCATTCTTTTTCCAGAAATGTAAAATCACAAAATACGCCGCCATCAATCCAAGCGCGAACAAAACTCCGTACCACCTTATTTCAAGAAACCAAAGCCGAAACAAAACAGGCGAAATGTCATGCACGAAAATCATGGTTGGAATATACACCGTTACGATAACCTATCGCAATTGTCATGGTGACAAAATTGTCATGGTGACAAAATTGTCATGGTGAGCCTGTCGAACCATGACACGAAAAGGTTTCGAATAAAGAAAAGCCCTCCCCTTTCGGGCAGAGCTTTTCCTATATCCCCCAACGGTCTTAGAGTTTAAAGACCATCTGGATTACTCGATTGTTACACCTTCTTCAGTGCTGTATGAACCCATTACTTCACCTTCCGGTGCATATAATGTCATTTCTCCAGCATTGTGATATTCCTCAAGATTTTCATTAACCGTTCCAAGAATTTTTGCAAATTCAGCTCGGTTTGAACTATCCAAAGGATTAGCTTCCGTACCGCCATTTGCTCCGGTAATAGCTCCAAGAGCATTCATGACGGAGAATGCATGTATGACTTCTTCTCCACCCTCTTTTACTTCACCGAAATCTTCATAGTGATCAATTTGATCCTCATCGATTGCGATAGGTGCGCCTGTGATACTTTCTATTACGCCAACGGCAAGCACCGCTGCGTTTTCACGGGAGATAGGAGCGCCTGCGCCACCTTCTTCAGCGAATACTTCTTTCACTTTTTCCAGACCGATTTCGTTTACAACAGCCTGCACATATGGTTCTGCCCATTCTGCGCCAGCCGGTAACAAAGCGGCAACTTCTGGAGATACGGTAACATCGGTAGAAAGATCTGCTGTTTTTGCGATCATGGTGATACCTTCAGCAACATTCAATGTTCCGCTTGGATTGAAATTTCTTGCTGTAACACCATCGACTGTAACTTCAGTACCTTGTGCTACACCGTCAGCGAAAGCTGCTACAACTTCTGATGTATACCAGACGTCGGTGTCAGCTGGCACATCGAAGAATTCCCATGTGCCTTCTTCAATCAAAGCAACTGTCTGGCCTTCTTCATCCTCAAGAGCGCTTTCAAGGCTGTCCCTTAATGTCTCAAGATCATCTGTTGGATCTTCTCCATTTTGAGCCAGGGTTACAGCATCGCTGATTTCATCCTGAACAACAGCCAATGTTGCAACCGGGATTTGTTCACTGGCAATGATGTCCTGGAGTTCGGCTACAACATCTTCGGTTTCAGAACTTAACTGTTCTACCAGCGCAAGATCCTGAAGAGTTTCAGATTTGATCTCAACACGTTCAGCGGCAACTTCCTGACCTTCTTCACCTACCACATTAAGATCAAGTGCAACTGTTTCTGTCAAAGCCTCGGCAACTTCCGGAGCGCTTTCAGAGAAAATTTCAGTGGCAGCCGTCAAACTATCGGCAACATCTCTACCGAAAGCGGTAGCGATAGCAGCGATTTTTTCATCCAGGAACGCAGCAACTTTAGCAAGCGCATCCTGCAATTTAGCTTCAAACTTTGCTTCCAATTCTGCAAATTTTTCTTCAAGCAACGCATTCAATCTTGCTTCAAGGTCGCCACCAAGGAGGTCTTCCTGGCCGCCAAGATCAAGATTGCCTTCGTCTCCGAATTCCGGCATTTCAACACCGGCGGAAGCCAATATTGCTTCTACCTTTTTGCCCAATTTCTCAAGTTTTTTCTGGATTACAGATTTGTCGGGAGCATTTTTACATTTTGCTGTTAATTCCAGACCGGATGCCATCAGAGGCTTGATTTGAGCAGCTACTTCCTCGGACAATGTTGGAAGAACTGTTTCCTGGAACATTTTGATTCCTTCAGCGGCATCGGTACATTGTCCGCCTTGTTCAAAATGTTTTGACCTGTTTTGCTGATCGATCATGCGGGCAGCATCAAGTAAACCTCGTGGGGTTTCACCATCCTGTAATTCTTCAAGAGAGCAGCCCATAGGCATGCCTCCGCCAAATCCACCGCCGAATCCGCCTTCAGCTCCAAGCACTTGCATGCCGCCAAAGCTGCTGAATCCGCCTTCCATTCCACCGCCGAAACCACCACCGAATCCACCCTGTTGACCACCTTCCATTCCACCGCCAAACCCACCGCCGAATCCACCCTGTTGACCACCTTCCATTCCACCGCCAAACCCACCGCCAAACCCACCGCCAAATCCACCCTGTTGACCACCTTCCATTTCACCGCCAAACCCACCGCCAAATCCACCCTGTTGACCGCCTTTCATTCCACCGCCGAAACCACTATTTCTCCTGCATTCCGGTTCCAGATTTTCCCAAAGTGTCCATGGAGCTTCCGGATCGAGAGGAGGATTGTCGTAAAGCTCTTTTGCTTTTGAGGCGGCTTTGGCCAACAACGCCACAGCTTCCTTATCTTTGATGTATCTTCCTTCTTTTTCTACGTCTTTCTGAACTCTTTCAACTTCACGTTTGAAATCTGCAAGCATTTTGAAACTTCCAATTTGCTGCATCAAACCGCCTTCATCAAAAAATTCTCTTCGTGCTTCCATGGCCTTGCCGACTTCGCAAGGATCGCTTAGATCCAGTGCTGCAAGAGCATCCAATTGTGCTTTTGCTTCAGCCAAAACAGGTGAGCTTCCGGCCTGTGAAAGATCGATTTGTTTGAATTGTTTTTGAATTTCCTTGACGTCTCTTTCCACATTTTTCTTTTCACGTCGTGCGGAATTTGCGTCAAGACATTCGGAGCCTTGTTCCCATCCGAATCCTTCCTCGCCTTCTCCGCCAAACATAAATCCTTCACCGCTGTCCTTCTTCATTTGGCACCATTTATCCCATTCGGCACATTCAAAATCGCCACCTTTTTCAAACTGTGAAAAATCCTGGTTTGCAAAGTGTGAATCAAAAGTCTGTGCCTTGGTACAAGCCTGTGCGCGGAAATCATAGTATTCACCCTGGGCACATTGCTGTGCGCCGCCAAATGTTTGCGTAGCAGTGTTCTGCACACCGCCGGCTGCGCATTGTCTCTTTTCAAAATCATCTACTCTGCCGTCAAAGTTGGTATCGCATGAACCACCCATTTGAGTGTTGTTCGTGGTATTCGGCATTTTACAGAAGTTTGCAGCTGTATCCCATGTACCTCCGGCTGATGTACAGCCGGCCATCATAGACTCAGTAGTCTGAGTATTTGTCTGCGTGCCGGTCGTAGTTGTAGAACTACCCTCGGCGCCTTGTAATTCGATCTGTGTTGAATAACATCTGGCAGTCTTAGATCCCCAGAAATAACCTGCGCCATTACATGTAGGCTGTGTTACATAGGAATAAGCTGAACCACCGGTAGTAGTTTGCGTGCCGGTAGTAGTAGTGGAACCACCGGTACATTCCAACTGGGTATTTACCATCCTATTAAGACTTGGACACCAGATGGTACCTGTCGTAGTTGTGCCGGTAGTACCCGTGGTGCCTGTAGTCGCGGTACCTGCCGTACAGCTCATGCTTGAGGTACTCCATGTGCCGCCTCCACTTTGACAGCTATTTCTTTGCTGATCTAGGGCATCACATTCAGCGGGAGTCTTTTGAGCTCCGCCGGCTGAACTGCAGGAGATAGTCGAAGTCTGAGTTGTACCTCCGCCTCCGGTCATGCCTGAATCTGAAGATTTACACGTGCTTGTACTTGCATCCCACCATTGTCCTGATGGACATGTCGTGCCTCCCATTCCTCCGTCGAACGTATCGGCAACGAGACTTGCAGCTAATTTGCCGTTTAAATTGGCCAATTGAGCTGTTGAGATCACGGAAGTTAACGCCAAAGCAGCAGCCAATAAGCCGCTGACCAGCCTTCTGTGTCTTGAATTTCCTTTGTGTGACATTTTTGTTTTTGTTAGAAAATAAAAGGAAAAACGAACTTAAGAGATATATTAAAGTTTATTTATTTTTCATGCTGATTTTTGTTAGAGAAATAATGTGCACTAGGGGTATTATAAATACTTATTGACAAAAAGTCAAGACAGTTGCAGCTTACCATTAAGGCGTGGCAAATTTAGTGGATAGAGTCAAATATCCCTGTAATCAACCTCTCTGTCTCCTCCCATCCCACGCAGCTGTCCGTCACCGACACGCCATGTTTTAATTCCCCCCACCCTCCTCCTATTTTCTGACTCCCCTCACACAAATTACTTTCCAGCATCACCCCTTTAATGCTCTTTGAGCCATCATTCATTTGCCTCCACACTTCATTCCAAACCTTCTCCTGATTCTTATAATCTTTCCCGCTGTTCGCATGGCTGCAGTCCACAAAAATCCGCGGCTCAACTCCGGCATCGCGGCATGCTTTTTCCGCTGCGGCCACATTTTCAGGAAAATAATTCGGCCCATTATTCCCACCCCTCAAAATCAAATGGCAGTACGGATTTCCGCTCGTATCCACCACCGCCACGCGCCCGCTGTCATCCATTCCCAAAAAACTGTGCTCCGACTTTGCCGCCAAAATCGCATTCACAGCGACATCCACATTCCCTTCCGTCCCGTTTTTAAAACCCACCGGCATCGACAGTCCGCTCGCCAGTTCCCGATGCACTTGCGACTCCGCCGTCCTCGCTCCAATCGCGCTCCAGCAAACCAAATCCGCATAATATTGAATGACGATCGGTCC
>JACPLZ010000005.1:15763-21329 GCA_016186245.1 Candidatus Peregrinibacteria bacterium | reverse complement strand
TCTGGCGGTTTCGCCTGTGTCGCGGTCGTTTATTTTTTTTGAATAGGCGTTGGCCGATTTTATATTGCTGCTTGTGCAAAATGGAGATTTCCTTATTTCATTGAATGTTTCCGGCAATTGAAGACGGGAAGCTGCCTGCAGAATATGGCCAAGGTATCCCAATAAATAATAGGCGACTTCGTCGTTTGCGGCCATGCCGGTCCAGTCTGTGTTTAGATAACGGATGTCCTCCTGCGCCATATTTATCAGCGGAGAAAGTTTGTCGGCATCTTTTCTCAATTTTTCAGGATTGCGGGCGGCAACGAAGATTCCAATTGCGCGGATGCGCTGGATGCGAAGAGCGAGTTTATAAAATTAATTCTTTTTTGCTATTTGATCAGCCAAATTGATACCTTCAGTGTAAGTGGAGATGGCCTGCCCGATGACATCATGCTGTATGATTGGTTCTGTGAAAAGCGCTTTGTTGACCTGGATGTCTCCTTTTAGTTTGGCCGCGCGAACGGCGTTGATTTGGATGCCAATTTGTCTGCTGATTCGTATGTTTTCTCCCATGAGTTCTATGGCCTCGTCATAATTTCCAAGCATGGCGGCAATTTCGGCTTTTTGCTGTGGTACGCTGGTTTCATAGATGGGGTTCATTATCAAAGGATAGCGTGCCAGTATCTTCCCGCAAAGTTCCAGTTCTTCCAATATTGCCCTTAATTCTGCTTTTTGCCGGTCGTCTGTTGTTGATGGTGTGCGGAGAATATCTTCGTCAATGCGTATTCCGTTTGGTTTATCTACGTCGATGGCTGACTGACGAATGTGTCCGAATGGAGCCCGGCATTTGGACATTCTGGCAATTTCTACAAATTCCGGCTGTGGTATGCCTTTTTGTTGAAAATATTCACGATTCCATGCCTCCAAAGTTTGTTTATTTTCTCTGGCGATTGCGATAACTTTGGCGTTATCGCCTTTCTTGAAAGCCAGTTTTATTTCTGCAATCAGCTGCTGTATCAGTGGCAAGTGTTTCCCTGATTCCAAATCATGTTCATAAATTTTTTGCATTGTTGCCGGGGAAGATGTCATGTATGCGCTTTCGAAACGCAGGAGATGGGCATGACTGATGTCAACTGCTTGAGGGTGATTACTGTGTATTTTTTGAAGAATTGAAATAACCTCATCAACTTCGTTAAATTTACCAAGGAAGAGTGCGCTTTGCGCCTGGGCAAATAATATGGATACTGCAAATTGCAGATGTGCTTTTGGTGTTTTGGCTTCTTTCTCTTGTGCTTTTACAATTATTTGTTTTACGCCGGCGGATGCTCTGGTGCGTGTGGCTATATTGTAAGTGAGATCAAAATCATGTTTATCATCGGCATATTTCAGGCACTCTGATGTGGTTTTTTCCAGAGCGGGCAGATATTTTTCGGCGCCGGTTCTTTTGTCGGTGTCGGTAATTGTTGTAAGTAGTCCATGTGCCGCCAACGGCTCGAGATCATCGCCGATTTTGGCGTATAGTTTTGTAGCCAGCCGTCTTTTTTGCTCTTTGTCACTGATTGATCCCAAAACAATTGCCTGCATTGATTCGTGCTGGAGTTCATACTTCGTTCCCAACTCATCTTTTTTAATGTATCCGCCTTCAATGATTGCTCCTATTGCTGCCATAAAATCCTCAGGAGAAAATCTTTGTTGCATAATCATGTTCCAGATTTCTTCTATCTGTTTTGAGGTGGCTTTATTCCCCATTAAAGCAATGCTTTGCAATATCTGTCTTGGGGTTGATGGCAAATTGGCAATCCGTTCGTGGAAGTAAGTGGCGATATCCGTGCTGGAATTGGGATCTATTGTTTCCAGTCTGCGCAGCAATTCATTGGTGACTTCGATTGTCGATTCGTCGATAATCAGGTGTCTGTAATTACCGCGTTTGTCTTTTTCGAGTACTGCGTCCATCATTGTTTTCATCACCCATGGAGAATTTTTGGCCAATTGGCCGAGTTTTCGGTGCCACTCGCCGAGTCTGCGTTCCCGTCTCAAGCTTGCCGGAATGGAATGAAATGCATAATCATGGCTGATTTTTTCATCTGCAAAATCCAAACCGTGTTCCAGTGAAACTGTGCCAGTGGCATCGGCTGGAGTTTGATGGATCAGATTGCGTTGCGCGGTGGATTGATAGGTTTCTTCCGGTCTCATGGAGAGGACAGCTTTTCCCCGCGTACTGTTGATATAGAATTCGGCGATTTTGTGGAGAAACGGTTCGGAAATGCGGTCGGCATGATGCAAATCTTCCAAAACAAACACTGTATTTGGCGCTCTTCCCTGATTTATGAGCCGCAACGCATTGTTGCACAGGTCTGAAACTGCCTGGGGGTTTTTTGCGGCATAAGCGACCCGTTCGGCGTGGGACATACCGAGAAAGCCCACCATGGTGATGGTAACAAAACTCTGTTCTCCTGCTTTCCTTTCCTGGACGTGATGGACAATGGCCTGATCTACCATGTCTATATTCAATTTGTCATCTTCCGTGATTGCATAAAACAATTGAGATGCCAATGTGGCCAGACTGGAGCCTATTACATTTTTGTCTGATGGATCCATGGAGCAAAATACAACTGATGGATGTCTGCTTATGGTTTCTTCCAGTAAGCGGGATTTGCCCATTCCTGCTGAGCCTTTTAACAAAATCAATTTTGTGGTGTCGTCGGTTATGGCTGTTTGCAGAGATTTATATTCTTTTTCGTAACCGATCAGTTTATCCGGACCGCCTGTCTTTAATGATATTTTGTGTCTATATCCTTCGAGGTTCACGAAATGTTGTGTCCCCTCTGATGTTTCCAGTTCGATATGGCTTCCCACTCTGCTTTGGGGATCCTGGATTTTTGAGAATAGAGATGCGCCGATTTTTATTCCCGCCCTTGTATTTCTCCATTTTGATTCCGGAGAACAGTCCGGATAGCCGTTTATGCGAAAGCCGGCTGTTTCCTGATTTTCGATCTGGCCATCGCTGACATATATGCGTGCATGATCGTTGCTTCCCGTGATGGATGCGGCAATGTCCAGCAGCATTTTTATGCCGCCTCTTTCCGAAAACGACATCAGTACCAGGTTGCCATATTGATCCTGGTGGATCATAAAATCACGGCTTTTTGAAAGAATTTTCACTTCTTCTGCGATGATTTTTTCCTGATCTCCGCCAAGATTTTTGACATCTATTATGAGATAGCTTATTTCGCGGCCTGATACCGGTTCGTTTAATGGTTTATCTGTAATATCCAGTTTGAGCCTGTTGGCGATGGTTGCCTGTGATTCTTGATCGAAAATTGGAGATGTTACAGTTTTTAGTATTGAGGTGCCGACTTCTGCTATGCCTTGCATTACTGGATTTTGCGGTGCTGCCGATCTTGTGCCGGATATGTCCGGTTTGGCCGGTCTTCGAGGATTTTCTGGGATTGTCATGTTTGTTGAAGGTAAGGCGGTGATCATACACCTGGATGATGGATTTTGTTAAGTCGTTAATTGATAACATGGCTTTTTCGTGCTATAATACGGGGATATTTTTGAATTTTCATGACCATAATTGAACAAAAAATTGATTCAGTCGGCGCCCGTGGCTACATAATAAAAGCCTGTGTGTTTGCAATGATTTCGATTGCTTTGGTCCTGGCCAATTTTTTTGTGGAAAACGGTATTGGCGGGATGGAGCCAAATGCAGTTGATAATTTGTTGATTGAGAATGAAACTGAAGTCCTTTTTCCCGACAATGGAGTTGTCCGGCTTGAAAAAGGTGAAGGTTTTGTTAAAACCTATGATTCCGGCATATCGTATGCTTTTGAATTTTCCGGGCCGAGGTTATGGGGTAATTTTTTTTCGAGCAAAGAAAATCTAATGATTGTTGTTGATGATGTCGTGATTGTGCCGATGGGCGGGGTTTTTGATCTTAAATTTGACGGACAGTATCTGGATATGAGTGCGTATAACGGTGATGTCAAAATCGAGTTTTTGCCGAAGAAAGTTGAGATGGGGGAAATCGGTTATGGCTATGTTGATGCCGTAAATCGGTTATTGGTGCCGCGTGGCAGAAAAGTTACTATTCCTATGAAAAAGGTTAACGGTGATATTGGTGCCCTTCTTCCTTCAAAATTGATGAAAGAATTTAAGTATGCGATTATTTCCGATGAAGACAGGCGTGATAAATGGGTGATGGATAATCTGGCGGCTGATGATGCGGCGGCGGTTGCGAATGGGCAGAAATTTTCAGAATTGATTGTTTCCGGGCCTGTGGATACTGCGGACGGCATTGTTTCCGAGCTGGGAAATTATCTGATCTTATTTCCGGAAAAGAAATTTAAAGATCAGTTTGAAAATGTTTTTTCTGTTTTAGACAGCGCTGTTTACTATGCCAGCAGAGGCGATGCTGCCAAAGTAACGGAAGCTTTGTCGAAGTTTATGGATAATTCTTTTCTGATTTCTGCGGATTTGGAATATTCAAAAAAAACTGATGAATATATTTATCGTATTTTGCCTGTTGCCGGCGGCGATTTGTATTCTGAAATTTTAAACTCATTGCTTGATAAAAGATTTGACGGGCAGCAATATGAGACTTTGCGGCTGTTTTGGCGCGAAGTTTATCGCGCGATCGACGGCGGTGAAATTTCTCCGGAAAAAGCGCTTGATCTTTATTATACCTATCTAAACCGTATGGATTCCGGCGATCGGGTTTTTCTGACATTCCAGAATCAGCTTTTTGACAATCTGTTTCTGCATTATCCGATGTTTTATCGCGATGCCTATTTTTCAATGAAGGGAACTCTGGAAGAAAAATTGTTAAAGGCCTATGCCAACGATCCTTTGAAAAATGAAATTATTCAATCTCTTGTCAGCTCAAAGATTGATTTTCTTAAAAGGCTGAGGAAATTTTTCTTTGATGGGAATATTGAGATCGTGATGGCAAAAGAGATTTTTTCGCGTCTGGTGCATGAGGTTAATGATCTATTGCAGGATAAAACCGGAGTTGCCGTTTTGAAACTTTTTGAATCGGAGCTGGCTGATGTCGGCGATTTTTGGGGATATCTTTCCAGTCCGGAATATCAGACCAAAGTTTATGGCGCGACTCATCGTGACCGCTATGAAGCTTACCTGAAAGAGCGGAAAAAGATTGCCGGTTTCACTGATATCAGGGAGGATATTTTGGGCGAACAAGAAGGTCAACGTGATGTTGCGGATATTGTGGCGGAAATTGAGGAAGTTTTTGCGGCACAGCCGGAAATAAGGGATCTGGAAATCGGGGAAATTGGAAATGAAGATCAGAGGTTTGTGGAAGTGAGCGGTGTGGTTGGTGGTTATTCTTTTAGAGCGCAGTATGATCGTTCGCTGGAGGCGCTTAAAGATATCTATGTTTTTGATGAACTGGTTTCGGAAAATGCTGTCAAACTGGATAAAATTTTGGTGGTTTTGATGGGAAAATTTGCGGAATTGGCAGAGGATGGCGTTGAGCCTGAGGAGGAGATAACTTTGGAGTCGAGCGCGCACAGGATGGCGCGGGTTTTTGTGGCGAAAAAAGTTGTGGAATTTGGGTTTTTGGCTGAAT
>JACPLZ010000005.1:0-15680 GCA_016186245.1 Candidatus Peregrinibacteria bacterium | reverse complement strand
ATCTTGTGATGAGCGGAGAGTTTGCGACAAATATTCTTCTATATCTCGATGGCCGGCCGGTTTCGATTGACGGGGAATATAAATTGGAGGAATTGGCAGGAATGATTGTGGAGGGGGAATTTTAGTTAGGTTCCTTGGGGACATGCTGTTTTGAGGGCAAAAAATCTACATGACAATATCTTTTGCTTGTGCTAGATTCCTTTTCGATATGGCCGACGGTGTTGTTCAACAATATGGCGCGGATCAGATTCAGGTGCTGGAAGGGCTTTCCGCAGTCCGCAAACGACCAGGTATGTACATTGGTTCTACCGATGTTACCGGCTTACATCATCTTATCTGGGAAGTTGTGGATAATTCCATTGATGAGGCGATGGCCGGTTTTTGTGAGAATATAGATGTTGTTATATATAAGGATGGCAGCTGTTCCGTTGAGGATGATGGCCGCGGTATTCCGGTTGATAAGCATAAAAAAACCGGAAAATCCGCTCTGGAGACGGTAATGACTGTCCTGCATTCCGGAGGAAAATTTGGAGAAGGAGGAGGTTATAAAGTGTCCGGAGGTTTGCATGGCGTAGGTATTTCCGTTGTTAATGCTCTTTCCAAAAAAACCGTTGTGGAAGTTTATCGCGACGGCAAAATTTATACCCAGGAATATAGGCGCGGTGATGCCGGCGCTGATTTGAAGGTTATCGGTAAGACGGAAAAGCGCGGTACCAAGGTAACTTTTTATCCTGATGAGCAAATTTTTGATACGGTCGAATTCAACTATAAAACAGTGCTTAATCGTGTTAGACAGCAGGCTTATTTGACCAAAGGCATAACAATTTCTTTGTTTGATGAAAGGTCTGACCAGAGGTATCGCTTTTATTTTGAGGGGGGGATACGTTCTTACGTTCAGCATTTAAACAAAGGTAAAGAGACGATTGGTGGAATTGTGTATCTGGAAAAGGAAGCTCCCGAAGGCATGATTGAGGTTTCTCTGCAATATAATAATACTTTCCAGGAAACGATTTATACGTTTGCGAATAATATTCATACGATCGATGGAGGAAGCCATTTGACCGGTTTCAAGGCGGCTTTAACGCGTACGATCAATAACTATGCGAGAAAAAACGAGATGCTGAAAGAAAAGGACGATAATTTAATTGCGGATGATGTGAGGGAGGGGTTGACGGCGATTGTTTCCGTGAAGCTTTCCGAGCCTCAATTTGAGGGCCAGACAAAAGGCAAATTGGGCAATGCGGAAATGCGCACTGCGGTGGAAACTGTTTTTGGCGATGCGTTTGCGGAATATCTGGAAGAGCATCCTGCTGATGGTCGTGCCATTGTCGGAAAATGTACTTTGGCTGCGAGAGCCCGTATGGCTGCAAGAGCAGCGAGAGATACAGTTCTTAGAAAAGGTTTTTTGGAGGGGATGACTTTGCCCGGCAAGCTGGCGGATTGTTCCAGTCGTGAGCCCGCGGAATCGGAGTTGTTTATCGTGGAGGGAGACAGTGCCGGCGGAAGCGCAAAGCAGGGGCGCAATCGCGAAATCCAGGCAATTTTGCCGTTACGCGGTAAAATTTTGAATGTGGAACAGGCCCGTCTCGATAAAATTCTGGCGAATACCGAAGTGAAAAATCTGATAATTGCGCTGGGTGTAGGTATAGGTGAAAGTTTTGACATGGAGCGTCTGCGGTATCATAAAGTTGTGATCATGACCGATGCGGATGTGGATGGTGCGCATATCAGGACGTTGATTTTGACTTTGTTTTACAGGCATTTCAAACAGTTGATTGAGCAGGGATTTATTTATATTGCTCAGCCGCCGCTCTATAAAATTGCGTCAGGAAAAAATGTGCAATATGTATACAGCGATGAGGAGAAGGAAGAGACTTTAAAAACTTTCAAAGGGATGAAACCTGGAATCCAGCGTTACAAAGGTCTTGGAGAAATGAATCCCGACCAGTTGTGGGAAACAACTATGGATCCGGCCAGACGCGTGATGTTGAGAGTAAGCATAGAGGATGCTGAAAAAGCCGATCAGGTGTTTGATACCTTGATGGGATCGGAAGTCATGCCGCGAAAAAAGTTTATCCAGGCATATGCTAAACGTGTAAAAAATCTTGATATATAATCAATAACTAAATCAATAGCTATGAAAAAGGTGGTGATTTACAAATGAAAGTTAGAGTTGTAAAAGATGAAAAAGAATCAAATGAGAGATTGGTTTCCCGTTTCAATAAAGTTGTGCAGGCTTCACGGAAGCTTGTCAAAATTCGTGATGAGCAATATTACGTGCATAAGCCAAAAAAGCGTAAAATTAGAACAAGTGCTATCAAACGCGCGGAATACAGAGCTGCGAAAGAAAAGAGCAAGTTTTATTAGCATTCAATGAATATTGCACAGGTTTTAAGTAAAGAATCATTTTTTTTGGATGCTCTCGATCGCGAGCTGGCATTGTCTCACGTGCTTGGTGTGAGCCGGGAATATCTCATTTCTCACAGCAGGGACGAAATTGACGGATCGATGGTAAAATTATACGACTCATATCTGGAAAGATTGAAAAAGGGTGAACCTGTTGCTTATATTACGAATGAAAAGCAGTTTTTCGGCCTGGATTTTTATGTGGATAAAAGAGTGTTGATTCCAAGGCCGGAAACGGAGCATCTTGTAGAGAAAGCTCTTGATTATTATTCCTATCATGACGAGACGGTTTGTCATACAGCGCTTGATGTTGGCACCGGTAGCGGGAATGTGGCCATTGCGATTGCTGAAAATTCGGCGGATACTGAAGTTTGGGCGTTGGATATTGATGAAGGCGCGTGCGAGGTTGCTAAATTAAATGCCGCACAGCATGGTGTAGATGATAGGGTAAGGATTTTGCAGAGTGATCTTTTGGATGTTATTGATGAAGGCGAAAGTTTTGATGTTATTGTGGCAAATCTTCCTTACATAGGTAAGGTGCGAAATAATTTTGTGTCTGAATCGACGGAAAAATATGAACCGGAACTTGCATTGTTTGGAGGATTTGACGGATTGGAATTGTATAAAAAATTGTTTCAACAAATTATAGAAAAGGAGATTGAATTTGGAATTTTGATTGGAGAATTTGGCTTCTCGCAAAGGAAAGATTTGGAGGTATTATTGAATCAATATTTTGTTCATAAATGGGAAATTGAAAAAGATTTGGCTGGGATAGATCGTATTTTTATATGCTGCAATGATTGATATATATTGTTGCGGTTGATATATATTGTCATGGTGAGCTGAGCCTGCCCTGAGCCTGCCGAAGGGAACCATGATATTCTAATCCGAAATTATGCTTAAAAAATTGGAAAAATTTGAGCGGGAATATCTCGATATTCAACAAAAACTTGCTGATCCGGCTGTTATTGCCGATCAGGCAAAGTATAGGTCTTTGTCTCGCAGATATAAATCTTTGGAGCCGATTGCAAATTTGACTGCCGAATATAGAAGAGCCCTGAGGGATAAAACTGATGCGGAAGAAATTCTTAAAACCGAAAAAGATCAGGGAATGAGAGAATTGGCGCAGTCACAGTTATCCGAGATGACAGCAAAATTGGTAGACCTTGATGCGAAAGCCCGTGTGGAGCTTTTACCAAAAGATGAAAATGACAGCCGCGATTGTATTATGGAGGTAAGGGCGGGTACCGGAGGGGAGGAGGCGGCGCTTTTTGCTGCCGAGCTGGCCAGGATGTACTTCAGATTTATTGAAAATTCCAAATTCAAAATTG
The DNA here is from genome assembly GCA_016186245.1 of Candidatus Peregrinibacteria bacterium. GTDB lineage: Bacteria > Patescibacteriota > Gracilibacteria > UBA1369 > LOWO2-01-FULL-3 > JACPLZ01. The sequence continues at coordinate 11,943 of JACPLZ010000005.1, read as the reverse complement.
AACTTTTGAGCAAGAGCGAGGCGGAGGCCGGAGGTTTGAAGGAAGTTATTTTTGCGGTGAGAGGGGATGGAGCGTATGGGACGATGAAATATGAAAGTGGAGTCCATAGGGTGCAGAGAGTGCCTGTTACCGAGAGTCAGGGGCGAATTCATACTTCGGCGGCTTCTGTTGCTGTCTTGCCGGAGGCTGAGGAAATTGATGTTGTTATCAAGGATTCCGATATCCGGATTGATGTTTTCAGATCCAGCGGGCCGGGTGGGCAATCGGTGAATACTACTGATTCGGCTGTAAGGATCACACATATCCCGACTGGACTTGTGGTGAGCTGCCAGGATGAAAAATCCCAATTGAAAAATAAGGTTAAGGGGATGAATATTTTGAGGACAAGATTGTATGAATTGGAGCTTGATAAACAGAGAAAAGAGCAGGGTGATGCCAGGGCAAGCCAAATTGGCAGCGGGGATCGGAGTGAAAAAATCCGCACTTATAATTTCCCGCAGGACAGGGTTACTGATCATCGCATTCATCAAAACTGGAGTAATTTGCCGGTAATTATGGACGGAGATATTGGGGATATAATTGAATCGTTAAGAAAAGCAGATCAAGACAAGATGCTAGAGAAATTATCATGAAGGAGAAAAAAATTGTTTATAATGGTGTTTCGCTGCTGGTAAATATGGAGTCGGATGCTGATGCTTCTGTGCTCAATGAAATTTTTGTGGAAAGGGAATATCGGATTTTGGAGCCGATTATTCAAAATTCTAAAGGAGTGGTAGTTGATATTGGCGCGCATATCGGGCTGTTTTGTCTGTACGTCAGGGCGTTTAATCGGGATGTGAAAATTTATGCTTTTGAGCCTGGTTCGGGCAATTTTCAGCTTCTTAAAAAAAATCTCAAGCGTAATCATTTTGAAAAAAATATTATTGCAAAGAATCTTGCTGTGGCCGGAGAAGAGGGTACTTGTGAACTTTATCTGAGTCCTGATTCTCATAATCATTCACTTCTAAAATTTGGGACAAAACTTGGCACGGAAAAAGTTGGGGCTGTTTCTCTCTCTAAAATATTGGATAAAACCGGTGTAGTGGATTTGATAAAAATGGATTGTGAGGGCGCGGAATTTGAAATTATTCGTTCGCTAAAAAAACACGATTTCGAAAGAGTCAAAAATTTTTATCTCGAGTATCACAAATATTCACCGGAGCTGAATGAAGAGGAAATCAAAGATATTTTGATGAAAAATTCATATAAAGTTAAGGTATTGCCTTCTCACTATGACAGGAGGTTGGGATTTATTTTTGGATTTAGCGCTATCTGAAATTATAGACTATTATTGTGTTGATGAAAGCGAATAAACTATTAATTTTAGCGAAGGGTTTGGTTGTGAAATTAAATGAATCTGATGATGAGTCTTTGAATTCTGCAAAAAAATTCAGGTTGAAGATTGGGGAGCTTAAAGATAAGTTGGATGGATTTGAAAAAATGAAAAATTTAATCGAATGATCTATGACTGATTTCGAAGTAGTTTCTGGTTTTGATAATCTTTATGAGAAAAGTAAATTGAATTATTCAAGTGATGAATATGAGGATGTAAAGAGGGCTATTAAGGAAGGTTTGTTGCGTTTACATGCAAGTCCAGTTGCGTCGGGACCCCCAAGGGATGTATCTAATTTGCAGGGATCTGTAGATGCTCTGATAGCTTCTCAAACTTTAGATGAAGAGATTGCAACCGATATGTGAATTTGCGGAAATAAGATTAAAATTGGATTTTTTGGAAAAACAATATCCAGATGATAGTGATCTTTTGGTTTTAGAAACTCTTTATGGTGATTTGTTCAATGATTATGAGACTGTGGCAACTCAGCTGTTGTTGGATCGTGGGTTTGACGAAATTATGGCATCATTAAATAGGGAAGTGGCTGTTGCTGGGGTACGGGTGGAATCTCCGAATAATTCATCTATTCCTGTTATTATTGAACAATTAAAAGCCAGTGGTATAGAACCGGAGTATGTTGTTAGTGCTGGTGATGTTGGTGCTAAGACAGTTGTTTATTTTATGCAAACTCATCCAAACCCAGGTGTACCTGTTGAGGTTATGCGTGCTATGGGTGTGGAGGAGTCCCAAAATGAAATTTATAAGGGCTTAAGAAATGCTGTGACGACTGGCATTGGCAGAACTGTTTATAGTGAGGGGCTGCCAGCTTATTTAAATTATAATTCTGATTTTTCCAAAAAATATTTAGAGAAGCAGACGGTTTCTCAAAAAGGTTTTACTTTAGCTGTTGATAGAGTAAATAGGGATCTGGAAGGTGCTGTTAATTTAGTTGGTATGGAAAATATGGATTTGATGAATGCTACTTTAACGTTGTGGGATATGGACTATCGGGTGACTGCTCATAATATTTTGTTGGCTGATAATATTCATGCACATTTTTCTAATACTGATGAGCAGGTGGCTTTTGCGGTTCTTGGGGCAGGGCATGAAAAATATGAAAAGATGATAAGAGGAATGGGTGATGTTGCTCATGGTATGCCATTTTCTAGCGCTTTGGCTTACTATGGCTACAATGTTGTAGTAGTTGATGCTTCTACCAGATATTTTGATGAGGCTAAGTATCAAAAGGCGCTTGAAAAATGGAAAAATAGTCAAAAAAAGAAAAAGAACTGATTATGAAATATGCCTAAACCAATGTTATGAGTCTATCTGGTGGCAGCCCAGACTTTTTTTGCGCTTGACGGCGGATTTGAGGATATGGAGGCCTACCAGGGCCATGTTTTTAGCTTCGGAAATTTGCTGGTTTGAATAGGGGATTTGATTGAGGGTTTTGAGGATTTTTTGAAGTTTGGGGATGCCTTCTTTTTTGATTTTTTCTATTGTGCTATTTCAACTTCTTTATTTTTGCCATTTAAAATGACTTTGAATCTGTTCAAAAATCCATTTTGTCCAAGGAGGATTGTACTGCCTGATTCTGCAAAAAATACGATGGATTTCCATTTTATTTCTCTGAAACCAGATTTTTTAATAATGTGTTCTATTTCTACTGAAGATTTATATATTGTAAAACTGTTTCCACCTGCTCCTAAAATCCTGTACTGAGGTTGACTGGCTAAATCCAGCTTAAATTTGCCGGCAATTTCAATTGGCAGGATACTATAATCTGCACCAGAATCAATTAGTGCATAGCTTTTAAATATTTTGCCATTTGCTTTAAATGTTACAGGAATCATCGGACGAAATACCCTTTCTTCAGCGAGACCGAGAAATTCAATATATGGAAAAACAATCATATTAACCTGCTATAAAGCCATTTGGGATTAAAGTATAGTATAGATTTTTTTGATCTTTTCTAGTGGCAGTTTTTTTAGTAAGTTTAGTTAAAGTTTTGTCGCTTTCGACGACTTTATTGTTTTTTATCGCTATCCATTTGCCCGCAAATTTTTTTTCGATTTTCATTGTAGAGTCTATCAACTGCGTCTAGGATAATATACAAAAAATCGTTTTACTGCAATATATGTTTTCTGGCAATATGATAACAGTGTTTATAGCTATGGTTCTATCTGATGGCAGCCCAAACTTTTTTTGCGCTTGACGGCGGATTTGAGGATATGGAGGCCGACCAAGGCCATGTTTTTAGCTTCGGAAATTTGTTGATTGGTGTAGGGAATTTGGTTGAGGGTTTTGAGGATTTTTTGAAGTTTGGGAATGCCTTCTTTTTTGATTTTTTCTAAATTGCGGACAATGCCGGCGTATTGCCAGAGGAGGTGCTGGATTTGCTGGCGGGTTCTGTTGATGGTTGTGTCATGGTTCGACAAGCTCACCATGACAACTCTGTTTTTAGGAGTGAGTGAGGTTTTGTGCTTGAAAGAAGTGCTCACGTTTGTATCAGCGCTATTACTAAAGACCAGCGCCTCCAGCAGCGAATTACTCGCCAGCCGGTTTGCTCCATGTACTCCCGTGCAGGCTACTTCGCCGAAAGCAAAAAGATTTTTAATATTTGTGCGGCAATGCAGATCGGTGACTATTCCTCCGCAAATATAGTGGGCGGCCGGTGTTACCGGAATTAAATCTTTGGCCAGATTCAGGCCGTGTTTTTTTAATTCTTTATAAATTTTTGGAAAACGTTTTTTTAAGAAACTTTCCGGTTTGTGTCGGATGTCCAAATAAACAGGGCATGTGGCCAATTTTTTATAAATTGCCTGGGCGACTTTGTCGCGTGAAGCCAATTCATCAACAAATCTTTTTCCATTTCCATCAACTATTTTTGCTCCTTCTCCACGTAAAGTTTCTGACAAAAGAAATAATGGAGCCGTTTTTTTTGCAAGTGCGGTAGGATGAAATTGGATAAATTCCATATCTTTTACTTTGCAGCCTGCGCGGATTCCCATGGCCAGACCGTCGCCTGTGGCAATTTCCGGATTTGTTGTGTACTGAAAAAGCTGGCCGATCCCTCCGGTAGCCAAAATTGTCCGGTCAGCAAAAATATTGAGAATTTTATTTTCGTGAAGGAAAACGGCGCCGTTGCAGGAACGATGGTTCGACGAGCTCACCATGACAGACTTATTATTTCTGACTAATAAATCAACGGCAAAAGTGTTTTCCATGATTGTTATATTTGGATTTTCTTTGACCTTTTTTACAAGAATTTTTTCGATTTCTCTGCCGGTCCTGGTCAATTTCAATTGGCCTTTTTCTTTCTCAAATTCCACTCCAAGTTTTATGAGACTGTGTATTGCCTGCGTGGAGTTTTTTGCCAAAAATTCCACAGCTTTTTTATTATTGTGATACGCGCCCGCTTTGAGAGTATCTGCAATTAGTTTTGCCGGACTGTCGGTGCGGTCGAGTACGCCGGCTATTCCTCCCTGGGCAAAATTTGTGTTTGCATCGATGAGATTTTTTTTAGTAGCAATGATTATTTTGCTTTTTTTGGCTGCATGGAGGGCAAAATTAAGACCGGAAATGCCGGAGCCTATAACAAGAAAATTAGTTTGCATGGCTTGATTCTACCAGATATTATGGCTTGGCTATAATGTATCTTATGAAAAATATCCTGAAAAAAGCCGTAAAAAAGCCTGAATTATTGTTGCCAGCCGGTAATCTGGAGAAATTGAAGATAGGTATTTTGTATGGAGGAGATGCCTTTTATATGGGTTTTTCGCCTTTTAGTTTGCGCTGCAAAGAGGGCGGTTTCACAAAGGATGATCTTTTGGAAGGGGTAAAATTGGTTCGTAAAGCCGGAAAAACTTTTTATATCACCATGAACGCTTTTCCGCGCAGCGAAAAAATGGAAATCATTAAAAAACATATAAATTTTTTGCGAAAAGAGGTGAAGCCGGATGCTATTATTGTGGCTGATCCCGGCGTGTTTGAGATGATTAAAGAATATTATCCGGAAGCGGTTTTGCATATGTCGGTACAGGCCAATGTTCTCAACTGGCGTGGGGTGAAGTTTTGGAAAGATCATGGAGCGAGCCGCATAATTTTGCCGCGTGAGCTGATGTTAAAGGATATCAAAGATATCAGTGAAAAAGTTCCCGGTATTGAGCTGGAATTTTTTGTCCACGGTGCGATTTGCATGGCTTATAGCGGCCGATGTCTGCTTTCCAACTATATGACCGGGCGTGATTCCAATCAGGGGGCGTGTTCCCATAGTTGCCGGTGGAAGTATAAAGTTTATCTTGAGGAAGAAAAACGTCCCGGCCAATTTATGCCTGTCGAGGAGGATAGCAATGGCACGTATTTTATGAATTCAAAGGATAACTGTCTGTTACCTTATCTCAAAGATCTGGTTGATGCGGGAATTTGCAGTTTCAAAGTTGAGGGGCGAAACAAGACGGAATATTATCTGGCGACTGTGGCAAAGGCTTATCGTAGGGCGATTGATGATATGCTTGAAGGCAGGGAATTTGATAAAACGTTGTTGAATGAAGTTTATAAAACGGCAAATAGGGGATTTATACCAGGTTATCTTTTTGGTTTTCCTGCTGATAATGATATCTATTACGAAAGCAGCGCGCCATTGCAGAATTATTTTTTTGTGGGAATGATTATGGAAAGAAAGAGTAAAGGGCTATATGAAGTTTCGGTAAGAAATCGCCTTGAAAAGGGGCAGGAGGTTGAAATTATGGCTCCGGGCAAACAATTTTCCATGAAGGTGGAAGACCTTTTTGATCTGGAAGGAAAACCTGTCGATACTGTGCATGGAGGGGCGGGAAACCGGTTGTTTAAGCTGAATGATGGTTTGGAATACGGGACTATGTTGAGGATAAAAGCTTAATAATTTTTTTGGCATCTTTGTTGGCATCTTCCGTTCTGTTAAAAATAAGATTGGCATTTTTTTCGTAGATATGGTGTCGCTGGATGTAGAGTGTCTGCATTTCTTCTTCCAGCGTTTTTGCGCCTGTTAGCGGTGGACGTTTTTGGTCTTTTTTAAGCCATTTAGCGCAATTATCCGGTGTGCGATGAAGATAAATAATTGTGCTGTTTTTTTTGAGAATTTTTTCATTTTCCGGATACAGTATCGTGCCACCGCCTGTTGAAATAACTGTTTTATCCAATGCGGCTGTTTTTTTGGTGATATTTTTTTCCAGCTCGCGAAAGTATTTCCAGCTGTGAAATTTGACGATTCCGGTAATGGTATTTTTTTCCTGTTTTTCAATCTCTTTATCGATATCAAAAAAAATCCAGCCAAGTTTTTCTGCAAGTATGCGTCCTATTTTTGTTTTACCGCTGCCGCGCAGGCCGATTAACACTATGTTCATTTGCGATCAATTAAATGAGTAAAAGAAATGACGAGCAGGAAAGCGAGTAGAGTTGTGCTTCCGCTGATAATCAATGGTATATGATAGCCATAATTTGCGGCAATTTGTCCAAAGATGATCGAACTTATGGTGGCTCCAAGCGCGTTGATAAAAATGCCGATACTGTTGTTGCCGCCGATGCGGTCTGCGGTGAATAGTTTGGTGGTAAAGAACCAAAGGAAGAAAAAGACTGCAGAGTCGCCGATCTCATGCAATGCACGAAAAGCGAAGGATAGCGCAACATTTTCATTTACCATCAAAATGTGAAAAAGACCGCTAAATAAGAGGCCGAATTTTAAAATGTTTTTTGCCTGGAATCTGGAAAGTTTTTGTCCGATGAGTTTGCTCACAGGAACCATGAATAAAATGGCTGTTCCTATATAGAGTCCGGTTTCCAGTGAATTTAATTTGAGATAGTTTTTTAAAAATGGTCCATAACTTGTGAGTTCAGCTCCGATGTGCAGTGAAAAGAGGAAAACTATCAACATGAAAAAAAAGATTTCTTTTTTGAACAGGTCTTTTTTATAGTGTACAATTTCAAATTCTGTTATTTGATTGATTGGCAGGATGATTTGGCCGATGAGTAAGAGAAAAAGGAATATAATGCCGATGGCGAGGAAAATGGTTTCGTAACTGATATTTTGTTGAAGGAAATATCCGCCAATAATTATGCTTAGACCCATGATGAAATAATTTGTGCTGTGCATGGTGCCTATCTCTTTTGATATGGTCTCGTGGTTGGTTGTTTTGTAGAAAAGGCTTTCGATGGAAGTGGAATAGATGTTGCGGCCGATACCTCCCAGCAAAAAAACTATGGCAATCAGTATGAGATTTTGCGTTGCCGCCAGACCGGTATACATTATTGCCATCATGATCAGGGATAGACTGATGAGATTTTTGGAATGAAATTTGTCGTTGCTAAATCCCGATGGAAGAATGGTTATAAGACTTGTAATGCTGTTAATGGCAAACAGCAGTCCGATTTGAGCGCCGGAAAACCCTATTTGAATGAAGTAAATTGCAAAGAAAAAAGTCATCATCATGTTGAGACTCCTGATGACTCCGTTGAAGGATGCAAGGTGTAGGGTGCTTAGGGGTGTTTTCATGATTTTTTGAGTCTGGCCAAGTCTTTCCAAAAGTTTGTATAACTTTTTGATACACAACCCGGATTTTTTATCTGTAAATTTGGTAAAATATCAGCGAGGATTCCAAAAGACATTGCTATGCGATGATCATTATAGGTTTCGATTGTAACAGATTTTTTCGGGAAGCTGTGAAAATCGCGCACTGCTTCGTCAGCTGCGCAATTTCTTGCTCGCCGTATCAGTAAATACGGCTCTGGCATAAATAGCTTGCTTCCTTGCATTGCATCGATTTTCAGAGCTTCCTTGAGAAGTGCTTTTGGTGGTGTTATGCTGATGAAATCTTTACCTGTTTCTACTTTTGCATTTAATTTGGTGAGTTCAGTTTTTAGCGCTGCTATGCGGTCTGTTTCTTTGATACGGAGATTTGCGATATTGGTGATTGTTGTGATGCCAGTTGTGAATAATGCCAAAACTGCAAATGTCATGACTAAATCCGGTGTTTTGTTCATGTCAATTCGGCCGAGTGATTTTAATTTTTTTGGTCCGACAATTGTTATGCCATGTTTTTCATGAGATATTTTGCATCCCATTTTTTCGAGAAGATTCAGGAATAAAATATCGCCCTGGATAGAATTTTTATGGATATTTTTTATCGATATCTTTTTGTCAGGATGTAAAGCAGCGTAAGCTCCGATGTATGATGCCGATGACGCATCGCCTTCAATGGTGTAGTTCTTAGGCGGATTTGTTTTTTGTGGATTGATTATGAATTGACGAAAATTTTTGTTCATTATCTTAAGATTAAACGATTGCATGACCTTTATGGTGGTTTGTACATATGGCTGTGAATAAAGTTTTTGATCAATATTGATGATTGTTTTTTTCTCTAAAAATGGGGCGATTATAAGCAGAGCGGAAATGAATTGACTGCTGATATTTCCTGGAATTGTAATGATCCCACCCTCCGGTTTTTGAGGATAAATTGTAATCGGAGGATAGCCGTTTTTGTCACTGACTTTTGCTCCCAGTTGATTTAATGCTTTAGTCAGTGGAGCGATTGGTCTTTGTTGTATTCGTTTGTCTCCGGTTATGATGATGTTTTTTTCTGTTAGTGTTGCAAGTGCTGTGAGAAAACGTGTGGCGGTGCCGGCATTTCCTGTGTAAATATTGATTGGCTTGTTGCTTTTTATTGGCCGAGCTGTTTTTATTCCAAATTTTTTAAGCCCTTTGATCAGGTGAGCTGTGTCATCGCACTTTGGAATATTTTTTAGAGTTGTTTTGTTCTTTGTTAAGGCCGCAAGAATCAATGCGCGATTGGCGATGCTTTTGGAACCAGGCGGAGTAATTTTCAGCATGTCTTTTATTGGCATTTTTCCTGGTAAATTTTTGCTTTTCCTATTGTTGTCGGCAAAATCAGGTTTAAAATATTTCCGTATCTTTTTTTGTCGGAAAGTAAATCTTTTTTTGTCGGTTTTTTCATTGTTGTAACCGGTAATCCTGCTTTTTTGAGTAAATTTTTTATTCTTTCAGAATCCTGTTCTTTCAATAAACCTTTTTTAACCGCTATTTCATTGGCGATTACCATACCGATACTGATTGCATAGCCGTGCGGCAATTTATATCCTGAGAGTTTTTCTATTGCATGGCCGTAAGTGTGTCCGTAATTAAGGATCATTCTCAGCTTTGATTCTTTTTCATCCTTTTCCACTATGGCGGCTTTTATTTTCACTGATCTTGTAATTATTTTTTCAATTGCGCCTGTTTTTAGTTCAAAAATTTTATTCAGATTTTGTTCAATAAATGTGAACAGGTTTTTGTCCATAATAACGCCATATTTAATGATTTCAGCCAATCCATTGCGTATCTGGTTTCGGGAAAGAGTTTTTAAATATTTTGGATCCATAAAAACTGCTTTTGGCTGATAAAATGTGCCCACGCGCATATAAATTGAAGCCAAAAAACCGGCAGTATCGCCTACAACTCCTCCTCCGAGTGCAATGACTGCATCCTTGCGATTAAAGCCTTTTTCGATCATTTCTTCAGACAATTTTTCGACTGTTGAAATGTTTTTTGATTTTTCGCCTTCTGAAAAGGCAAATAATTCCGCAATCAGTCCATTTTTCCGAAGATATTTTTTTAAGCTGCCGCCGTATATTTTTTTAACTTTTGAATCGGTGATAATCGCGTATTTGTCGCCGATTTTCTGTTTTTTTAAATATTCGGGCAGATTGTCCGTGCAATTTCCGCTGATGATTATTCCGTAGGAAGTGTCCTGTTTTTTTCTTAGTTTTACTTTGATTGTTGGCATTAAATTGTTTTATTAACCGCTGCAATTATTGGCTGCAGATTTTTCATCAGTTCGGAAAATTGCTGTGGAGTTAGTTGTTGTTGCGCATCAGAAAGCGCTGCTTCAGGATTCGGATGCACCTCTATTATGAATCCATCTGCGCCGGCGGCAATGGCGGCTTTGGTCATCGGTTCGATGAGGGAACGTTTGCCGGTGGCGTGAGTTGGATCGACGATTATCGGCAGGTGGCTTAGTTCTTTTACAAGCGGGACTGTGGCCAGTGCTAGGGTATTGCGGGTTTCTTTTTCAAAAGTGCGGATGCCTCTTTCGCAAAGGATAACATTGGGATTGCCTTTTGATAAGATATATTCGGCTGCGAGGAGGAGTTCTTCGACTGTTGCGCCCATGCCTCTTTTAAGCAGGATCGGTTTTTTTGTCGTGCCGACTTCTTTTAACAGGCTGAAATTTTGCATATTTCTTGCGCCGATCTGGATCATATCGCTGAATTCACAAACCATTTCCACATCTCTGGTGTCGAGTACTTCCGTGATGGTTGCCATGCTGTGCCGGTCTGCTGTTTCGCGTAAAATTTTTAGGCCTTGTGAACCGAGTCCCTGAAACGAATATGGATCTGTGCGCGGTTTAAAAGCTCCCGCTCTGACAATTTTAATTCCTGTTTTGGAGAGATCTTTCATGACTGATTCCATTTGTTCTTCCGATTCTACCGCGCAGGGGCCGGCGATTGCGGCTATCTGGCTGCTGCCGATTTTTACGCCGTTGACTTCGATTATTGTCGGTTCTTTTTTGGTGTTTTTGCTGACAAGTTTGTACGGTTCAACGACCCGCATGACTTTTTCTACGCCTGGCATGGCTTCCAGATGGCCGATGTTGAGGTCGCGTTCCTCGCCTATTACGGCAATGACTGTTCTTTCTACGCCGTAAAGAGGTACGGGTTTGAGTTTTTGTTTTTCCAGTTCCTGGATGATGTGGGCGGCTTCGTTTTGCGGAGCGCCTGGTTTCATTACTATTATCATGATGTTTGGTTGGTTATGGGTATGTTTATAAAAAAACCTCATTTCTTTTTGCATGAGGTTGGAGTGAAGATTCAGGCTGGTACCCCATGCAATCAGCTAAAGAAAGCGTAAAAAAAGTTCCAGCTGAATGTCTGCATGAGATCGTTTTGCATGCCGGCAGTATATTTGCTTATTGGCGGCCTGTCAAAGTAATATGTGGTTATGATTGATACACATGCGCATTTGATGGTGCCGGAGTTTAAGGAGGATTACGGGAAGGTGGTTGAGCGTGCAAAGGAAGCGGGTTTGACTGCGATTATCAATGTCGGGTGCGGAGTGGATTTTTCCAGGCTGTCTGTGACTATGGCTGACGGGAAATTTTTGTTTGCTACTGTTGGGTTGCAGCCGGATGATGCCCTGGATTTGAATGAGGAATTGATGGAGGAATGGCGGAAGTTGATTGATGCCGATAAAAAATGGGCTGATCGCAAGATTGTGGCTATTGGTGAAACCGGTTTGGATTATGTGAGATCGGAAATTGATCCGGAAAAACAGAAAAAAAGTTTTGAAAGGCATTTGAGATTGGCGGATGAAGTTGGATTGCCGGTGATTGTGCATAATAGGGGAGCGGATGAGGATTGTTTGAAATTATTGGGTGAATTTCCGGATGTGAAAGCTGTGTTTCATTGTTTTGGCGCTTCGCTGGAATTTGCTAGAAAGGTTTGGGATGCCGGATATATGACTTCTTTTACCGGAATCATTA
>JACPLZ010000066.1 GCA_016186245.1 Candidatus Peregrinibacteria bacterium | reverse complement strand
GACCCTGCAACTTTTCTATATTCATTCTTATCCTCAAACCTCTCCTCCTGCACTCTGCTCACACTGATCACATCCGCAGCCTCTACCAAATCCTCGACACTTTCCGCAATTTTGACTTCATGACCGGACAATTCTTTTAGAACTTCATGCGGCATTTTTAGACTCTCCGGAGAATACAGCACAAACTTCACATCAAAATGTTTCAGCAAAGTGCATTGAGAATGTTGGACACGGCTATTTTTCAGATCTCCTATCATACCGACCGTAAGACGATCCAGACTTCTCCTTTCTTTCCATATCGTATATAAATCAAGCGCTCCCTGAGTCGGGTGCTCGGCAGGCCCCTCACCGGCATTGATAACCGGCACATCGCTTCCTTTTGCAAACTTTGCCAGCGAACCAACCTCATAATGCCGCACAACCAGCACATTCGCCATCTGTGAAACAACTTTTGCGGTATCTTCCAGAGTCTCCTGTTTGCGCAGCGACGAAGTGCCTTTCATATCCGCATTGCTCAACACCCTGCCGCCAAGATGCATCATTGCCGCTTCAAAACTGAATCTTGTCCTTGTGGAAGCCTCAAAAAACAGCGTTGCCATATACTTGCCGGCCAAAACATCGCTATCGCGCCCGCTTTTCACTATCTCCTCCATCTTTTTAGCCTCTTCAAAAAGAACAAACAGCCCTTCCTTATCAAACTGTCCGGCTGTCAGAATGTGCTGATCTTTGAAGACCATATTGTGTTTTAGCTTAAAAATAACTTAAAGCCATTGCCTTAAAAAAACAAGCCCCCTACAATATTCCCGATGCCAACGGCAAAACTCATTCTAAAAGACGGGACTGTTTTAAAAGGACAAAGCTTCGGCGCCCCCATAAGCGCCGCTGGAGAAGTCGTCTTTAACACCTCCATGGTTGGCTATCCGGAGAGTCTCACCGACCCCTCATACCACGGCCAAATTCTCACTCTGACATATCCCCTGATTGGAAATTACGGAATCGGCGATAATTCCCGCGATCAGAACGATATAGAAAACAACTTCGAAAGCGGAAAAATCCGGGTAAAAGGCCTCATCATTACCGAATACTCAGAGAATTTCAGTCACTGGCAGGCCGCAAAAAGCCTAAGCGCCTGGCTTAAAGAAAACAATATTCCGGCCATCACCGGCATCGACACCCGCGCGCTGACCCAAAAAATCCGCCAGCATGGCACAATTCTCGGTAAAATTATCGCGGGCACATCTCCGGAACCGGATTTTTACAATCCCGACCTGGACAATCTTGTCGCTCAAGTTTCCATCAGCAAACCGAAACTTTACAAAAAAGGCCCGAAAAAAATCATCTGCATCGATTGTGGAATGAAAAACAACATCCTGCGCAATTTCCTCTCCCGCAACATCACAGTCCTCCGCGTTCCATGGAATTATGATTTCATAAAAGCAGAAGAAAAATTTGATGGAATTTTCATCAGCAACGGTCCGGGCGATCCTGCCATGCTCACAGAACTTCATTCAATCATCAAAAAAGCATTTTCATTCAAAAAACCGATATTTGGAATTTGTCTCGGCTGCCAAATAATGGCTTTAGCCGGCGGCGCAAAAACCTACAAATTGAAATTTGGCCACCGCGCCCAAAACCAGCCATGCATCGACACAAAAACAAAGCACTGCTACATCACCAGCCAAAATCACGGCTTTGCGGTCAATGAAAAAAGCCTGAAATCCGGCTGGGAAGTCTGGCTGCGAAATCTCAACGACAAAACAATCGAAGGCATCCGCCATAAAACTCTCCCTTTTTTCTCCTGCCAATTCCATCCGGAGGCTAGTCCCGGCCCCTCCGACACAACCAATTTCTTCGATCAGTTCGCCGCAATGCTTTAACTTGACAGGTATGGTTAAGTACCTATAATACGTTCCTAAAAGTTTTTTAAACCCACTTTACAATGAAACCACAACTTGCAAAAGCGCCCGCAGCTCGGGAAACAGAGCCAAAAAGAGAACCGGCAAGACAAGCCGACCCAATAGCTCCCGAGATCCTACATTTAACCGACAGCTTCACCTCAACTGCTGCAGCCGCCCTGGTAGATACTAACGATGAACCAACACACATCTCGCAGCACCTGGAATCATTCATAGATGCCATCACCCAAAGCGGCATCACCAAAGAAGTCCTGATATACATTGCGGAAATTTCAGACATATCCCCAACCAGCAGAGTAACGGCCAGCCGGATCATGAACCACCTTGAGCAGTCAGACCTCGAGATAATACCAAACATGGAAAAGCTTCAATCAATTCTCACGGGCATCGCCCCCGATCTGCCGGATTACTCCTTGGAACTTGACGGACCCGACGACAACGGCGGTTATCGCCTGGATATTTTGCCGGAGGATGAACTCTAGAGACATGCTGAGAAACAACCAAAAAACCCCCGTCCGAAGACAGGGGAAAGTTCTTAAACAGCAAGGAAGATTTTGCTGGGGACTTTTATTTTTGTTTTTATATCCAGCCAAGGTTAAGTGTTGTTTTCAGCCGCACCACCGGCCGCCTGTAATCCTCTACTCGCCGCCATAAGACGGAAACGGTGGAGGCAGGACAGCGCTCTGCACTGGCAGAGCATCTTCGCTCCCGCCTGTGGCGGAAGCATCCCTTAGCAAGGAAAGCAGAACGAGTAATAGTTCTCATTTGAGTAATTACTCGTTCAGGCTCTCACCGCTAAGCGTGTGAGATTTTTTGTTTTTGTTTTTTTCCGAACAATTCTATTTTTCAATGTGCTTTTCTAGGGCATTTGATTTTCCATCCTTGAAAATCACAACACTATATTCGAACACAAAAGTTTTGTCAAAAAATACAAATAGACACACTACAATGTATTTTCTAATTCAATCTTGACATGAAAAAACTTTAAGCCTAAACTGAAACCAGGTGATAACTCAGCAACTTTTAAAGAGACCCGAAATTTCGGGTCTCTTTTTGCACTCAAGTTGGTGGAGCTATAGAGAATTGAACTCCAGTTGCTTGAAGTGATAGCTCAGCAACACAACCTGCTAGCCCCACATTGAGTGCGTAATTGTTTTCCCGAACAAACATTAAATAATTATTAAAAATTTTTCAGTATTCAAAAATCATTGTAATCCTCATAAATAAGCCTAAAATAAACTCACTGCCACAACGGCGAATTGCAAATTCTCGGCACAATTTATAAATCACATGCTCGTTTCCCTTGACCTCGAAACTACAGGCTTTGACTCAACGCGGGACAAAATAATTGAATTCGGCGCGATCAAATTTGATCCGGCCGACCCTGTAAATCCACAAAAACAGCAGACGCTCCAATTTCTGATAAATCCAGGCTTCCCACTTCCAAGCATAATCACCCACATCACCAAAATCCGGGATTCCGCACTCAAAGACGCTCCCAAAATAGAAAACCGGCTATCGGACGTCCGGGATTTCATTGGAAACTGTCCAATTATCGGCCACAACATTCAATTTGACATAGGATTTTTACGCAGCGCCGGACTCACTGTTGAAAATGATCAATACGATACCCAGCAGATGTCCTCAATCATCATTCCCGGCCTAACTTCTTACAGCCTGGAAATTCTTTCAGAAATTTTCCATCTCACGCACAAGGAAAAACACCGCGCTCTCGATGATGCCATCGCGGCAATGGAACTTTTTATAAAAGTTGCGGAAAAATTCAGCAAATTGCCGCCGGATCTCCTGGAAAAAATCCAAATCCTCGCCCAAAAATCCGCCTGGCCTTTAAAAAATTTTCTTAAAACAATCCAGCCAAATCCCCAAACAAAAAAACGCACAGCCAACAAAATCTCCGCCAAGAGCACACCTAAAAACCCAACGATTAAAACACCGAATTTCGAGCGCATTCTGACAGAATCAGCGCCGGCAATGCATGAAATACAGCCGCCATACGACAATCTCACGGCACTCCTTTCCTCAAAAGCGCCGGCAAACACTTACGTCGCAATCCCACATCATCTTTTTGAAAACATTCACGCCAAAATTCCGCCGTCCGCAGCCAAAATAGACATTCCGGAAAATTATATTTCTCCGGCCAGGCTGGATGAATTTTCCCAAAAAAAATTTTTTGAAGAACACGAAATAATCGCCCTGCTAAAATATCTTGTCTGGCTGCCGCAAACAGAAACCGGCCTGCTTCATGAAATAAACCTGTTCAACAAAGAAAAAAACACTCTTGCCACAGTCAATATTCAAAATCCGCAGAATGAACCATTCTTTCAAAAAGCCCTGCAAAAAGACACAAACTCACCGGCAGTGGTAACCCATCGCTACATCATCGAAAATCCGCCGCCGCAACACTGCAAAATTATCATTGTCTCCTTTGAAAAATTCCTAAAGACGCTCCATTATCATAATTCTATTTATTTAAAACCATCTTTGGCTATCGAACCGCTTCAGCAGCTCCAGGAAATCGAGCCGGAAAACAGGACCATTCCCGCATTGATTGCAAAAACAACAATTCTATTCGGCATAATCGGACTGATCTTCAAAAATAAAAATGACCGCAGTGAATACATTGCCCGCAGCCATACGGATATCGAAACTCTATCAACCGCCGACTGGATTAAAGCTAAAGACACTGTAAGAAATCTGATCGAAGCTTCCCGCGAACTGGGCGGCATAAACAACTCACGCACTTTTCCTTTTCTGAAAATCTGGAAAAAAATTCTGACCGATCTCCATAAAGTATTTTTTGATCCAGCCCTCGAAAATAACCTCATCTGGATTGAGGAAAATATTGAAGAAGAACCGGTTGTAAAAAAGATACCGGTCTCCACAAAAAATACACTCCATAATTTTCTGGAAAATTTCGAGAATTATCAAATTATTGATGAAGAGCTGGAAATCCTTGACGAAGGAAAATTCGTCAAAAATTTAAACGGTCTCCGCGAAGATTTGCCGCTTTTAAAATACACGGCCAAAAATGAAAATCTCAATATATCTCTTCTTAAAAAAGAATACGATAAAGATCAGCTTGCCAATGCCATTATCGAATACATCGGAAAACAGAAAAAAAATACCGCTTTCATTTTCAATTCAAAAAAAGAACTGGAATTTTTTACGATCAAATTCAGTTCCGCCAATGTGCCGGTCATTTCGCAACTCACGGCATCTCTGGGAAAATTGCAGGAACAGCTCAATACCGCTTTGGAAAGCGCCCAGCCGGTCACAATCCTTCTCACTCCAAATTTTTGGCAGAACATGGATCACCACGACAAAATAGACACCGCGATAATCCACAAAATTCCTTTTGATCCTCCGTCCGACCCTCTCCTCACAGCACTCAGCCGAAATTACGTTGATCCCTTTAATGAATTGCAGATACCGCGCGCCATCATCTCGCTGAAAAAGATCATAAACAGTTTGTCTGAAAATAACACAAAAGAAAAAACAGCTCTGATTTTGGACGCACGCATTCTCAACCGGAATTACGGCCATATCATTTACAAAAACCTGGAATCGATCGGATTCGTAAACGCAATAACCATAAAAGAACTTTAAAACGCGGTCGACAAAGTATTGCGGCATTTTTAGAGATTCCTATATTAAACCTTTCAGTAAATATCCAACCAAATACGCAATCCCTGCAGCCAATCCACCGACAAACATAGTGCCGGCGCCGGACCAATACCATTTTTCCACTGAAAATCTCGACTTTACCGCCCCGACAATAAACAGCGCCAGTAAGGTAAAAAATATTGTCGTCAAAAAAACTCCGTCGTCGGATAAAGGCAGAAACCCTTTAAAAACATACCCGATAAGCGGAATAAATCCGACCAGCACAAAAGAAATAAATGTTGCTATCGCGCCTTTGATAGGGGAAACATTCTCTCTGGTCATATTGAATTCATTTCTCATCATCAAATCAACCCATGCATCTGGATTGGAAGTAATAATTTCCACCACCCTATCAAGATCTTTCCCCTTAAATCCATAATTGCCCATTATTTCCACTATTTCCTGGCGCTCATGCTCAGTTTTCGTTTTCAAATGTTCAAATTCAACCTGCCTTATTCTTTCATACTGTTCCAGACCGGCCTTGTCGGAAGAATATTTACCAACAGCCATGGAAAATCCATCCGCAAACAAATTTGCAAAACCCAAAATAAGAATTATAGGCAGCGATAAAGATGCGCCTTCCACCCCTGCCACAACGGCAAAAGTAGTCACCACCCCGTCAATCCCGCCATAAACAAAGTCCGCCATCCAGTCGTACGGCTCAATAACACCATGTTCTTTCAAAACATCATCATCCCGCATATGAGCGATAATATCAGAATCCGGGCATTTCTGAAAATTTATGGGACCTCTAAAAAAGTCCTTACCCTAAAACCAAAAATCCAGTGCCGTACATAATCAACAACCCCGCCAAAAATCCCAGCACATTTTGCGCTGTAAATAATGATTTGAACCTGCCCGCCGCCATATGATAAATAATATCAAACGAAACATCAAAAATTGCTCCGGCTCCAATCGCCAAAAACAGCACCGCCATCGCGGAAGAATAGGCAAATCCACCAACCAGACTGCCAATAACCGTCGGCACGCCGGCCAACAGTCCCATTAACACCATATGCCCCAGAAATCTCATCCTGTGAATCGCCGTTTTTGTAAGCGGAGAAACAATGGCCACTCCTTCGGTCAAATTATGGGCCATAAAACCAACCACCAGCGTAGCCCCCAATGTCATTTCACCGATTGCATACGCGCTGCCGATAGCCAGACCCTCACCAAGATTATGCAACCCGATTCCAAAAGAAATCAGATAAGCCCACTTCAGGTTTTTAAAATCTTCACCATGTTTTTTTACATGATATTCTGTGAAATAACTTACAATGCCCAAAGCCAAAATCGCGAGTAAAAAGCCGATGACAAGCAGCCCTATTCCATTCATGGAATTGGAAACTTCGCCAAGAAGTTCTATTGACTCGGCAAGAGCGTCAAATCCCAAAAATATAAGCAGACCCACCGTCAATGAAAGCAGAAAAAAATACGCGCCGCTCTTCAGCCTGCGCAAAAATGGAAACCATAAAAGCCCCAGCAAAACAGGAATGACACCGACATAAAGACCCAACAATGTAAAAGTTTTCAGATATGTGGAATCCACCACCGGACTCAAAAAGGACACTCCAACTTTTTTCTCAAAAGTCAGACCAGTGCCGGTCAACAACGTAAACGTCAGCGGATCTCCTTCCACCCACGGATATATCAGTCTGATTTGTCCGCTTTCCAGCGGCCTCAAAGTATGATCTGGCAGCATCTCAAACTGCCACACAGCGTCATTCACGAAAAGCTGGGAGATGGTCACATTTTCCGGCCCATCATTCAAAACATTCAAAATAACCTGTTCCGGCTCAAAAATCACTCTTTTCACGAAAACATTTTCAACCGGAGGAAAATTCGCCTCCAGCACGCCAAGCGGGCCATACTTCACAAACGCCCACATCAAGCCGACAATCAGCGCCACCGGCAAAAGAAACGAAATCAAAAACCCCATTTTCCCATTTCTCCTTATTTCATTCATAAAATTTTATTAGTGCACCGCAAACATGCCCATCCAGCCAAGCTCGGAAAATTCCCCCACATGCGCGTGAAACATAAACATGCCGGCCTCACGGAACCTCACATCCAAAACCGATCTTTCCGCCTGTCCCAACACGATAGTATCCGTAAAATCATTTGGCTGCAGCCTGGTACCGGTCGGGTAGACATCGAAAAAATTGGCATGCAGATGGAAAGAATTAAGGAGATCGAACTCCACCATGTTTGTAAGATAAACCCTAACGAGTTCGCCTTTTTTCACATCAATCGGCGATTTGGCATAGGCAAACGCTCGCGTATTGACCGAATAAACCTCATTCTCACCATCAAAATTGGTATCAAAGGCATTCATGACCATTACCAGCTCTTTATCGGCCTTTGGCCGGGTGTCATTTTTAGGATCAACGATATATGCCCCATACAATCCTTTGGAAATATGCTGCGAAACAGGGTAACTGTGGCAATGATACACGTGGAAACCAAACGGCTCAGCCTTAAATTCATAAGTAAAATTTTCACCGGGCAAAATCAGCGGATCATCACTGTCTGCCCCCGATCCGTCCATGTTTGCGGAATGGAAACCATGAAAATGAATAGTATGGGGCTTGGACGAAAGATTTTTGAAATAAATCCTTATAGTATCGCCATCCGTCGCCCTGATTGTCGGCCCGGGAACCTGGCCATTATAAGCCCACGCCGGATAAAACACATTTGGAGCAACTTCAATCTGAATTTCCTGCACGTCAAACCGGTATTCCCTCAACAGAGTTTTATCGGGAAGAGATGTTTCTTTGTAGAATTTCGAACGCTCCTCGGGCGGCAAATTATTGAAATTCCAGGAGGAAAGATACGTTGTCGGATTGAAATCATGGGTGGAATAATCCCCGGTCGGACCAATATTTTTCTGGGCAACATGCTGCAACTCCGGATAATCAGTATCCTCATCGGCATATTTGGCATATCCTCCGCGCGAAACCGCCGGAGCACAGGCCGACAAAGCGATTATGCAAATTAAAGACAGGAGAATTTTCTTTATCATGAACAATCCGGTAAAAATTGTTAGGCTAACCTAACTTTATTAGTACACATTTACATTCTTAAAGTCAAGCGCTACATTGAGACCGGCAGACTACCTGAACTTAACTGTGTCAT
>JACPLZ010000067.1 GCA_016186245.1 Candidatus Peregrinibacteria bacterium | reverse complement strand
AGGTGGCGGAGGTGGCGGTGGCGGCAGTCCGCGTGAAACCATCAACCCGTCAACTCCAAAATTGCTCTTCTGTCTAAAAAAAGTTGAGCCGGAGGACTACAAAGATGTGCCAAAAGATTACGATGCCCGCAAAGTCATAGATACGCTTTCCGGTACTGCCTACAATGGAAAATTTGAGGAACAAAGAGGCGAAACGATTTTTCACGGCTATCCGGCGGATGACAAGAGTAGTGTATTCAGACCGCAGCAGGATATGATCCGCTCTGAGTTTTTTAAGATTGCTTACTATGCCACATGTATCGCGGACACACTGATCAAAGAAGACCGTCTCGACACAAACAGCGCAGGTTTTGAAGATGTCCCATCCGATTATTGGGCAAGGACCATTATTGACGTCCTTGCAAATGTTGAAATTCTCGATAAGGTTAGAACGATTCAAGGGCTCCGCTTAGCCTTTAATGAGCCATTGCGCTCCATTACCAGAGCCGAGGCCATGAAGATTTTTGTGGAAATTTATCTGACCGCCCAAAATGAAAAATTACCGGCATTCAGTCCCGCCAAAAATACATTTTCCGATGTGAATGCGGGAGACTGGTTTGCGCCTTATGTTCAATACGGACAAAAACTGGGAATTTCCCAGGGCTTCAAAAATCTTGATTTCGCCGGCACGAATTTCTTCGATCCAAATTCATTTATAAAGAGAGAAGAAGCAGCCATCTGGCTTTACCAGTTCTTCATTACCATGGAAGGAAAAACAATCGAGGAAAAACGCGGAGTGGAGAGATAAGATTTTTGCCTCGCAAAAATCCTTTCTCATCTCCCGTATCAACTTGTTTTATGTCATCCTGAACACGATTTGTGTCATCCTGAACACGATTTGTGTCATCCTGAACCCGATTTGTGTCATCCTGAACTTGTTTCAGGATCTCTCGTAACAATCAATCCGAAGAGATGCTGAAATAAATTCAGCATGACACAATTTATGTCATCCTGAACTTGTTTTATGTCATCCTGAACTTGTTTTATGTCATCCTGAACCCGATTTGTGTCATCCTGAACTTGTTTCAGGATCTCTCATTGACTTTCCACTAAATCCCAGTAGAATTCCTCAGGTCTTTCCTCTTATTTATGGCTCTAAAACGCGCCTTAATCAGTGTCTCTGATAAAACAGGGATTGTTGAATTCGCCCGCGCCATTCAAAAAAAAGACATCGAAATTATATCAACCGGCGGTACCGCAAAGACTCTCCGTGACGCGGGCATCAAAGCCATGGATGTATCCGAATATACCGGTTTTCCGGAAATGATGGATGGCCGCGTAAAAACTCTTCACCCAAAAGTGCACGGCGGTATTTTAGCGCTAAGAGACAACAAAACTCACCTGTCCGAGGCCGAGAAAAACGGCATCAAATTTATTGATCTTGTGGTTGCCAACTTATATCCGTTCGAAAAAACTCCCTCAATTGAGAATATCGATATCGGCGGTCCATCCATGATCCGCAGCGCCGCCAAAAATTTCCAGTTTGTGGCCGTGGTAACAGATCCTTTGGACTACGAAAATATCGCAGGCCTTATTCAAAAAAACGGTGAAATCGATTTGGACACGCGCAAAAAACTTGCGCGCAAAGCTTTCACAATGACTTATCAGTATGATGAGAATATCGAGCGCTGGTTTCGCGAGCAGCTCAACGAGCCGGAAAAGCTCAATCTCCATTATGAAAAAGTCGACAGCCTCCGCTATGGCGAAAACCCGTATCAGCGTGCGGCATTTTTTCGCAATCCGGAAAATAATGATTCCAACATTACCAATTCAAAAGTGCTTCACGGCAAACAGTTATCATTCAACAATATTGTGGATGGCGATAGCGCGATTGAGCTGGTTAAGGAATTTAAGGAGCCGACAGCGGTATTCATCAAGCATAATAATCCTTGCGGCGTTGCCTCAAACAAAACCATCGAAAATGCTTTTCTGGAAGCCTACGAAGTCGATCCTCTTTCCGCTTTTGGCTGTGTGATTGCGCTTAATAGGGAAGTGAATGAGAAGATTGTCGATCACATGAAAGATAAAAAAATGTTTGTGGAAATGATCATCGCGCCGTCTTACGGAAAAAAGGCTCTCGAAAGGCTGAAAACGAGAGAAAATTTGAGAATTTTGGAAACCGGCGAATTGAAATTGGACATGTTCAAAACAGATATTAAAAAAGTTGCCGGAGGGTTGCTGATTCAAACAAAAGATACTTATGAATTGACCGAAGAAGATTTGAAAATCGTTACAAAAAAGAAACCCGCAGGTGCTGAAATTAAATCACTTCTTTTTGCCAATAAAGTCTGCAAACATGTGATGTCCAATGCGATTGTCTTGGCTAAGGACTCAATAGTAACTGGTATAGGCGCAGGTCAAATGTCCAGAGTTGACAGCGTATTTATCGCGGGGCACAAAGCCGGAGAAAAAGCGAAAGGATCGGTCATGGCCTCAGACGCATTTTTCCCATTTACGGATGCACTCGAGATGGGCGCAAAACTTGGTGTAACAGCAATTATTCAACCCGGCGGCTCCATCCGTGACGACGAAATAATCGCCCGCGCCGACGAGCTTGGAGTAGCAATGCTATTTACAGGAAGGCGATATTTCCGGCATTAAAAGTCGTGTCATTCACAGCCGTGTCGTCTAAAGCCATGTCATGAAAAGCCGTGTCGTCTAAAGCCGTGTCATGAAAAGCCATGTCATGAAAAGCCATGTCATGAAAAGCCATGTCATGCAAAGCCGTGTCATGCTGAATTTATTTCAGCATCTCTTCAGATTGGGAGATCCTGAAACAAGTT
>JACPLZ010000065.1 GCA_016186245.1 Candidatus Peregrinibacteria bacterium | reverse complement strand
GAAGCGTCTTTGGATAGGATTATGGTGGAAACGGATTGTCCATATCTTGCGCCGCAAAAATATCGTGGAAAGAGGAACGAGCCGGCTTTTGTGGCGGAAGTTGTGAGATGTATTGCGGATGAGAAAAAAATGGATTTTGAAAATATAGCAGAAATTAGCAGAAAAAACAGTGTACGATTTTTTGAAATTTAATTTGGAAATTAAGTGATGTTTTATGTTATAGCTGGCCAAAAATCACTACGCCTGACAGTAAAGCCGGCAGTTTTTCAGCATGTTCCTAAAAATGTTTATCATCTTCTTCCTGCATTTCCGCTTGCATATCAATCCAATTCACGAGTATTTCAGTTCGTTCACGCGATTTCTGGGCATAGTCGACTTCTGCCCGTCGGTGTCCTTCGATTCTATATTGAGTCTCGCCGGAGAATGTGCTCAGACGGTTCAAATAGGCAGCGCGCTGGCAGTAGTTGACGATTTTTCCGATTGGAAGATAATTGTGCACGCACCTCTCTATGACTTCGACCGGAACCGCGAAGCCGCCTCTCGGCAATCGTCTATCTACTTCGCTTACCAACTGGTTCACGAGTTTGGCGAACGCATTTGGATTCCGATCCTCGTGTACGAGCCGTAATAGGCCATTCATGTCATGGCACGCTTCAGCCGCTGTTCGAGTATCATCCGTGTCCGGAACAAATTCTACTGTGTAGCCCTGCATTCGGTACATCTTCTGCCATGCCGCCGGCAGCAATGGAAGAATTTCAGTTTGGAACCTCGTATCTCCATTCGATTCAACAGTTTTGTGCCAATACATGTAAAAACTTTTTCCCCAGGATTCTCCGTTGTTACCCTTCCAATGAGATACGCTTCCAAGACCCCACCGGTTTTCAGCCGGGTTGCGCGCTTTATGCAAATCATTAAGAACTTCGGCGATTTGCGCGCGGCTCATATTTTTCCATTCATGCGGACACGCTATTTGATCTTTCGTTCCAAACGTGTTTTTCCACTTAGCCGGCAACAATGGCAGTATGTTTATTCGAAAATATTCGTCAGTGTCTCCATCTGCTGTTTTCAATAAATAATCACAATAACTTTTGCCCCATCTTTTGCCGGATTCACTTACCCAGTTTTCTATGCTTCCAAGTCCCCAAGTATTGTAGGTTGGATCGCGAGGTTTCTGCAGACTTTGTAAAACCTCTGCTATTTGCCGATTATCCATTTTGATCCAATCATAAGGGCATAGATTTCTTGTTTTGTAATTTGCTTGCCACTCTTCCGGCAAGTGAGGCAGTATCTCCCTTCGAAACTTTTCATCGCCGCATTTTTCTATATTCCTTTTCCAAAATTGCAAAAAGTTGCCTCTCCATTTTTTAATGCTCCCAAGACTCCATCTCTTAGGAACCTTGTGTGTCGCGCAATGAGCCAAAAGTTGAGATACCCATTTCTCAATGCGCTCTTGAAGAAGTAAGAGATTAGCTTCAGCACGAATATCGAGTTTCAGTTCCTCAAGGAGTGTCGCTTCTACGCCATGCTTTTCCGAGAACCTATCCCTGGCGATGGATGCCGCCGTACAACATCTTCTATTGAGCATTTCAGGAAATGCCACATTTTCCGGCAGGAGATCAAGAATTGTGGAGACTTCAATAAGGATATCCTTTTTCAAGTCTTCAATATCTTTTCGTGCGCAGAAATCGCCGATGCATATTGCCGCTTGTTGTTGAATCAGATCTCTGGAAATTTCCATATACGAGCAGTGTTTGTCCTATGGCATATGTGTATAGCAGGATTTTTACTGTGTAAAGGCCTTTTTCAGCGCGTTCCTATGGATAAAAGAGCTGTATTTATATTTTTGAACTGATCTGATGCCAATATGTTTGTGAAGCCCAATTTTTTGGCTTCTTTTATGCGTTTGTCGTGATGGCTGACTTTGCGTAACTCTCCCGTGAGGCCTACTTCGCCAAAAATTGCGGAATTTTGAGGGAGAGGCTTTTTGAAGAATGATGAAGCTATGGCCAGCGTAACGGCAAGATCTGCTGCCGGTTCTTCCAGTCTGATGCCTCCGACCACATTGATAAAAATGTCCTGATTCTGCAATTCTAATTTGCTGTGTTTTTCGAGTACGGCGATTAAAATCTGCAGGCGATTAAGATCAAAACCGTTGGCGGTGCGTTTTGGATAGCCAAATGGAGTTGTTGCGACAAGCGCCTGGACTTCCGCAAGAAATGGCCGTGTGCCTTCTATTGCGACTGTTATTGCAGAGCCTATTGCATCCGGTTTTCTTCCTTCCAAAAATTGTTTTGAAGGATTTTTGACTTCTTCCATGCCTTTTTCATTCATTTCAAAAATTCCGACTTCATTGCATGACCCAAAACGATTTTTTACGGCGCGGAGCAGGCGGAATTGCTGAAAGCGGTCTCCTTCAAGCTGGATTACAGTATCTACAAGATGTTCCAGCACTCTTGGTCCTGCGAGATTTCCGTCTTTGGTAACATGGCCGATCAGCATGATGGCGATTTTGGAAGTTTTGGCCAATTCCATTATTTTTTCCGTGCAATAGCGGACTTGGATAATTGATCCCGCCTGCGATGGCAAATCGGCGCTGGAAATAACCTGTATGGAATCGATAATTGTAAAAGCCGGTTTGAATGCTTTGATTGTTTCCAAAATACTTTCGAGGTTAAATTCATTGATTGCCTGGAGATTTTGCTCGTTAAGTTTGAGACGATGGGCGCGAGTGGATATCTGCTCGATGGATTCTTCTCCTGAAATAAGCAGTACTTTGCTGTTTTTTGCAATGTTTCCGGCGATTTGAAGTGTGAGGGTCGATTTGCCGATGCCGGGTTCTCCGGAAAGGAGAGTGAGACTGTCGTGAATTATGCCTCCACCCATGACGTTGTCGAATTCCTGGATGCCTGTGATGAGACGGTTGTTTTGACCAGTATTTTGAATGGAAAGCGGACTTGGTGTCCGGGCGCTGATTTTTCGGCCGCTTTGGGAAATCGGGTTTTTGCCTATATTTATTACATCTTCGGTGAAGCTGTTCCAGGCCTCGCATCCTGGACATTTGCCGATCCATTTTGGCGATTCAAATGCGCATTTACTGCAAACGTAGACTGTTTTTAGTTTCATGCGCCCATTGTAGGTGAGTTGATACTTACCGTCAAGAGAAAATTTTGCAAATTGTATTTCACCGTGTCGACTACGCCATTTTCTATTCGTCGTACAGGTAGTACGGCTCAGTCGAAAATGTCTTGTCTCCTTGTGAAATAGCAATTTGCAAAATTTTCTCGGTTATTTCATTGACTCGTATACTTTTTCGTATTTTTGCGCCATTTGTTCCGCATCAAAATTTTCCAGGACTGTTTTTTCTCCGGCTGTGGCGAATTGTTCTCTTAGTTTTTGATCACCGATTAGTTGTAAAAGCGCCGATGTGAGTGCTTCGCTATTTTCCGGTTCCACAAGCAGGCCTGTTTTATTATTTTCGATAATTTCCGGAATGCCGCCGGTTTTTGTTGCGACCACTGGCAGGCCTGTTATCATGGCTTCCAGATTCACTAATCCAAATGCTTCGCGGCGCGATGGTAGGCAAAAAATATCCGATGCTTTCAAAAGATTGGGAATTTTCTTTTGACGTCCCAAAAAAATCGTGTGGTTTTCGATGTTTAATTTTCGTGCTAGTTTTTCCAGATTTTGGCGGTCATGACCTTCGCCTATAAAAACAAATTTCACATTTGGGAATTTTTTAACTGTTTCAGGAATTGCCTGTAACAGATATTTTTGGCCTTTTCTTTCGTGGAGCTCCGCAATTGTTGCGACTATAAGAGTGTTTTCTTTTGCCAAAAAAACTTCTTCCTTGATTTTTATTTTTTCATTCTCGTCAAATCTCAGTAATTGCGATTGCCACCATGTTGTGTCTATTCCATTATGAATGACGGTGATTTTGTCTTTGTGCCGAGGATAAAGTCCTTCCAGAATTTTTTTATTGTGCTGTGAAATTGCGATAATTTTGCGGACATTTTTTAGCAGATTATTTTTTATAAGGGTTTTGAATATGGAAAGTTTGAAAGGGTCGTGCTCCGTGGTGATGATGGGGATTTTTTTGATGGCAAGAGCGTAACGGCAACTTGCCGGATTCCAGATGTGGATGTGGAGGATGTCCGGTTGTTCTTTTTTTATTATTTT
>JACPLZ010000064.1 GCA_016186245.1 Candidatus Peregrinibacteria bacterium | reverse complement strand
TCATAGTTCAGGATGACACGGTCATAGTTCAGGATGACACGGTCATGGTTCAGGATGACACGGTCATAGTTCAGGATGACACGGTCATAGTTCAGGATGACACGGTCATAGTTCAGGATGACACGGTCATGGTTCGACAGGCTCACCATGACAAACTAGAAAAGGGTTGCCTGGGCGGGGTTGTCGCTAAGCTTTTTCGCAGCCGATTGATTGTGGAACTCGTTAAGGCGTTTTAGAAGACTGTTAAATTCAAGTTCAGTAAAAATATTTATCAGCGTCCGTTTGTCATATTCATGAGTTATGCAGGCTTCAACATCAAGTTCTATAGGCATATCGGTAATTATCGTAGCCAGTCTTCTGCTAAGAAATGCGCTTTCTTTATCTTTTTCCAGTTTATCGTGCACGCCGCCTTTGATTTCTTCCAAATTCTTATAAATATTCTCAATTGTTCCATACTTTTGCAGCAGATCTTTGGCCGTTTTTGGACCGATACCCTGGACGCCTTTTAAATTATCGGAAGGATCGCCTTGGAGCCCTTTCATGTCGGGAATCTGGGAAGGCGTGAGACCGTATCGACCCATGACTTTCGGAATGTCGTAAAGCACCGGCTCTGAAAATTTCTGCATAAGCGCGGCAACTTGTGTTTTTCCGGAAACAAGCTGAAGCGTGTCGAGATCGCCGGTAACAATGTGCACGATGAGTCCTTTTTTTTCCGCCTGGCGGGATAATGTGCCCAAAATATCATCGGCTTCGTAACCTTCCATTTCAAAAATTGGAATCTGGAATGCCCTGACCAGCTCCTTAATTCTCGGTATTTGTTCGTAAAGTTCATCCGGAGCTTTTACACGGGTGGCTTTATATTCTTTATATTCTTCATGGCGAAAAGTTTTTTTCTTTAAATCAAAAGCTACGGCAATGTAGTCGGGATTTTCTTTTTTTAGAATATTCAGGAGAACAGACGCGAAGCCATAAACCGCATTCACAAGCTCTCCTTTGGAAGTTTTGAAAGGAGGCAGAGCGTGAAAAGCTCTGTGGATAATAGCGTTGCCGTCAATGAGAACAATCTTTCTGGACACAATAAATTATGTTAGCGTCAACAGTTAGATACTCGACTTTGGCCTGATTATAAGCTATAATTGCCGGATAACAAAATTTATGACACTGCGTTCGGTAGATAATTGCATCAAAAGAAAAAGACAAATGAAGAAGTTTCTTGCCGAGAGACTGAACTTTGCCGGTAAAAAACCTCTTTTGGGAATTATTCTGGACAGGGAATTAAGCGTGAAGGAAGAGACTGTGTTGCAGGAAATCCTGGAAGGGACTGGATATGTGAATGTGCAGGTGGTGATTTTAGCTGATACAAATTTGATGGCGTTTTCTGTGGCGCATACCATCGTGGTGCCTTACAACAGAATCGGCCGGAGAGAAATTTTGGAGGCGGCGGATATTGCGCTGAGTTTTTCTTTTAGCGATGTGGAAGAGATGCTGCTGCACGGGACGATTCCGGTGAGTCCTGTGAGGCCGGAAGTGATGGACTACAATCCCAACCATGAGACAGGAAATGGATTTATCTATAGAAAAGACGGCTGTTGGAGCATTTTCGCGGCGCTAGTGAGAGCGCTGGAAACGTATAAATTCCCATATGACTGGAGGAATATTGTGAGGCAGGGACTGGAAAAAGCGAGAGAATAGATTTTTTTAACTGGATCAAACTTTTCAATCCAAGCTTCGCGTGCTGCCGCTGTCGGAGGTGATGTTTGTGATGGTGTCGATGATATCGCCGAAATTGATGTATTTGATGATGTCCAGACCCATCGCTTTGCCGACTGTGCCGATAATAACAGTGGCAAGGATTGTGACGATCAGGCCGATGATGGCATAGCGGATAGTGCTTACCGCTGTTTTTATTTTGTCCTCCTGGCCGCCGGAAAGGATGAAAGATATACCGCCAATGAAAATAAATACTACTGAAAGAAAACCGGCTATGATGATGGCGTAGGCCAAACCGCGGTTAATTATTTCAAGAACGTTGTAGTTTTCGGCGGCATCTATGATTGAGCCGCTGCCTGGTTCTGTGATTGAGGCCATGAGGAGATGAGGGGTGAGTGGATAAGGGAGGGGAAGTTAGGGAGAAACAAATTGAGGTAAAGTTGCGCTAGCCGCGGGAACACTATATCACGAAATTATGTTGTGTGCGTGGAGGGAAGAGGGAACGTTGCTCGCTTCGCTCGCAACTATGCAATTTCGCTAGGCTCCACAATTTTCAAATTGACGCGCGCGTTGTTTTTGGAACCGATTATGCGAAGTAGTATTCTCAATGCTTTTGCAGTTTGGCCGCTTTTTCCAATAATTTTACCCATATCGTCTTTTGAGACTTTGAGGGTTATCAATACACCCATTTCGTCGATGGTACGGGTTACTTCCACCTGGTCGGGAAATTGGACGATTTGTTTAACGACGAATTCAACAAAATCTCTGTCGGCTGTTTGCGTGTCATCCATAAGTGCTGAATCGGACATGGAAATTTGGTTAGGGGATAGAGGTTAATGAACAAAATTTCGTTAGGCTTTTGGAGCTTCCTGAGGGGTAGTCTGGGGTTGGGGTGCGGGAGAAGGGGAAACGTTGCTCGCTGCGCTCGCAACTGCTGCGCTCGCAACTGGCTGCTCGCCTTTCTTTTTTCTCTTTCTGTTTCTTGGTTCTATGTATTGATCCATTCCTTCCATACCATGTTTTTTGAGAAGAACCGCCATAGTATCGCTTGGCTTGGCACCGACAGAAATCCAATATTTAATGCGGTCAATGTTGACCTTGAAATCTTTTTTAGAAGTTACCGGATGGTAGCTGCCAAGTTCTTCAATAAATTTCCCTTTGACGGGAGAGGTGTGTTCCTGGACAAGGATGCTGAAACTTGGCTGTCGAGTTTTACCTGTTCGGCTGAGTCGGATTTTAAGCAAGATTTTTTCTTTACAGTAATAAAGCGGGCTTCATTCTAGGGATTGCGGGGATAAAGTCAAGAAAAAACAAACTGTTGCGTGATTTTCATACCGTGTGTTAATCTTGCGTCCTATTTTTAAACAATAAAAAAATGGACGTTATAGACAAAAGTACAGATCAGCCCGTTAATGAAGGCGTGGATGCTGCGGATGATGGGATAGGGTATGTGGATGAGAGCGGAAACCCTAGCAGTGTGGATACCGTCCTATTCATTGCTTGGCCTGCGTTTGATCGGCAGTTGGATGATTTGATACTCCAGGCAGATCGAATTGAAGCCCTTGATCTACTGGAACGGATACGGAGAAATATTGAATTTACGGAGATGCATACCGGAGTGGTGCCGGAAATAAGTCGCTTAGTCAGAGCAATGGTTAAAATAAATGCCAGATTCAAGCCTGGTGATACGGGTGGAGATACTTGTGATGAATTTAGAAAGCTACGGGAATCTGCAGGTCATCACAGGAAATTATTTGTCAACTTACTGAAGTTGATGGAGCTGCCAGGGAGTTCTGATGAGATTGTAAAGCAGATGCTCTCAACCTCTTTGGGAGTCATGGATGTGCTATCAAATATACTTGTGGATGAAAACAGGGCTATTGCGGTGGCTGATGGTACACTGCAAGGTAGACAGGAAATTGACCGTGCAACAAAAGAGTTACCTCAAGTGAGCCGCAAATATTTGAGAGATGCTGCACAGGCATTTATTGACGCTTATGATGGCGATGAAACAACTTTGCCGGAGGGAGAAACAATGTTGCGCTGCCAATCAGCTTTTCGGGAAATTGACATGATCAATGGGGTTGGTGGAGGCGAGGTTTCTGCGATTGCATCTGCGGGAAACGGTAAAGTACTGTTCTTTGCGCTAAGGACGGCGGAAGCTATTTCCCGCAACAATGGTGATGAGTTCCTTGATAAAGCTAAAATTCTTAATAATCTTTTATCTGCGCCTGCATCTGATGGAGGCGATCAAAAACTGCCGCAGCAGCAGTCTAACTGGGAAGCCGTTGCTTCATATGTGGATCAGAGACTTGAAGACTGTAAACAGCAATATGATAAGTGCCAAGAATTGAGAAATAGAAAAATGCGATTTTTTCCAGAGACGAGACGTATGGGAGAAGCGCTCAGAATGCACTATTATGTGCTATGGCTGGTAGGCGACGCTATTGTTAGAAGGCGACTGGCCGGCGTAGCCAATGAACGTGCAGAAAATAGTATTGCCATCATCAGTGCAATAGAGCGATGTTTGGAGGATGGTGTGATTTTGTGGGGGCAAATCAAGATAGTAATGGAAGCAATCGGCGGACTGGATATAGTGAGCAAGCCTGGTGATAATGAGGCGGCTATTTCACAATTAAAAAGGATGGCCGCGTATATGAGATGGCGGAAATTAAGGAAGATGATGGAAGGAGAGGGGGAGAGAGATCCTGAAACGAGTTCAGGATGACACAATTCAGGTTCAGGATGACACAATTCAGGTTCAGGATGACACAATTCAGGTTGATGCGGGAGAGGAGAAATGATTTTTGCGGAGCAAAAATCTTCAGGATGACACGGGAGGCACGTTCAACTGCGTTCGCAGGGTTTTGATGATTTTTTTGCCGGCGCGGCGGTTCATTTCTTCGATGATTTTTGATTTGCGCATGATCACTTCCTGGCCCCAGGCTGGAGTTTTTACGTTTATAACAATGGTGTTTTTTTTGTAGTAGGCCGGGGTGATGTTTTGTGCGGCGGATTCTTTATGGACGAAAATATCAGGCAGAATAGTACGGAAAATCTGGCAGATTGATGCCGCTTCTACTTCATTCCCAATGCCATAACGGTTGGCGGCGCGGGGCATAAATTTCTGAAAAGGTTCAAACATTTTCGGTGGTTACGCTGGCGGCGATCAGTTCAAAAGTTTCTTTGGCCATTTTTTCCCAGGAAAATTTTTTCACATGGATTAAACCCTTCCGGCGCAGTTCATTCTGTAAATTTTCATCGAGATAAATTTTTTCAATCTTTTCGGCCATATCCAAATGATTGGTTGGATCGAAATATACCACATTATCGCCGCAAATTTCAGGGATTGAGCTGGTTTTGGCGGCAGCAACAGGCGTACCGCAGGCCATGGCCTCAAGAGGCGGGAGACCAAAGCCCTCATACAGCGATGGAAACGCAAAAATTCTTGCGGCGGAGTAGAGATCGATAAGTTCACTTTCGGTAACTTTGTCGGTGAAAATGATGTCTGAGGAGGGAGAAGAATTTTCGCTGCGCGAAAATCTGGACGTAAAAACCAGCTGGGCATCGTGATTCTTACGAAAAACCTGAAAAGCCCGGATGAGTTTTTCGGTATTTTTATGACGGCGCCAGACACCGGTATGGAGAATGAACGGCTTGGTGATGCGGAATTTCTTGAGCGTGGCGGCCGGATTGCCGGCTGGCCTGAAGGCCGGATTTACGCCGAGATAAATAACGTGGATTTTTTCCGGCGGGACGTGGAGATATTTTTGGAGATCTTTTTTTGTATTTTCGGAAACGGTAATTACTTTTTGGGCTTTTTTGACAGCGTTCCTGATGGCAAATTTGTAAGCGAGATGCTTGTGGAATTTGCGGATTATTTTTTCGGGATAAAGGGAAATTATCAGGTCGTGGATGGTAACGATAAATGGCTTGTTATAGAGAACCGGCAGATTGAAGTGAGGAAAATGCACGATGTCGCAGTTTTGTTCGTTTAATTTTTTTAGAAATACGGTCTGTTCTTTGTAGGAATAATGGCCGGCGTTGACAAGGATTTTTTGGGTGTTCGGCGGAGTCTGAAACTCTGTGTACTCGGGATCGTTGAAAAAAAGAGTTATTTGATGGGGATTTTTGAGATTGTTGTTGAGCCTGGTGATGTGCTCAACCAGTTCGTGGGTGTAGCGGCCGATGCCGAATTGAAGGTTGAACATTCTGCAGTCGATGCCGATGCGCATATTATTCATATTTTGTTAAAAAATCCCCTGGATTCATAGCAGGAATTGGAGAATTTTTATAGTCTTTAGTATTTCTTGTAATAATAATGTCTGCCCTTGCGGCCAATGCCGCCACTATCTGCATAGCATCTTCAAAATCTGAAATTTTAAGCTTTGTAGCCAGAAGTAATTCTTCATTTGAAGTCCTAGATATCTTGATGAATTGGAGCAGACTGGTGATAAATTGAATAATTTCCTGTTTGTTATGTTCCGTCCTGGAGAGATAGTAAAAATTGGATATGGTATGCCATGCAACAAAAC
This sequence comes from Candidatus Peregrinibacteria bacterium, assembly GCA_016186245.1. Taxonomy (GTDB): domain Bacteria; phylum Patescibacteriota; class Gracilibacteria; order UBA1369; family LOWO2-01-FULL-3; genus JACPLZ01. Next base: position 6,424 of record JACPLZ010000064.1, on the reverse strand, counting down.
TTTTAATTTTGTTTTTTTGGATGTACTCAATGAGATAAGCAGCATCGTCAGAAAAAGGCTTCCTATCCTGAACAAGATCAATAAGCACATCTGTGTCTAAAAAAATAATCATGAGTATTTCTTTGCCAAATATTTATATCTTTTGTCATGTCCGCTTGCCGTTTTAAATTTGCCTTTCCATTTTCCAGCAAAGCTTTCCTGTTTTTCGTTAATAATTTCTTTCATCCCCTCTTCGACGAGATTTGATAAAGAAGTCCCCTGGAGTATGGCAATATGCTTAATTTTTGGCAGAAGACGAGAATCAATTGTAAGGGTAAGTTTGGTTTTCATTTTGTACGTATGTGCATTTTTAGTATACGTATCAATTCGTTTAAATGCAAGCGTTTATTAAATACTGTTTAAGTGCTTGTTTTTGCGGAGGAGATATATTATCTTCCTTCTGCAATTTAAAATGGGGTGGTAGTTCAGCTGGTTAGAACGTCGGCTTGTCACGCCGAAGGTCGCGGGTTCGAGTCCCGTCCATCCCGCCAGTGATAGCATGAGAAGTAGAGATTGAAGCGCTGGAAAAGCTGCATGGCGTGCTTTGTAAATTTATAGATATGGCATGATTGATGAAGTATACTTTCGTCATGCAAAATTTCAGGATCCTTTCATATGATGTTTTTCGCGGGATTCTTTTGATTGGAATGGTGGTTTTTCATGTCCTTGTAAATCTGACTTCCTTTCGGTTTAATCAGGAATTGTTTTATTGGGTTCCACTGGGATTTGTTTTGTTTCTTGGGGTGATTTTGGCGAGATTTTTGACCGATAAATTTTTAAAAAAAATCAAACTGGCGGCAAAATTACTGATAATATTTCTGGCATTCAATATTCCGAATTTTCTACATAACGATATTCATTTCAGCGATTTTATAATCGGAAGCTCGCGACTGTTTTCATTCGAAATTCTTATGCCAATGGTTCTGGTTATTATGCTAAGTCTGCTTTTGGATAAAATTAAAAAGAGCGGACTGATGCTTTGCTTCCTGTTTCCCGCATTGATTGCGCTAAATTATTCCGGGATTGATTCCTACAATCTTTTATTCACCATTTATGGACTGATCGGCTATTTTGTCGGGAAAAATTTTGATTTGAACGGTTATGCTAAAAATAAATTGTCCTTCGCGGCCGCTATTTTATTTTCCGCGGTTCCTTTTTTCATCATTCAATATTTCCAGCTTTTTGATTTTATTGTCGTAGCGCAGGTTTTAGCGATGTATTTTTTGTGTAAATTTTTGCTTGGGAATAATCATCTTATGGCTGAACTGGGCAGATATTCTCTGTTTTTGTATGTGGCGCATATTGTGCTGATCAAGGGATTTGCAATTATTGTTTCATAATGAAACAATCCTGGTTGAGCGTGTAGCTTTATTTCTTTTTCCAATTTTCCGGACGGAGGGAGCGGATTTGCTTGCCGGCCTGCCACATTTCGGAGTCGGCGATTTGTTTCAGCTCGGCATCGAGGCGGGCGCGATAATCCGGACTGCTGTTTTTTTCCAAAACTATTTTTGCTTCTTCGCCGGTAGAAACGCGGCGGTAAAGTTCATCGAAAACCGGCGCCACAGCATCGCGAAAACGGCCTTTCCAGTCCAGTGCGCCGCGCTGCGCTGTGGTCGAACAATTCGCAAACATCCAGTCCATGCCTTTTTCGGCGACAAGTTTAATAAGGCTCTGGGTAAGCTCTTCCACGGTTTCGTTAAAAGCCTCCGATGGCGTGTGGCCGTGTTTGCGGAGCTCATTGTATTGCGCCTCCATGACGCCGGCGAGAGCGCCCATCAAAACTCCGCGTTCGCCGGTGAGATCGCTGTAAACTTCTTTTTCAAAAGTTGTGGGGAAAAGAAATCCCGCGCCAAGAGCGATGCCGAGAGCGATGCATTTTTCTGTCGCTTTGCCGGTATAGTTTTGGAAAACGGCAAAGCTGGCGTTGATGCCGCTGCCTTCCAGAAAATTGCGGCGGACGGAAAGGCCGGAACCTTTTGGGGCAACGAGGATAACATCAATATTTGTTGGAGGTATGACATTCGTAAGGTCTTTGTAAGTAATGGAAAATCCGTGAGAAAAGTAAAGAGTTTTGCCTTCGGTGAGATATGTTTTTAGTGTCGGCCAGTAGTCTTTTTGACCGGCATCGGAGAGAAGATAAAGGATGATCGTGCCTTTTTGGGCGGCTTCTTCCAATGGAAAAAGGGTTTCATCCGGAACCCAGCCGTCCGCGATGGCTTTGTCCCAACTTTTAGAATTTTGGCGCTGGCCGATAATTATTTTTACGCCGTTGTCGCGCATGTTTAAAGCCTGGCCGGGGCCTTGGATGCCGTAGCCAAGGATGGCGACCGTTTCATTTGCGAGGATTTTTTGCGCTTTTTCGAGCGGAAATTCATCGCGTGTGACAACTTCTTCCTCAATTCCTCCAAAATTTATTTTAGCCATGGCGAAAATTTAGCATTTGTGATGGATTTTGCCAAGAAACCGCCAGCGCGGATTTTGGCACTTGATTCATTCATAAATTGCATGCAGCCCGACACTTACAAACAAAATTACGCCATTCCCCATTGGCTTAAAAATAATCCTGTATTTCATATCCGGCGAAATACTCCAAAGCCCATCCAGTTTTCCTTTTAATTTATGCAGACGTAAAGAAGGATGAAAAGGATTTTGCCTGAAAAGACCTTCGGTCTTACATGCCTTTTTTTGAATATTTTTCGGAAGATTCAAAAACTGCTCTTCAAAATCTTCATTGTAGTGAATTTCATTTATCTTCATTGCCTCCTACATTAAATCAGCGAGCGATTTAAGTTTTTTGGTTTTTCCAGCCTTGTAATTTTTTTCGGCTTTGGCAGCCATTTCCACGAGTTCATCCTCGGAAATCAAACTTTTTTCCAGTTCCACTATGTGAATAATATAGGCACTGGTGGTTTTGTTTGCCTTCCTGGCTCTTGCTTCAATTTCCTTTTTCTTATCGGCCGGAAGAGAAATACTTAATACTGATCGCATAAATTAGAATTTACTTTCTGTAATACAATTGTATTACAGAAAGCGATAAATGGTCAAGCCGAAAAGGCAAAAAACTGAGCCTAAGTGGTTTTCTCCAAAACGCAAATCCGCTTTTCGTGATCCACGGCTTTATCGTCAAGATTTGATAAAATGCTGTCGTATATTTTCATTCCTGTCAGCGCAACATGCATTTCATTTGCCATTTTATCGATGATATTCATAAACCTTTCGAAATCCTCTTTCGTTGCCAGTCTTTCGATCCTGTCATCAAATTCCGATCTCGTCACAAAAACATGAAGAGCATTACGAAAAAAGTTATCGACTTTGCAATCCATACTATCAATACGTTTTCTCGATCGTTTATCCATGTCATCAATATCAGTTCTAAATTCTCTTTTCATAGCTCTAATCTCCTTTTTTATTTCTCTGAATTTGACATTAATTCTTTGTGTAGATTTATCGCTTTTCGCCCAATTTTTTATCCGTGGATTCATTCAATTTTATTAGGGCTTCCAACGCTATCATTGCAATTTTTCAAATTCAAGCAAAAATTCTCAAAAACTGTTGTCCGGCTCACCATGACAATCAAATGGAAAAGAGATCCTGAAAGGAGAAGGGATTTTGCTCTGCAAAAGTCTGGCTTACCCTCCAACACAGACTTGCAAAATGGGGGGGCATGCTATAATTTTAGCGGTTTTAAAAAAATAATAAAAATGAAAGATCGGCTACATTGTTTGTTAAATTGTCCCGCGTTTCCCAATCCGATTTATGCGGAGAGGTTTGTTTATAAGGAAGGAAGTCCGGAACAGTGCAAAGTAATGCCGGACGCAAAGCAGTTAATAAATGATAAACTTCCTGCTTCGATGCACGGTAAACATCTCATAGCGGTAACGCTTGCGCAGCAGATTCTTGATACGGACGATGCGCTTGATAGGATTTTTGATAAGAAGTTTTCCATTCAACATGAAGGGAAAACCTATGAATTCATTGTAAGCGCTTTTGCTAATCTTCCAGTTGGCTTCACCAAAATTCAAGGAACAATCTTCTTTTATGTAACTTATGGGTCTCAAACGAAACGCGATATTTCCTTGGAATATTCATTTGACGATGAGAAGCTTAAATTCAAGCCGGTAGCCGTGCGTATACTGGATGCTTTCCAACTTATTGGGTTCCACTCTGATTCAGTCGGGCAGGTATCCAATAAACTAAAAGAAGCTATAGCTGCCAGATTCGACGATCTGCTCGGCGTAAATAAAAAGGGCGATATCGTGGATTTATATAAAAAAATCAGAAAACGCTGCATCGAAGAGGATCGAAAAAAGGAAAGAGAAAAATTGCAGAAAAAAATTGAGGGGGAGGATATTTTGAAAAGACTGTAAGCGTGCTATTTTTCATGAGTTGGCGAAATGCTCCAAGACCCGAAAATACCGATGGCTGTATTCGAGGCTTGTGCCAGCCATAAAAAGCTGATGCGCACTTGGCTGTTTTGGCGTGCAATCGTAATATATTCCTTGAAAAATCTGTCGGAAGTGATATGGTAAGCATCTCCTTTATTTTTTAATAAAAATTATAATGATCGATCCTAAAATTCTTCATCAGAAATTTGTAGAATTGGGCAGACAAAGAAATAAATTAACGAATGAAATGCTGGAGATTTTGCCGGATATTTTTAATAGCGGAATTTGGAAAAAATATTTCACGACAATTATTGAATATGCCGGAAAGCTTGGAGGGATACCAAAATCTACAGTCATAAAAAGGCTTAATCTGGAAAAACATCTGGAAAATAAGCCAAAGTTGAAGGAAGCGATAAGGAAAGTGGGTATTCACAAAGTAGCCATGGTAGCTACGATTGCGACTCCGGAAACCGACGCTGCCTTTGCGGACAAGATTGAAAATATGAGTAAATCGGCGGTGGAAATACTTTCAAAAGAATTGAGAGAAAAGATGGTAGAAAAAAATTGGCGCTGCAAGGAGAGTTGCGATCAGATGATGATTGATGACCATGATGTCCAACAGATTACTGTTTGCAAAGCCGTACCAAAAAAACTTACCGTCGCCCTCGATGAAGAAATGACTTTTTTATTTTTGAAATTAAAGAATGAATACGGGGAAAAATTATCGGATAGGGAAGCAATGGGGATTATTCTACGAGAGACTTTTGACAGCAAATTTGGCTCAAATAAGCCCAGAGTGAAAAACTCATCACCGGTGATGAGTTTGGAGAAAAAGGAAAAATGTGGTGAGATCATAGATCGCAAAAACGAGGAACAAGCAGGATCTACTAAAAACATTGTCATGGTGAGCCGAGCCTGCCCTGAGCCTGCCGAAGGGAACCATGATAGTGAGATTAACAGTGATAAAAATTCTAAACAGGATGTACTATGGGAGAGGAGAAGGGATTTTTGCTTTGCAAAAATCTGCGGGATGACACAGTCAGGCAAGATGACACTATCGAACACGGTGACACAGTCAGACAACCCCCTAACAAGACATATTCCGTCACCAAAAAAACGTGAAGAGCTCGCCAAAACCAACGGTTGCTGCGCCTATCCAAACTGCAATCATCCGCCGGAAAACTGGCATCATCGCGATAGATTTTCACAATCAAAAAGTCACGATTCCGTGGTGCCGCTCTGCAAAAATCATCATGAATTTATGCATAACGGATTGGTAAAAAATGAATTGGCCGAGCCAAAAAATTGGCAGATTGATCTTGGGAATCTGGTTGCAAATAATGTCGACAACCTTTATCGCAAACATAGACAGGATGTGTTGTCGTGATGATACAGGGGGAGGAGAAAGGATTTTTGCGAAGCAAAAATCTGGCTCACCATGACAATGAGAAAGATCCTGAAACGAGTTGATGCGGGGGAGGAGAAAGGATTTTTGCGAAGCAAAAATCTGCAGGATGATACAGTGGTCATGGTTCGACAGGCTCACCATGACAATGTTAAGCTCACCATGACAATGTTAAGCTCACCATGACAATGTTAAGCTCACCATGACAATGTTAAGCTCACCATGACAATGTTAAGCTCACCCTATGAATCAAATCAGCAACATAAGAATAAAGGCGTTTAAGAAAATTGCCTCGCCGGAGGAAATTCTTAAAAAAGTGCCGATTACAAAAAATGCCAAAGAGACCGTTATTGGCGCGAGGATGGCGGTGGAAAATGTGCTCGACGGAAAAGATAAACGAAAAATCGTAGTGGTGGGACCGTGTTCCATTCATAATTATGATGAAGCGGTGGAATATGCAGAAAAGCTCAATGCGCTGCGGAAAAAAGTGGAAGATAAAATGGTTGTGATAATGCGTGCATATCTGGAAAAACCGCGCACGACTGTCGGATGGAAGGGGTTTATTTACGATCCGTATCTTGATGATTCATATAGT
>JACPLZ010000063.1 GCA_016186245.1 Candidatus Peregrinibacteria bacterium | reverse complement strand
GACTATCGAGACGTCGTGCATGCTTTTCGATGCCAGTAAAATCGGCGATGCCGATGAAAGCACTGTGATAGAGAGTACAAAGAAAATTTTCAAGAAACATGGTTTTGATGTGAACGATGAGACAAAAATGAATGCAATCACCGACCGTTATACCAACAATGAAGAAGTGAGTAAATTGGTTGAAAATGGTTTGTCCAAAAAATGTCCGGGAGATGTCGCCGAAGGGCTGCTGGATGTTTCCGCAGATACGAAAACCGGAGAAAAATAAAGGACAATTTTAAACATGAAGGTTGCAATAATACATGATTTTTTGCTCAAGCTGGGAGGCGCCGAGCGGGTGCTCCAGGCGCTTGCCGAGATGTTTCCGGAGGCGCCGATTTATACGTTGCTGTATGATGAAAATGCCGTAGGGAAAGTTTTTCCGGCGAAGCGCGTGCGCACTTCATTCCTTCAAAATTACCCGGATTTTTTGCGAAAACATCACCGTTATCTCGTTCATAAAATGCCCCGGGCGGTTGAAGAATTTGATCTTGAAAATTTTGATCTGGTGATAAGCTCCAGCAACGCTTTTGCACATGGTGTGTTGACCCCGATAAACACCCGCCATCTCTGCTATTGCCACTCCCCCATGCGCTATGCCTGGGATTGGACAAATGAGTATCGGAAAGAGAATAACCTGCGTGGTTTAAAGGGCATGCTCTACGCGTTTTTGATGAAATATTTGCGGGAATGGGATCGCGTCAGCGCAGACCGCCCTGATTTTTATGTGGCAAATTCCGTTAATGTGCAGAAGCGTTTGAAAAAATATTACGATGCGGAGGCCGATGTTATTTATCCTCCGGTAGATACGGAAAAATTCAAATTGAGCGATGGCCACAGCAATTATTTTTTGATTATTTCCACTTTGACGCCGTATAAAAAAATTGATTTGGCGGTGGAATTGTTTAACAAAATCGGGCGGAAACTGGTGATAATCGGCGAGGGGCCGCATGAAGAATATCTCCGAGAAATTGCCGGTAATAATATTGATTTTTTGGGATTTAAAGATGATGCAACCGTGAGAGAATATTTGAAAAATTGCCGCGCGCTGATTTTCCCGGGGGAGGAGGATTTTGGAATTACACCTGTCGAAGCGATGGCCTGCGGCAAGCCGGTTTTAGCTTACGGCAAAGGCGGTGTCACGGAGAGTGTAATCAGCGGAAAAACTGGAGAATTCTTTTTTGAACAGAATGTGGAGTCGATGGAAGACGGACTGGCGCGGCTGATGCATAACGAAAAATTTTATAAACCCCATATGATTCGCAAACATGCTTTGCAATTTTCGCGGGAAGTGTTTGAGAGAAAAATACGTGGCGCTGTAAAAAAAATCATGAAGTAGGGGCTTTGTTGAAATTTTCAATATACGGTTTCCAGGTAGCACTTTTCACAATAGACAATTTCCGGACGATCTGCGGCATAGACCGAGTACATGTCATTATCGCATTTTGCGCATTTGCGGGTAAAAAGCCGTTTTGGATTGCGCAGCTGCACGCGCAATTTATGCCTTTCATCGGGGTGGATTTTTGGAGCCGGGATGTTGTATTTCCGGTAAAATTTTAATTCCTGCGGATTCATTTTGAAATTTTTGGCAGTCTTTTCACCGGCCAGCCATTGCCAGCCGCCCACCAGCGCTGCTTCTTCTTCCAAAGGAAAATATTCTTGGGCAACACTTTCGTTATAGGCAAAAAATGAAAACATCGGCGGGAAAAACTGTCCCCATTCGCCGGTTTTTTTCATGTGTTCGATGAGCCTGTCCCGCAATTTAATATATTCATCTTTGGAATATTGTTTGTTGAGAATACAATATTCGTTATGTTTAAGCGAAATACAGCCGAAACAGTCATGTGAATTATTGGAACAAAGCATGCAATAAAGCAGATTGTAGCAGGAGCTCCAGGCGCCGAATGTAAACATGATATTTTGGCTTGAGCTATTGGAAATATTTTCATAACAGTTTTCGCCCTGATAAATAAAATTACAATCGTGGATGTCTTTGGAAATTTCCACTCCCCAACTGTAGGAAGAGGTATCAGTTTTCTCTATATCAAATCCGTGGAAAATATTTCTGGATTCAAAAATATTGTTGCCGATGGAATTTTCGGAATTGGTGATTTGCAGGTTCTTGATTGGCTTTTTGGCTACTACTTCTTCATAAAACTTTTGGCGGTAAGTCCGAGGATCTCCGATTGTCCGGAGAAAATCTGAAACTTTTTTTTGATATTCTTCCGGAGTGCATTTCTGATTAAAAAAATGGTGGCGGGTGTTGCGGAGCCCGACGCAGCCGAAACAGTCGTGGCAGCCGATCATGTCATAGCAAAAATGGCAATTGGAAGACCCCTGACAGAGCTGGCAAAACTGGCATGAATTGAGCCGGAAAGAGTCGATACATTCGTAACAATCCTGGCAATTGCTGATCATGTAACAGTCCAAACAGCGTTCACTGGAAATTACGAGATAACTGTATTGTACATCCTCGCTGCTGCCCGTTCTGACTGACTGATAACAGTTTTTTGACTCAACGATATAGGAGTTATATTCACAGTTAATGGAATTGAGGACGACATTTGGAAGCAGCGGAACTTTGGCTGTGAGCTCGTAAAACTGTTCAAAGAACGGCCGGTTGAAGTCGATTTTTCGGCCATATTCCAGAGGATCCCATTTGTCGCTCCACCAGCTTTCAGCGGAATATACTGGAGCGCGGCAATTTTCGCTGTAGATGGAGATAATGTTGGCGCCGGAAAGATCACATTTGCGATGATAAAGATTTCTTTCGTTGCGAAAGGAGAGGCGCCGCTGAGTGCGGCAATCAGGGCAAAATCGCGCTTCCGGCACCATGAATCTGGCGTAGATTTTTTTGTGAAAGTCGGTGATTTCAAATTGTTTTTTGCAGAGTCCGCAGATTTTATTCATTGGAGTAAGTAGAACAAATGTAATAGTTTTGTGCAAGCAGTGTTTTCATCCAGATTTTGCCTGGAAAAGGATTTTTTAACAAAAATCTGGCCAATAAAATAAATTCACTTTTCCATTTTTCTCAATAAATTTTTCAAGTATAATTGTAGTCCTAATCACGTCAAGCACATGGAAAACATGGAAGAAATCGCTCTTTACCGCAAATACAGGCCGCATAATTTTGATAACCTGGTTGGTCAGGATCACATAAAAACAACCCTGATCAACGCATTGCAGACCGGGCGGGTTTCCCATGCCTATCTCTTTGCCGGACCGAGAGGCACCGGAAAGACGTCCACTGCAAGACTGATTGCCAAGGCGTTGAATTGCACAAATCTGGAAAAGGAGCATGAGCCCTGCAATACCTGTGAATTCTGCATGGATATAAACGAAGGCCGGCTGATTGATGTTATCGAAATTGATGCCGCTTCCAACCGGGGTATCGATGAGGTGCGCGACTTGAAAGAAAAAATAAATTTTTCCCCTACAAGAGCTAAAATCAAGGTTTATATCATTGATGAAGTGCATATGATGACCAAAGAGGCTTTTAATGCCCTTCTCAAGACACTGGAGGAGCCGCCGACCCATGTGTATTTTATTTTGGCCACTACAGAAATCCACAAATTGCCGGAAACAATTATTTCCCGCTGCCAGAGGTTTGATTTTAGGCGGATAAGCCATAAAGCGCTTTTGACGAGATTGAGTTACATTTGCCAGAAAGAAAATATTGCCGCCGATGACCGCGCGCTTGATGCCATCAGCAAATATGTTGAAGGAGGGTTGCGCGATGCCATCGGTTTGGTAGAGCAGCTGACGCGCGATGGGAAATTGTCTTTTGAACAGGTCCGTGAGGTGCTTGGCGTGAGTGATTTCAGTCTTCTTGAAAATCTGATGGGAGCGCTGATGAAAAAAAATACGGAGGAAGCTTTGAGAATTATTCATGAATTATACGGCCAGGGCAGTGATCTTAAACAGTTTGTGCATGAATTTGTTGATCTTTTGAGAATGAAAATGCTGGCGAGCGTTGCGGAAGGCAAGGCGGTGCAGACAGGTGAATTCATAAGAATGATTGAAATTTTCCAGGAAGCGCAGAGGGGGTTGGATTCTGCAATTCCTCAATTACCGCTGGAAATAGCCGTTATCAGGATTTCCGGTCCTGTGCAAAAGGGGAAGGCTGAAACTCCGGCAACTATTGAAGAAAAAGCTCCGGAAAAAGTAATAAAAGAAGCTGAGCCAAAGAAAGAGGAGAAACGCGCGCATAAAAAAATTGAAGAAAAATCCGGAGAATTCAGTCTGCAAATGTTGATTGAGCAATGGCCGCGGGTAATTGAGAGAGTAACTATTCCTGCGTCGAGAATGTCGTTGAAAGATTCTGTTCCTGTAGGGCTGGATGGCGCAATGGTTGTGCTGGAATTTTCCACAAAATTCCATAAAGACAAGGTGATGGAGCATGAAAACAGGGTTGAGTTGGAAAAAATAATCGAAGAGATGTATGGCGTTTCCCTTAAAATCTCGGCGCAATTGAAGGCGCTGGAAATAAAGCCGGTTGTGGACGAGGAAAAAGATAAATCTGTTGATGAAGTGCTGGAGATATTTGGCGGCGAACTGGTGGAATAAAACTTCTTAAAATCACTGCACTGCGGAGTTTACCCTGAGCTTGTCGCAGGGTCAACTGCGCTATTTTCTGTTCGCCGTACCAGTAAGTACGGCTCAGTCGAAAACAGCTTGTTTCCTTGCATTGCAGTAATTTTAAGAAGTTTTTATATTCTAAATGTGAGCCTGTCGAACCAATTGTGTCATCCTGAACTTGTTTCAGGATCTTTCTTTCCCGGACAGCCATGCCTTTTCGTTCACGACAGCATATTCTGTCTATGTTTGCGATAAAGGTTATCAATGTTGTTTGTAACCTGATTTTTTAGATCGATCTCCCAATTTTCAGGTTCTGCCATTTCATTTTTGATTAGCCCGTTGTGCATGAATTGGTGATGGTTTTTGCAGAGCGGCACCACAGATTCGTGGCTTTTTGATTGCGAAAATCTATCGCGATGATGCCAATTTTCAGGTGGATGATTACAATTTGGATAAGCGCAATGGCCATTGGTTTTGGCCAGCTCTTCAAGTTTTTTCGGTGCCGGAATGTGTCTTGTTACAGAAATGTCATGGTGAGCCTGTCGAACCATGACCGTACCTACTGAGATATCATCCCGTATCATAATCGTGCCATCCTTAACCTGTACTTTGTCATCCTGAACTTGTTTCAGGATCTCTTTTTCCCCGAGCAAATTCTTGCATTGTTTAAATTTTGATGTTGTAAACTCATGATCGATCAACTGGTTCAACATTAATTTTAATGCATCTCTGTTATTCAACTTTTCCCCCAGTTTTTTCTTCAATTTCATAAACATAAAACTCATTTCTTTATCCATCTCAATTTTGATTAACTTCGGCTCAGCGCTGCAATTTTTGATCGTATTTTCGGTCAGCAATGATTCCTGTCTTAATTCTTTTGACAAAGTTTGGACTGCCGATTTGCTCATGTGGACAACTTTATCCGCCATTACTTCATCGAGCTCGGGAGTAGTTATTTTTGCTACCATGGCTACTTTGTAAATACCGGCTTCCTTGATTGCTTCTTTCAATTTTGGCTTATCCTTGAGATCCCTTTCTAAATTCAGTCTTTTTTCTACCATTGATCTGCTCAGTCCACCAAACCTTCCGGCATATTCGTAAATTGATGATGAATATTTTTTCCAGATTCCACTTTCAAAAATTTCCGGAAGGATTGTCAGCAATTCATAAGTAAGTTTTCTTTTAGCTGCTCCAAGCGCTACGAATTTCTGATGGAGAATTTTTGGATCAATCATTGGATTAATCATGGGAATAATTGTTAAAAAGTATAGGTGAGTGTTTCTTCACACTATCATCGAATAATCACCTATTCAAGAGCTTGAATGCGATTGCGCATCGATATATCTATTTCATCAATAGATATTTTTCGCTTCCTTGAGCCGATCGTGACGATGCTATTTTTGTAATTTATTTTCATGGGAAAATGGCATATGTTAAGATAAATAAAAAGATGTTATATCCTACAACATGGGCTAGCCGGCTCACTCGCTAAAAAATATTTTATCATCTAAAAATTTCAAATATGGGAATTTACATAAATCAAAGATGCCCAAAATGCCAGTTTTCTTTTACTAAAGGCTATCAACGCACAGGAGTTAAATCTAATTTAGGACTACCTTTACTAAAATGTCCGTCCTGCAAGTACATATGCAGAACAAACGATAAAATTTACTCAATGATGAATGAAAATGAAAAAAACAATTTGAGGGTTAGCAT
>JACPLZ010000008.1 GCA_016186245.1 Candidatus Peregrinibacteria bacterium | reverse complement strand
TATTTGGGCGATTTATAAAACCTACAAGGCATTCGGGCATGATATTGAGAAAACAGGCATAGGAAAATATTTAATCCTTGGCGTTGCCATATTCTGCGCTAATGAATTTTCTAAAAATGCCGGTTATGATATCGGCAAAAAGCTTGGTTTGAAAGAAGACGATGCGGAAGTACGCAATACGCCAATGGCATCTCTTGGACGGCTTAATATTCCCGAATCCAAGGATATCGATGCGGTTGTGCTTTTAAAGAGTTCCGATTTGGACATGGAAGACCTCCATGCTGAATATCTAAAAACTCATCCGGGCGGAGACGAGGCTGCCGACCGCTTTATTGATCCTACTAATTTCACAGAAGCATTTCCGGAATTTATCGACCGTACAATAAGCGACAAGGATCATGATAAAAATTATCGACATGTTGGACAACAGCTTTATTTGATTGCGCATGTACTTAGAAAGGCATATGAAAAAACCCTGATGATCGATGAAAAACAGCCTTATTATAATGTAATTTTTGAAGATGCCCTGAAGCTGCCGGGTTTGAAAGACACAAAAATCAAACACTTTTTGGGAGTTATGCTGGAATATAAGCCCAACGAAGAAAAAGGCAGAATTTGGGAACCTGCTGCAATTAAAAAGGCAAAAGAAAGAGTACAGGGAGTTTTGGATGGTACCGGCATGGGTGGAAGTTTCGATCTGGGTGTATTCAATATGGATAATAAAGAGGTGGCTGGCGGGGAAATCATGGGTTTCCCTATTGTCCTGGTGCCGGATCCGGACAATAAAGTTTATCTGATTTTTCCGCGAAAGGAATATATGGATAAAAAGGGATTACCGCCAAGTACCGATGCGCTGGGGCAGATACCTTATGAAGGAGATGCGGGGACGAATGTTAATGATTTGGAAAAGAATATTACTGCGGGTGTAGAAAAGCTGGTTGCTCCACTTTATTCCGCTTCCGGTATGATTGTCGTGGATCCGCATTATGAAGATGGCAGATGGCAGATGGAAATCGCTTTGCCGGAATTGGTCAAATATGGAATTCAATCAAAAACTTCAGTGGCAGAGATCCATTTCAATAACGGAATGGTTAGTGTTGAAACAGCCGAGCAGCCAATGCTGATCAATCTCGATTATTTTGAAAATCAGCGTTTCCTTGGCGCAGGTGTGTTGCTCGCGCATCTTGTTCATCAAAAAAACATGCAGATTTTGAGTCCTTTATATCAGGATCAGGCTCGAAAGATCAGGTTTGTAGAGGATGATCCTATGAAGGCGGCATTTAAAATTGAAATTGCCGGTAAGCAGATAGATGTGCAATATAATCAAGCGACCGGTTTTAGCATCGATGCCGATACACAAAAAGCCCTGCTTAAAGATGAGCAGTTCCGCCATGAATATATGGATGCGGTTTTTGCTACTGAAAGGGTCAATAAGCCGTTTGAGGAGCTGCGAAAATTGTTTACCGATGACCGTTTGCCCGAGGACTTTCATATTTATCTGTTTAAAGGAATGAAAGCCTGGTTTACAGAATTTACAGTCGATGAGCCTCAAAGAGGTTTGAGTTTTGATTTTGTGAGCGGAAGCGTAAATGAATATTTTGCGGAAGGCGTATTGAATTCACAAAGAGAAATTCTTAAATATTCTCTAATGAGAGGCATTAAATCCGCGAATACTTTTGAAGATGCCACGAACATTGAAACTGCAACACTTAATGATGCGCTGATAAAACTTGAAAGTGTTTATAAAATAGCTCAACAGCGTACCACAGAACTCAAATCCCAGGGCAAAAGCTGGAATCGCAACGATTTCATCGCGGAGATTGTTCTGCCTTTGAGAGAAAGCACCAATAAGAGTCATACCTATACAAACACTATGGATGAATTGGAGAATCTGGCGGTGGGCCGATTTGGCCTCGGAGGCTCTGATCTGTCTAAAAAACCGCATCAGGAATTAACAAAAATAAAAGCGGTTTTTGCCTATTTTACCAGTTATCTTGATGATCCGGTTCTCGATAATTTGAAATATACCGATGAGGATCGTAAAGGCGCGAATGAAATTCGTTATTATCATCTGGGATATTTCAAGTACGTCAGAGACACTATCATGGCTCATGGCGATGACATTGGTAAGCCATTCCCATCAAATCCCGAAGCATGGAGCAAATATATTAAGCCTTTTGAAATGTGGAAAGATTCTCCAGAGGCGAGTTTGATTCCACCGGAAGAGGAAAATGCTTTAGAGCCGTTTAAACATGAACGACAGGCTCCTGCTCCGGATGGCCCTATTGAGCCTACTGAACTCGAACAGGCATATTATGTTGCTTTGCGTAAAATGGTGCAGGGAATGAAAGATGAATTTGGTGATAAATTAGATGCTGAAGCAATTAACAGCAATATTTTTGCCGGTCTATTTGAAAATGATAATGTCCCTCTCGCTGACACGCGCTTTGGACAAGAAGTTGATCTAATAGCAAGATCTGCCGGTGGAAGCCGTAAGCAGCAAATATATGAAGTTGAAAATCATGTATTGCAGAAGCGGGTTCATATTCTGAAAAATGAAGTTTATTGGAAAGACAGCCAGGCATGGGAAGAAGCTAAAAGGGTAGTAAAAAATTTCTTTGATCTTTAATCCAATCCAATGGGAGAATTAGGCGATAAAATTCAGTCTGGCATAGAAGGCGGTGTGAGAAAAGGCACGGAAGTTATTAAAGGCACGGCGGAGTCGGTGATAAAAGGACTTCTAGACAGGTCTAAACCTACAGAACAGCCAAAACCACTGGGAGAATCTAATGATTATCGTAAAAAGCCGTTAATTTATTATACATATCTGGTATGGGCGAATGAAGTTCAAATTGATAGAGCCAATGAAGTTTTAAGTGCATATAAGGCTGAATTGAGACGTGCAGAAGAAATTTTTGATCGTACAAAAGAAGAAAGAAAATCAATAGTGAATGAGATGAAAGATGTGCAAGAAGCTAAAGGAGATTATGATCCAAACGATGAACACTATAAGCATCTTGAGCAGCTTTATAAAAAACTTGATAAAAAAGTACCGCAACCGGATGCTCTCAAAATTGAGTCAGATGTTTTAGGCGATAATGCAAAATATGACATTGGTCTTTTTAGAAAAAAACTGGAGTATCGTATTGAACAAGCGGAAGAAGCCCTGGATGAATATACGCGTCAGAGAAACCTGGCTGAAAATTGGTATAAATACTATGAGTCACAGAGGTTAAAAGTGATCAAAGAAGAAAACGATTAAACAAAAATCAAATGTCATTAGAGCATCCTCAAAATAATCGTGATGAACTCAAAAAACCTCAACAAAGAGAGGATACTGCCGCATTGCAGCAAAACATTGGCGAAAATCTCGCCGTACCGGAAAATGCCGGATTAACCGGCGAAGAAAGTAAAGAGGTTTTGCGTTCACTGTTCACCCTGACACCAAAGCAGCAAATAATGATGGAACAGTTGAATATCCTGCGAATAGCTTTAGAAAGCTGCAAAGGCGATCTGATTCAGGAGAGATCGACAATAGCCACTCTGACCAAATATCTTGAAACGGACAAAACCGGCGATGCCAGAATTGCAAAAATTGATCAGGCCTTAAAGGCGCTCGATGATGCCTCTGCCGAAATTATTGCAAAGCCCGATACCAACGTATCTGCGGTTATCCCGGATACGGTAAAAGATCTCTTCCAGGAAATTGGGCTTGATGTGCCCAATGTGCTTCATGATCCATACTTTGATGAGATTTTTTCATATGGAAGAATACACCCTGCTAATTCCCCGGAAGATCTGGCAGGCCAGCATCTGGCGTTGATTAAATATTTGCGTAACAGAAATGATATTGATGCGGTCCGGGCACTGATTGAAGACAAATATTTCAGGGCTCATTTTGAGTTTATGAGAGAAAAAATCCCATGGAATGAAAAGGGTGAATTGCGGGACAAAATTGCCGTAAAAGTTGAAAAAATGGCAAATGATCCTGAGGTAATCAAGGCCTGGGAAAAACAGGGGTTCACCGATCCCAAAAAAATCAATGAAATAAAGAGTGTTTTAATCGAACGCGAATATCAACGTGGGTTAAATTTAATGATCGCAGAGCTTCACGATGGACGCCCTTTTAACCTGCAAGGTGTGCGCGCTTCTTTGTGGGAAGCATATCGGGATATGCTTGGCGCCGGCAGTATGAATATTTCAGATGAAACCGGAAATCAGCTTATTAAAACAGCGTTGATTACAGCGCCAATTATTGTGGCCTCCAGCGGAGCCGGACTTGTTGCCGCCGGTTTGACGCGAGCCGCTCTTGGTTTGGCCGGCATTTCCTCCGGTATTGTCAGGGGCGCTGTCGGAATGGGCGCTTTTGCCGGCGGTTTTTCAACAGCTGAATACGCGCTTGAAAAAGGTGAATTTTTATTCAGCCAGGATGATAGGATTGTCATCGAAAAAATTACCAGGGCAGCAGCTTACGGAGGAATAATGAAATTGGGAGCAACCGCGGGTAAATTGGCTGGCGACTTTCTGTCGAATAATTTGTCTGCGCTTGTTCCATCAATTGCAGTGAGAAATTTTATAGGCAATGTGCTGGCAAAAGGCAGCGTGCAGAGCGCTCTGCTTATGACATTGTCCGCCGTGGAACATTATCAAACGATGGGCAGTTTCTATAAATGGGACACTCTCGATCAATTGATGAACGTGCTGATATTGAGCGGCGCCATGAGTATCACCGGACGCGTGGTAAAATTTGGCAGCCGCGCTTTAAATATCGATGAAGTAATGGCAAAAGCGAAGGCGAGAGAAGGAGCAAAACTTCAAGAAAAAAAAGAATTAAGAGGCGGCGCGGAAAGATTTTTGGAGACGTTTGACCGCGCGAAATTGCCGGAGATCGCTGTGAAAAATCCCCGTCTGTTCGCCGAAATCATCAGGACTGCAAAAGAGCTGCCGTTGCAACTGAATGAACTGCTGGACATTTTCAAAATGCAGAAGGAAGCAAATGTAAAATTAAGTCCGCATATACAATTACAGGCATTTTACAAATGTCCGGAGATTGCCAAATTTGCAACGGTGGAAAACCTTGGCAAACTGACTGAAATGTTGAAAGATTCGCTCAAAATGCCATCGACAGAGATTTTGGCAAAATTGCGAAAATTACCTGGTGGTGTGGCCGGATTTTTAGTTCTTATGTCGGGATGTGATGCCACTACCGCAGCAACTCAAGCTCTTGAATCTGTAAAATCAATTATTGGCGGCGTTTTGTGGGGCGGTGTTGGGGTGGTAGATTTATTTTTCTTAAAGAAAATTGCCGCGAAGACTTTATTGCGCGGTTTTTCTGCTGTCCCCTATTTGTATTATAGATTTGGCAGACCGATTACTATACGAGGACGTACGTTAAATTTCGGCAGAGCATCTCAAGTTATTGAAAATTTCAGGACATTGGATCCGGCGAGGGCAGCGCTATTAAATGACGTGGATGGCCGCATTACGGAATTCAAACATAAGTTATTCCATGGAATGCTTGATTTGACTGTTGTTGAAATTCGAAGGCTTGGAGGATTTATTGATAGAGTTGAAGCTCAACTCACAATATTGAGGAGTCCGGCCAGCACGCAGCCGCAATTACAGGGGGCTGCTACTATATTGATCAATGAATTGAATCAAGCCATGACACCAAATTCTTTCCTTGGATCAATTAACAAAATGGCTATTGTAGTGGATGTGCTGTTTATTATATTCGGATTAAGTAAAATTCTTGGCGATAGTGATTTTGATAATGCTATTGATGAAATGAACCAGGAAAAAGAAGATGCTAAAGATGATTTTGATATTGATGATGTTCCTGCTCCCTTATTTACCGATCCTTATGAAAGTGGTGAAATTGAAAAAGGATGGATTGAAGGGACATGGGATAAAATTACCGGTTCCGACACAGATCAGGATTCGTCTCAATCTGAATCCTCAAAACCAAGGAAATTTAAAGTTAATTGGAAATAATAAATAAACCTATGACTACCACACCCGACCAATTACCGGTAAATCCAGAAGATGCAAAAGACGCCAAGGAGCAAACTATGGCTTTTGCCAAAGCTGCGCTGGAAGCGCTTAAGGCAAAAGGAAAAAGCTCCATGGAGCGCCTGGAAATTTTCTTTACCATACTTCTAGAGAAAATGGGAGTACTTGAAGAAGAAGAAAAGAAAATCTCCGAAGATTCGCAAAAGGCTATAGGACAAAATGTTGATGACGCTGTTACTGATGCCAAAGAAGCGGCAAAACTTGATCGCGAAAAGACAAATAAGGAGGATCAGGATTTTTATGATGCGATGGTAACCGGTGTGATAAAAGAGTATAAATCTATGCCTGTGCATGCCCAAGGAAAGGGTTTAGATGCCTGGAAAAAATTGACTGCCGCAATGAATGGAGGAAAAGCACAGCCTTTGGATTCTCAGGAAGCAGCGGCACTGGCTGGGACAATGGTGATGACTTTGCGAAATTTTAAAAAGCAGTTTGATTCAAAACAGGAACTTACAACTGCGCTTAAGAGATTGCAGGAAATTTCTAAAAACACAGCTTTTCCATTCGAAAAATTATTGCAGACGAAGGGAATTTTCAATATGGACATACAGGCAAAATTAGCTTTTGTTGGTTTATTTGGGCTTGATAAACCGGCCGCCCTAAAATTGTCTGGATATGTTGAAGAAATTAAAGAGGGGAAAATTTCCGATGAAGCAGTGGAGTTCATCCGGATGCGTTTTTTTCCAAATACCAATGCAGTAAATGTCAAAGAGGTGCTGACTACCTTACAGGTATCACTGAAAGATAGCGGCTCTTTGGCTATGGGAACATTGGCAAATATTGCCTTTCTTATCAGTGACGCCGATTATGACAATCTAGTTAAAATTTTAACCGGAAAAAATGAATAAAGATGATCTTATTACAAAAATTCGCGAACTTTTGAATACATCAACTATTTCCTTGCATCATAAAATGATGGTTAAAATACTTATGCCTGTGATGGAAATAGGTGTCCTGGAGCAGATTTTTAGCACACTTCAGAATGAAAAAGAAAAGCTGGCAAATTTAAGGGAACGTAAAAAAAGTCTTCAGAAAAAATATCAGGCTTTGCTGGCGAAATTTCATAAAAATAAGGCTTGACTTCAAATGAAAGTATAGTTATAATATGTTCCTTTTCAGTGTTTTTTGTTGATTTGAAGGGGTTTATAGATTTTTGAAATTTGAATTGAAAGAACTGGAAAAAATCAGTATCCTTTGTGGGTAGAAGCGGGGTTCGGCTTTCTAACTGAATCAATAAACTCATCGATAACGGTTCACGCCGTTTCGAACCATCTTGAAAGATTAGGATATTAAGGCTTTTCTAGGGCGTTGATACACCTAAGTCTTCCCAAGACCCCCTGTCCAAGCGGCGGGGGGTTTTTTAGATTTTTCAAAAAATTTATTGGCTGCGGCGTCAGCTTAAAAAAATTTCGATCCTCACTTACCAGTAAGTAAGCTGCGGTCGAAATTTTTTTGCTTCCTTGCATCCAATGATTTTTTGAAAAATCCAAGCTGCTGTCAAAAATCCAACTTTTCCTTGTGCCTGACAATTCGTGCTTGAATTTTCCTGGTTTAAAAATTAAGATGGGTTGGTTGAAATATCGGCTTCTTTGAACATGGTGAGCTTAGCTCAGCTGGTTAGAGCATCGGGTTGTGGTCCCGAGGGTCAAGGGTTCGAATCCCTTAGCTCACCCCAAAATTCCACTTTTCGGGAAAAATTGAGGTTTTTGGCTGTGGCTAGAGCTTTTTCTGGTTCGAAGCTTACAAAAACTGCCGTCGATGAATTCGGAAACGATTTTGATAAGACCAAAGACGGTTTTATTGATTTTCTACTACTCGATGAGAAGGGGGTCTCGTACGTAGTCTTGGAAACAAAATCAGAAGATAAAGACATGCAGGACATTAAAGAAGATTTTGAATATTCAGATCAAGCTTTAGATGGTATGCTGACCCAAGAACAGCAGAGAAATACCGGAAGGCAGTAACCGAAAGCCAATTTTCATATAACGAATTAAATCATTAAACTTATGAAAATCAACAACACATTCAAACTCATCATCGCCATCGTAGTCTCCGAGCTTGCTGGTATTATTGGCTCGGTCTTTACCACTCCGTCAATTGCGGGCTGGTACGCCGGGATCGTCAAACCGGCTCTCAATCCTCCGGCGTGGATATTCGGACCGGTCTGGACAACACTATTTGCGCTTATGGGTATCGCGGCCTTCCTTGTTTGGAAAAAGGGACTGGATCGCAGGGATGTAAAAATCGCCCTTGGCATATTCCTCGGCCAGTTGGTCTTGAATACTCTCTGGTCAATTATCTTTTTTGGTCTGCATAGTCCCGGCGGCGCGCTTATTGAGATTATATTCCTCTGGCTCGCCATCCTCGCCACGATCATTGCGTTTGCAAAAATCTCCAAACCAGCCGCCTGGCTTCTGGTGCCCTACATTCTTTGGGTGAGCTTTGCTGGCTATCTCAACTACGCAATTTGGTCGCTGAATTAAAATTAGGAGCGCTGACTATCCATTGGTGCAAAGCTCTTACTCTTGGCACAAAGCTCGCCACAATGGCAAACAGCAGGTGAAAATCGCCATTATTGAAAGTGCATCCCTTAAAGGGCAATTTTGTTGGCTATAGGGCTTTTTCTGTTACCGGTGATTATCGTGTGATATACCGAATTATTGATACCCAGACTGTCAAGCTGGTTGGTATAGGGACTCATTCTCAAATTTATTGGTGATACTATTCCAGCCAGGTCAGTGCGACCATTACTAAAACACCCAATACAAGAGCGATAAATTGTACAAAAGATTTTGCAGTGTTGTCCTCTTTATGCAGCTCCGGAATAAGGTCTGATCCGGCGATATAAATAAAACTTCCGGCGGCGAACGGCACTAAAAACCCTTCAATTCCTTCAACATAACCGCTCAAAAGCAGCGCAATAACAGCGCCCAAAACCGCCGACAGCGCCGTCAAAAAATTCATAAACAATGCCTTTTTATGGGAAAATCCACCATGGATCAGTACGCCAAAATCCCCTATTTCCTGCGGTATTTCATGCAAAATAACAGCAAGGGTCGTAGCCAATCCCACATGAATACTGACAAGATAAGCTGCGCTGATAATCAGACCGTCGATAAAATTGTGCACCCCGTCACCAAACAGATTCATCCAGGCAAAAGGATGCTCATGCCCTTCGGATTCCGGCTGATGACAATGCCTCCAATGTATTATTTTTTCAAGAATGAATGAAACGGCTATTCCGCTTAAAACGGTCAATGAAATATTCAAGCCAAAACCCCGCTCCCCAACCGCTTCCGGCAACAAATGAATTAAAGCATCTCCCAGTAATGCACCTGCTGAAAAACTGATCATGTAGAGCAAAATAGGCTTAAGCCCGACATTATTGATAGAAAAAGCGATGACGCCGATCAACGAAATCAGACTTACCGCCAGCACACTTCCGATGGAATACAGCCAAATTGGACTCATGGCTGCAATCTA
>JACPLZ010000059.1 GCA_016186245.1 Candidatus Peregrinibacteria bacterium | reverse complement strand
GAGATAGGCGTTCATTTTTTTTTCAATTTCCTGGCCGGTATACCGTTTTTTTGCCAGCAAACTTAGGGAATACTGTAATAGTTTTTCATAATCTTTCATATATTTTGTCATCATTTTTTTGTCATCCTGAGCTTGAACCGTGTCATCCTGCAGATTTTTGCTCCGCAAAAATCCATTCTCCTCTCCCGTATCTCGTTTCAGGATCTATCGTAGCAATCAATCTCAAGAGATGCCGAAACAAGTTCGGCATGACACAAAAAATGTCATCCTGCAGATTTTTGCCTCACAAAAATCCTTTCTCCCATACTGTCGAACCGTATAACCAGGTATGCCACACTTCGACAAGCTCAGAGTGACATACCTTTTTACTCTTTTGCTTTCCTTTCTATGCCACCTCTCCAGCAACCGGCGTTTTCAATGTCTTTACCACTTTTTCAATTTCCTTCGGTGCGCCATACATCAGCGTTTTCAAATCTTTTTCTATCGCCTCGCAGGCTTTTTTATTCCCCGCAAGGTATATTTTTACATTCTCTCGTCCTTGTCCCAACTTCGTTTCCTTATAGGTATAAAACGCTCCCGACTTTCTTGTAACATTATATTTTGTTGCCAGATCGAGCAAATCACCCTCATAGGAAATGCCCTTATTATACATGATATCGAACTCGGCAGTCTTAAAAGGCGGCGCAATTTTATTCTTAACTATT
Organism: Candidatus Peregrinibacteria bacterium; assembly: GCA_016186245.1. Taxonomy (GTDB): domain Bacteria; phylum Patescibacteriota; class Gracilibacteria; order UBA1369; family LOWO2-01-FULL-3; genus JACPLZ01. Next base: position 5,399 of record JACPLZ010000059.1, on the reverse strand, counting down.
TTCACTCTCACTTTATTGCCAACGGCTTCCTTCTCTATCGTGCCGGCATCTTCTATCTTGCCTGCGGAACGTATATCCATGCGCACCGAAGCATAAAATTTCAATGCCTGCCCGCCGGTGGTGGTCTCCGGATTGCCAAACATAATCCCGATTTTCATGCGCAATTGATTCAAAAAGATCACCGTTGTCCTTGTTTTGGAAATAATCGCAGTCAGTTTGCGCAAAGCCTGGCTCATCAATCTCGCCTGCAGTCCCATATGGGAATCGCCCATATCGCCGTCAATTTCCGCTCTTGGCGTCAGGGCGGCAACCGAATCGATAATTATTACGTCGAGGCCATTGCTCCTCACCAAAGTTTCCAGGATTTCCAGAGCCTGCTCTCCGCTGTCGGGCTGGGATAAAATCAATTCATCCACGTTCACTCCTATGCGTCTTGCATACTCGGGATCGAGGGCATGCTCCGCATCGATAAAAGCCACAGTGCCGCCTTTTTTTTGCGCTTCAGCCAGAATATGAAGACTCAATGTGGTCTTGCCGGAGCTTTCCGGTCCAAAAATCTCCACAACGCGCCCGCGGGGCACGCCGCCGCCCAATGCCATATCGAGAGAAACGGCTCCCGTGGAAATGGTCTCAATGGGATTTATGGTGGATTCACCCATTATCATCACGGCGCCTTTGCCGAAATTTTTCTCGATCTGCGCAATTGCCAGTTCAATTGCTTTCTTTTTTTCGCTTTTGCTGTCCATATTTTTGAATGTTAGGAAATAAGGATGTTTACAATATAGGTGAGTAAACAATCACCGTCAACAGATTTTTTTACGAAGTAAAAAAATCATATCTCCCGCCGGCCTTTTTATCACAATATTTGTACACATATTGTCGCGGCTGGCGGTAGTTTTCCGAAAACCGCCATCTGTTATATCAGACAATTATTAAATTTTTATTAAATCTTTACCAAACCAAAACATTTTATAATAAAAATCAACCGGATTTTTCCGCCGCTGCTTCTTCTTTCTTTGTTTCTTCCAGTTTGAAAAATCCAAAAATGCTCTTCTTGGTGCCGAAAGCAACATTTTTCGTACCGCATTTTGCGCACTTGTACACAAACTTTCTGCCAACGCGATGGGTGGCAACCACCTCTTCACAATCCTTGCAGTAAAAGACGACCGCATTATCCGTCTGTCCGTTCGGTCCGCCGACCTGTTGACCATGTTGTGCGTTATCCACTTGTCCGCCGACCTGTTGACCATGTTGTGCGTTATCCACTTGTCCGCCGCTCTGTTGACTCTGTTGCGCGTTATCCGTCCGCCCGCCGCTATGTTTAATTTGAGTATTATCCATTTGGCTCATTGAAGATCTTTAGTATTTTCGTCCTTGATCGAACTTATCGACTCCTGGACTTGACCCCACGATTTAGTGGCTTCTCCGACAGTTTTATCTCTATCTAAAACAACATCCCCCTGTTGCCTGCTTACACCTCCGAATTCTCTCATTGGATCTACGTCAATTAGCGGCTCCAGGCGCCCTTCCATATTAAAATCAACATCTTTTGCCCGCATCGCCAATATTCCTCCCAGCATCATCAACCCGTTTCCGGCAAAATCCAGAATCATCCCGATGCCCACGCTTTTATCCGTTAAATTCACCCCAAACTTGTTGTGAAAATAAACGGAAATGCTCAGAATCAGCATCAGAACGGATAAAGCGCTGCCCGCAACAAAAAAAATATTTTCTTCCATTGGCAATTTTGGCGCCGGTTTATTTAATAATTTCAGCATAACCAGTCCGCCGGAAATACCAGCAACCAGCAGCACTATCAGACCCGCCAGGTAAAGCGGCCCTGTAATTCCAAAAAATGTATCCCCGTTGCTCAACTTATCCATGTCCGAATACCACGGCAAAAAAACGCCGATAGCGGTCAAAATAGCTCCCGCCAGTACCATTTTTTTGTTTAGAACGAGAGTTTTCAGTCTAAGCTTGAATGAATCGGGCATATATTTAAGTTTAAATTTAAAATGGGAAGCTTTGAAAATCGATGCAATGCGAGGAAGCAAGCTATTTCTGACCGAGCCGTATTTACCGATACGGTGAGGAAGAAATGGTGCAGCTGACGAAGCAGTGCACGATTTTCATAGCTTCCCAAGCATAACGCAATTACTGGTATTGTAAAGAGTCATCTTTTTGGCCACAATACAATCATCACAATATAATCATGAAGATTGCCATTGATGTGAGGGCGGCCAGCGGTGAAAAAGCCGGTAAAGGCTGGTATACATTTCATCTTATTCGTAATCTCCTGCTTATTGACCAGAAAAATCAGTATCTTCTTTATTCACGGGAAAAAATTCCAGGGCTCGATCAATTTCCCAATGCGGAATTTAAGCTTATCTCAGGGCGGGGACTGCTTTGGCATTTAAAGGCAGCCTATTCCATAAAAAAAGAAAAATGCGATGTTTTTTTCGCTCAGGCAAGCTATATCATTCCTTCAATTCTTCCAAAAAATATTAAAACGGTGATTGCTGTCCATGATCTTGTTGCCTTCCTTTTTCCAAACACTCACGAGAAAAAAGCGGTCTTCGTTGAAAAGATTTTTCTTAAACGCGCCATCAAAAAGAGCACGCGCATCTGCGCCGTTTCGGAAAATACCAGACGCGATCTTATCGAATTTTTTCATACTGATCCGGCAAAAATCACCACGGTTTATTGCGCGGCAGACGATGGTTTTCAGCAGGTTGATCAAAAAAAACTCACTGAATTTATCTCACGGACAAATCTGCCGGAGATTTTTTTCCTGGCTGTCGGCACGATTGAGCCGCGCAAAAATTATCTCAATTTGATTAAGGCTTTCAAGCTTGTCAGGGAGCGGTATCCCAATTGCCACCTCATAATTGTTGGCAAGCCTGGATGGGATTATGGGGAAGTTTACAGGCAGCTTGCGGAATTTTCTTTCAGCGGCTATGTGCATGTTTTGGGGTATCTCTCCGGAACCAGTCTTGTGAATCTGTATAATCTTGCGCGGGCGCTGGTTTTCCCGTCTTTTTATGAGGGATTTGGAATGCCGCCGCTTGAGGCAATGCAATGCGGCTGTCCGGTGATCGCGTCTTATAGCTCTTCTTTGCCGGAAGTTGTGGGGGATGGCGCGCTTTTAATCGATCCTGAAAATGTGAATCAGATTGCCGGCGCGATGATAACGGTGATAAAAGATCCGGAACTCTGCATGAAAATTCAAAAAAAAGGATTGGTGCAGGCGCGAAAATTTTCGTGGAAAAAATCCGCGGAGAAATTGCTGGAGATTTTTGAAATTGAGGCAATGCAAGGAAGCAAAACTATTTCTGACGGAGCCGTACTTAGTAGTACGGCGAGAAAGAAATAGTGCAGCTGACCCTGCGACAAGCTCAGGGTAAACTCCGCAGTGCACGATTTCAAAAATCTCCACAAATTCTTGCTTTTTATGTCAATCTAACCGATTCTTACACTATGAGCCTTTCAAAAAACATGAAAATTGTGGGAATAATTACGAAACGGGATATTGCCGAACATAAAAAAACTATCCAGGACATTGTGGAATATTTGAAAAAAAAGAAGAAGGAAATTTTGCTGGACACAAATGCCGGGCCGCTTTTCAGCCAGCACGGTCTCGGCCGTCTTGAAATTCTAAAAAAATCCGATCTTGTGATAACTCTCGGTGGCGATGGCACTCTGCTCAAAACAGCCCGCTATCTTGTGAAAAGAAAGACGCTGATTCTGGGAATCAATTATGGCACTCTCGGATTTCTCACCGAATGTGAGCCCGATAAAATGTTTGAATCTCTGGATGGGATTTTTAAGGGTGAATATCACAGCGACAGGCGCTCGCTTCTAAGAGTTACAATTTATCGGAAGAATAAAAAAATACAGACATTTCTCGCGCTTAATGACGCGGTTATCAATCAGGGAGCTTTTGCCCGTCTTATTGAAATGGATTTGGAAGTTGATGGCCGGAAAATTGTGAGGTTTAAGGCGGACGGCCTTATTGTGGCTACGCCGACAGGATCTACGGCGCACTCATTATCAGCGGGCGGGCCTATTGTGCATCCCTATATTGAATCACTTGTTATTACGCCGGTTTGTCCGGCTTCTCTTTCCATGAGGCCGATTGTAATTCCGGATAAAAAACAGCTTACCGTAACAATCACCACCAGGCGCCGCGAAGAAACCGGCGATATCGGCCTTACAGTCGACGGCCAGGAAATGATCGACCTTAAATTCGGCGACCAGATAAAACTCCGCAAAAGCCGCCGCGTGCTCTATTTATTGCGACTGAAAAATCGCTACTACAGAATGTTGAGGAACAAGTTGAAGTGGGGGGAATAAAGATTTTTGTTTACATCCAGAAACTGTCATCAATAATTAAACAGTCGAACCGGCTGTTCTATTTTTGAAATTTTTTTGCCATCCAGCCACTCGACTTTAACTTCAAAATAAGCCTTATCATCATCAATACCTGTGAATTTAACGCTTCTTTTAAATTTAGTGGCGGTACCTGAGGGATTATTTGCATACCGGCCACCATCAAAATAGATTTGATAATCTACATCTCCGCTTGTTTCTTTAAGAATCCACCCGGATGGCTGATTTATCGGAATATAATCGACAAGAGTATCCGCGCGTACAGCCAAACAGTCGGCATCCGGATCTGAGGCAAGGTCTATCGATAGCCAGCAGGTTTTATCGTCGGGACGGAGAAGGAGGTTTGTATCACGCACATTTTTTACCACCTCGACTGCTTCGCTTACCAGCCCTTGGGCGACAAGGTAATCCCTGGAAATTTGCAGGGATTCGGTTGAGTTTTTAATTATTGTGCCGGCTGCCATGCTGCCGACAACAAGAACGGCAATGGCTCCGAGAGCCTCGATTAGAATGAGACCTGATTTTTGCGGAGCAGAGTTGTCATGGTGAGCCTGATTGTCATGGTGAGCCTGATTGTCATGGTGAGCCTGTCGAACCATGACTCCATCATAACAGATTTTTTGCATGGCAAAAAATCCTTCTCCTCTCCCGTGTTTTCGAACCATGGCCGTGTCATGCTGAACTTGTTTCAGGAAAAACTTTTCCATCAGGTATTTGCAGTGCTATGATAAATCCTGTTTTCATTTACTTATTTCTATGAGCAATGAACAGAACAGAACAGAACAGAACAGAACAGAACAGAACAGAACAGAACAGAACAGAGGCGGTTTGACTTAAACAGCGAAGCTGGCATAATTTCGGTCATCGCTTTGGGTATTTTCGCGCTGATGATTTATTTTGGCCTGCTTATTCAGCAAAGTACGATCAACACTTACAACGATATCCGCAACAGCAACAATTATGCATCTGCCAGACATATCGCGAATTCCGCGAATGAATATCTGCTTTTT
>JACPLZ010000058.1 GCA_016186245.1 Candidatus Peregrinibacteria bacterium | reverse complement strand
TAAATATACTGAAAATCACATATCAACACTATCACCATGCAGCAAAATACACGAAAAACACTGGCATTCTTCTACCGGCACACAAGACGATATCCGGCAGTCACGATAATGATGATCCTTGGGCTGATAATCGGCACTACCGCGTCTATGGTCTGGCCTATCATATTCAGAGAATTTTTGAATATTCTGACAACGGATCAGGCAAAAACACTCGTCATTCCCGCACTGATCACTACCCTGCTCTGGATACTGCTCACCGAAACAATCGAATGGATTGGCTGGAGAACGGCACACTATTCAAACAACTATCTGCAATCTAAAACGATGTCCAATATCAACGTGGAATGTTTCGAGTATCTGCACAAACATTCCTACAGATTTTTTACCAATAATTTCGGTGGGGCGCTTGTAAAAAAAGTAAACCGCCTGGTGCGCGGATTCGAAAGAGTTGGAGATAAAATATATTGGGACATGAGTCCAATGTGCCTAAGACTGCTCATAATCCTTGGCACATTGATTTATCTCCATCCATTGCTAGGAGCAATAATGGGCATATGGACAGCCGTATTCCTCACGGCCAATTATCTGCTTTCCAAGTATAAACTGAAATTCGATCTGGCCCGATCCCAGCAGGACAGCAAAGTAACAGGCGCACTGGCAGATACAATCACCAATAATACCAACATAAAATTGTTTTCTGCGCTGAAAAGCGAAGTGCAGGACTATAGCAAAGTCAGCCAGGAATGGACTCAAAAAACCAAAAAAGCCTGGGACGTCAACGCCAATATTGAGGCGGGACAAGCCGCTTTTATGATAGTTCTGGAATTAACGATTTTATATACCGCCATAAGACTATGGGAAAAAGATTTGATAAAAATTGCCGACTTTTTCCTTATTCAGGCCTACCTCCTGGAAATGTTCCATCAGCTCTGGAATTTTGGAAGATATCTTCGCGACTTATATGAAGCACTGGCCGACAGCGAAGAAATGACCGTAATACTAAACACGCCGATAGAAGTGCGGGACAAAAAAGAAGCAAAAGAATTAAAAATACAGCACGGAACAGTCGAATTTAAAAAAGTAAGTTTTTCTTATGGAGAAGAAGAAAGCGTTATAAAAAACTTATCATTCAAAATAAAAGAAAGCGAAAAAATCGCCCTGATCGGCCCGTCAGGCGGAGGAAAATCCACAATTGTAAAATTGCTGCTTCGTCTTTTTGACATTAACAAGGGAACAATATTCATCGACAATCAGGATATTTCGGAAGTAACCCAGGACAGTCTCAGAAAGACAATAGCTCTCGTGCCGCAGGATCCGATATTGTTTCACCGCAGCCTGAGAGACAATATCCGTTACGGAAATCTCAGCGCAAAAGAAGAAGAAATCATTGCCGCCGCAAAAATGGCGCACTGCCACGAATTCATCACCAAATTCAAAAAAGGATATGATACATATGTCGGAGAACGCGGCGTTAAACTCTCCGGCGGACAAAGACAGAGAGTCGCAATCGCAAGGGCGATATTAAGCAACGCAAAAATACTGATACTGGACGAAGCAACCAGCAGTCTGGACAGCGAATCGGAAAAATTGATCCAGGATGCGTTGATGCATTTGATAAAAAATAAAACCACTTTCATCATCGCCCACCGTCTTTCCACGATCATGAACACCGACAGAATTTTCGTACTGGATAACGGCAGAATTATAGAAGAAGGCCGACACGAAAACCTCGTCAGCTAGGAGGATATTTATAAAACTAAAGTTTCCGTATTCGAGCAAGTGTACAAATTAATAACCTAAACCTCCTTGGTAAACATGATTTTCTACATGTTCTTAACCATATAAGTCCCTGACAAAACATATCCAAGTTTTTTATAGTACTGTCTTGTTCCTATTCCTGAGATCACTGCAATTTTTTCATAACCTGTTTGTCTGGCAAGTCGTTCGGCTTCTTTCATAAGTCGTGTCCCCCATCCCAGATGCTGTTTTTCACCATTCTGCCTCTCCCCCACCGCAATTTGGCACCCATAGACATGTATTTCACGCACCAAAGCCGCGCCGCGCAATTCATTCAAAAAAGTTTTTCCAGGAAATCGCAAACGAAGCAATGCCACCAGTTTATCATTTTCGACATCTTCAAACGAAAGAAAAATCTCCTCTCCCCCACTGGCGGCATATTTTCGCACCACCAGCTCAACATTTGCCGGATCAACATCGTCAGCCATCACTTCTCTCGCACGGATATCACGGCAAGGCATACCAAGTCCCCGTAATTTTTTTTCCAAAATCTGGCGGATATTCGAAGTGGTAGAACCGGCCTCAATATCCGCCGCAGGAACATCGCGCGCCACACGATCAACCCTGCACCACTCCGGCACCGATCGCATCTCTTCAATCAAAACATCCTCCAAAGTCTTATCATCATATGGCTTATACTCCCCTCTTCTAAAACTTTTCGACAACTCCGTCCCGGGAATAACCATGCAGGGATAGATTTTAAGATAATCCGGCTGATAATCCCCATTTTTAAAAAGCTGCCCGATCATTTTTTTATCCAGCTCCACGGTAGAGCCCGGCAGATTCGGCATCATGTGATAACTCAGTTTAAAACCGGCATCCTTTAGCAAAGCCGTCGCTCTGCGCACACAGGCCAGATCATGTCCGCGCTTGGTCATCCGCTGCACAGCATCATCAGTGGTCTGCACTCCAATTTCCACTTTGGTGACTCCAAGAGTTCTTAAACGCCCGATTTCATTTTCATTTATAAAATCAGGTCTTGTTTCAATATTTATTCCAATACAACGCACTGATGCAGTCTCATTTTCCATGACCACGGCAGACCAGGACTTTTGAGCTTTCAAAGGCCGTAAAATCACAGTGTTCACCCTATCGATACCATGGGAACTTTCCACTATCTGCTCCTCAACAATATCCTGCATCCTGTCAGTCTTTCCTCCAGAAATCTGCCGATGGAATTCATTCATCGCAATCAGACACTGCTTCAAAAACCACGTCTGATATTTTTTTGGATAAGAACTCCATGTACCGCCGATCACCCTCAATTCCACTTTGGACACCTCATGGCCGGTAATATGCAGCGCCTTAAGCCGCACAAAAACCTGCGTATAAGGATTAAATCTTTGGCGAAAAGCCCTCTGCGCAGCCGGCTGGCTTGGCAGATAACTTTTTGGCATCCGCACATCTGTCGGACAATACACGCACCTGCCAGGACATGGAAACGGCTTTGTCAAAACTGTAACAGGAGCAACCCCGCTCATAGTCCGAATAGCCCTTTTTTGCACAAGCTTAAGCAAATTTAGATTCGGCCTGATTTTCCCTTCCCTCACCAGATCATTATAGGCTTTTACAAAATAAAGATTATGAAACACCACTCCCCTGTGCTCTTTAATCAGACTATTTCTGAATTTCTCAAAATCGCCACGTTTTTTAAAACTCATTTCAGCAGCTTTTTCCATGATCAGACGCGCCAGTTTCTGGTGATCCTCCAGATCAATTTTGGCAAAATCCATGGCTGAAAAATAGCATAACTACAAGAAGTAAGCCATGGCCGCCGACTAAGACGCATACAGGCGCTTTTTTAAAATTCCTTTTTACACTATAATCAGCAACATGCGCAGGAAGGCCGCAGAAGAACAACTGGAAAAAAATATCAAAAACTACAATCGCATTGCGGAAGATTTCGATCTCACCCGTCAAAGCGACTGGGAAGAATTTCTACAGTTTTTGCCGCACATAAACGACGGTCACCGGCTTGTCGATTTGGGCTGCGGCAACGGGCGTTTTCATAGTTTTATCAGAGAACACCGCAAAATCGATTACGTCGGCATTGATAACAGCGACAAACTTCTCGAAAAAGCCCGCCAAAATCATCCGGACACAAACTTTCTAAAAGGAGACCTCCTAAAAATTCCCCTTCCGGACAAAAATGCCGATGTGGTAGTAGCCATCGCTTCATTCCATCATCTCCCATCACGAGCGCATCGACTGCAGTCTCTTGGCGAAATCCATCGCGTCCTTAAAAACAACGGCACTCTTATCATCACAGTCTGGAATCTATTTCAACCAAAATATCGCAGACATATTAACAAAGCCCATATCAGAAGCCTGCTTACCCTTGGAAAATATCATTGGCACGACACATTTATTCCCTGGTCTGACAGCGGAATCGACCGTTATTACTACGCCTTTAAAGCTGAAGAATTAAGAAAAATACTGGAACTGGCAGGATTTAAAATTCTCAAAGAAAACATTTCCAAAAATCTGACGTTCATATGCCAAAAATCCTAGACATACGCGTTGACGACATAACATTGCAGGAAGCCACAGAAACGATCATTCAATGGACGCAGGACAATGAGCAGCGTTATGTCACCACTCCAAATCCGGAAATTCTGCTTGAATCCGAAAAAAATGTGGAATTTAAGAACGCGCTAAACCGCGCGGATTTGAATATTCCAGATGGCACAGGCATTTTATGGGCTGCAAAGTATCAAAAAATCACCGAAAACGGACGGCGCAAAAAATTGAAATGGATACTGTCTTTATTGAGTATCTTGTTTTTTCCCCGCTATATACGAAGTGAATTACGGGAAAGAGTTACCGGAGCAGATTTGATGAAAAATATTTGTCTCAAAGCGCCTAAAAATGTTGTCAAAATTTTTTTATTGGGGGCCAATGAAGGAGTTGCCGAAAGAGTAAAAGAAGAACTGGAGAAAAAACATAAGAATATTGAAATAGTCGGAACATACTCAGGATCACCAAAATTGGAACACGACAGTGGAATAATTGAAAAAATAAACAGCACTACTGCCAATATGCTTTTTATCGCTTTTGGAGCGCCAAAACAGGAACTATGGATTGCCAGAAATCTAAAAAAACTGAACAAAATAAAAGTGGCCGTTGGCGTAGGAGGCACTTTTGATTTTATCGCCGGCACGCGCAAGAGAGCGCCACAATGGCTGCAAAAGATCGGCCTGGAATGGCTGTATAGACTGATTCAGCAACCATTAAGAATTGCGAGAATTTATAGAGCCACAATAAAATTTCCGGTGAGGGTATTAAAATCACGAACGGTGTCATGGTGAGCTTGTCGAACCATGACAAACCATGACAATCAATAAATACACAACATTTTTTATTTAGAAATTCATTCAAATCTGTTATATAAATCACAACAGAGAAATGTTGTAACCGGGGGCTATAGTTTAGCGGTAAAACGGCGCTATGGCATAGCGTAGTTGGGAGTTCGACTCTCCCTAGCTCCACCAAAACAATCAATCTACTTCTTCTTCCCCCTCAACTTCTTCTCTATCAAAGCCTCAATATATGGAGTTGCTTTCTCTACAATATAATCTATAGCCCGCAGCGGCTGGATAATGGTTTTATGTACGCGTTCAACGACTTCCTCCACATCATCCACCACTTTTGCCGCATCGCGCAAAATCAAAATTCCATAAAAAAGGAAAATACACAGAAAAACAACCAGCACCACAAACCCCGCAGCAAGCGCAATATTCAAAATATCTCCGGAAGTTGCAAACATAAGAATTATTTACTTAACAGGACTTTAGCATATCATTTCAAACCAATCAATTTTTTCAGACAATCGTTCACAATCTTTGGATTGCCCTGGCCTTTCATTTCTTTCATCACCATTCCCACCAAAAACCCAAGAGCTTTTTCCTTGCCGCCATGCACATCCTCAACAGGTCCGGGATTAGCACCAATCACCATGTTGCAGGCATTCTCAATCGCTCCGGTGTCACTCACCTGTTTCAATCCTTTTTCTTTAACAATTTCAGCAGGTCTTTTGCCTGTTTTATACATTTCTTCAAAAACTTCACCCTTGGCAACATTGTTTGAAATCTCCCCGTCATTAACCAATTTAATCAATTCAGCAAGCATCTCCGCACTCACTTTCTGCTCATCAATTCCAATCAATTCTTCCTTCAGATATTTCATCAAAACGGTATTTATGAATGAAACCGCAGCCTTGGCATCACCGCATCCTGCAACAACTTCTTCAAAATACTGCGCCAGCTTCAAATCATCCGACAAAATCCGCGCATCATCCTCCTTCAACCCAAGCTCATCAACATAACGTTTTTTTCGCACGCCAGGCAGCTCCGGCAAATCCGCGCGATACCTGTCAACCAACTCCATATTCATTTCCAGCGGCGGCAGATCCGGCTCCGGAAAATACCGATAATCATCGCTTTCCTCCTTGTCACGCATAAAAAAAGTCTGGCCATTTTCATCATTCCAGCCGACAGTAATAGGCCCTTTCATCGCTCCCCCACTCTTTTCCCATTCATCAATTTGCCTTTTCACTTCATACTCAATCGCCATTTCCAGCATTTTGAAAGAATTAAGATTTTTAATCTCCGCTCGCGGATACAACTTTGTTTCACCTTTTGGACGAATAGAAACGCTGGCATCAAAACGCATCATGCCCTTTTCCATATCCGCCTCACTGCTGCCAACATAGCGCACAATTTTTTGAATTTCACGCGCATACGTTGCCGCTTCCAGGGCGCTTCTCAAATCCGGCTCGGAAACAATTTCCATCAAAGGAGTCCCCGCACGGTTAAAATCAACCAGCGATCCATCCCGCACATGGGTCAATTTCCCGGCATCATCCTCCAGATGCAATCTGGTAATCCGCACTTTTTGCGGCCTGCCATCGACATTTATCTCCACCAATCCATTTTTTGACAAAGGTTCATCATACTGCGAAATCTGGAAACCTTTTGGGCTGTCGGGATAAAAATAATTTTTTCGGTCGAATTTACAATGCTCCGGAATTTCACAGTTCAAAGCCAAAGCAGCTTTTACCCCTTTACTTACCGCTTCTTCATTTAGAACAGGGAGCTGTCCGGGAAATCCCATACATACGGGACAAACGTTTATATTCGGCTCCTTTTCCCAGGAATCATTATCACAGCGGCAAAACATTTTTGTCTTCGTAGACATCTGTGCATGAATTTCCAGACCGATTATCGTTTCAAATTCCATACCCCTATATTAAATAAAATAATTTCACCTGTCACCCTGATCTTGTCTCAGTATCTATCATTCAGATTATATTGTCATGGTTCGACAAGCTCACCATGACAACACATCGTTAAAATGAGTCATTACGTCACTGCATAAGAACGACATAAGCTTCCAGCAAATCCAGTCCGCCGCAATTTTTAAGTTCAAAAATATCTCCTTTTTCAGGTTTCTGCACAAGATCAATTGCCTTTCGCGCAAGAGCATCATCAAAACCGCGTTCTTCTTTCAAAACTTTTAAAATTTCTTTCTCATCCCGCTCCACCCATATAAGCTGATCAACAAAATCTCCTAAAAAATCCTTATCGAAAAACACCGACTCAATCGCAACATCCTCATCCTTGTGTCTTTGAAGAAGCAACGAAATCTCATTATAAACAGTCGGATGGATAATGTCCTGGAGCAATTTCAATTTATTTTCATTGGAAAACACCGCATTCCTCAGTTTTATTCTGTCCACTTCTCCATTTTTCTTTAAAAATCTCTTCCCAAAATAGGCAGCCACCCTCACTGCCCCCAATCCACCAGGCTTATACAAATCATGCACAATTTTATCGGCATCAATACAGAAAAAACCGTATCGGCCGAAAATTTTCAACACTTCAGATTTACCGGAAGCTATTTTGCCGCAAATTCCAATAACCATAATTTCACAATATTACAATTTCGCACCCAAATCATTCAAAGCTTTCTTATAATTAGTTAATGCCCTTTTTGCATCTTCTCCATTAATTCCAGTCAATTCGTGGGCAATTTTATTCCTCAATCTGTGAGCAAACCAAACCGCATCCAGATCGGAAAAACGCGCACCAGCCACCTTCAATTTATCCCCAAGATTTCCCTCAAACCCTTTTTTCATTAACGCATAATCCAGCAATTTATCCGCATCCAAAATCGCATGTTTCGGATGCGCGCCAAACGCATCGATAATTTTTATCCACTGAGCCCTGATATAACTTAATTCTTTCGCATCAAATTTCCGCACCCTCTTTCTTCTCAACAAAATCCAGCCGACCAAAATCAAATCAACCAGGAGAAACACAATTAAACCGACAATCCACATGGACATAAATTATTTATCTTTAGGAATTTCAATTTTCCCATTATTGGCATGATAGGCAATCATATCGGCAAGCATATTTTTCAAGGTATGATGGTCGTGAAAAGACTTATCGGTAACATAACGATCCCTGTATTCGGTAATTTTTTTTTCCAGCCCTTTTGGATTAGATGCATCCTTCAATGTCATCACAACATTCGCCGACATCCGATCGATAGTAATATCGCCAAAATTCAAAAGCGTCTGCAGCACACCCTTAACCGTATAGGTTACATCAGTAATCATATAATAATCCACCTTTTGGGTGGTAACATCAAAAAGACCATTTCGATGGATGGAAATTACACCGACATTCGTCAACAGCCATACGTCGTAATACCAGTCCAAAAACTTATAAAAAAACGCACCGATGCCAATCACAGCCCACACCAGAGAAATAAAAAACACCTGTTTGACCGGAAAAAGAATATACAGCAAAACCGGCACGAAAATCCCAAAGAAACTGATTTTGGATGCCTGAATCTTAAACTTGATAATGTGGGTATGGGCAACATCCAAAATCCTTTCACCGTCATCAAGATAACTTTTGAAAACCAGGCGCCGCAGCTTTTTCATAAAAACCTTTTATAATCGCATTATATAATATATGCTCTGGCTCATGAAAGAAAATCAAAAGAAAATTCTTCTTTGGGTGCTTGATCTCGCAGTAAATCTGGCGGTAATCATCATCCTCGTGGTCGTCATCCAAAAATGGATCATCGCGCCGTTTGATGTTTCCGGCTCATCCATGTGCGATACTTTGAATCTTATAGAAGGAGAATGCCACAAAGGAGAAGGCGAAAAAATCATTATAAATGAGGCGACATACGCCTTTGGCGAGCCGCAACGCGGAGAGATAGTGGTATTTAAAGCCGACGCAAAGGAAGAAAAATATTTCATCAAACGGATAATCGGCATCCCGGGAGATAAAATAGAATTAAAAGGCGGCAATGTCTTTATAAACGACATCAGACTCGAAGAAAATTATTTGAATCCGGAAAATAAAGGCAGAACCGAACCTTTTTTCAGCGACTTTTCGACATTCAATGTGCCTGAAGGAAAATATTTTCTCCTTGGAGATAACCGCATAGCAAGCACCGATTCCAGAAGCTGCTTCCAGAGCTCAATCTCCCTGGAATGCAAAAATTCTCCCGAAAAAGCTTTTGTCGAAAAAGAACACATTCGCGGTCGGGCGTGGTTTGTGTGGTGGCCACTTGGAAACATCCGTCTGCTTTACCAGGCAGAATACCCGGAACTCTCCGCATCTCTGGAAGAAAAATAAAACTCCAGCAAAAGAGCTATAACTACCAGCAAAAGTCCGGACCACCATGTGAGAACTTTCATCATCTGGAATACCAGACTGAAATTTACAATTAAACTCAAAAACAACCCCTGCCTCACAGAAACATTGATATGCTTATAAAAAATTTCATTTCTGAACAACCACATTCTAAAATAAAACCCAAACACTGAAAAAGTAGACGTTAAGGCAATAAAGAGAGTCAGGAAAAACAACAGCAGAGCCAGTCCCGAGCTTTCATAAGGCGACAATTTACTTATCACCAGTACCCATCCGACCCAGGCCAACACACCGGCAATACCAACAATGGCAATATATTTATGATGGGACATTCAGTTTTTTCAAAATTAAAGGAATTTTTTTAAAATCTTCAAACAGCACTTCTTTCTTTCTTGGATCATACAATGCCACAGCCGGGTGAAAAAGCGGAAGATAAACCTGTCTCTGCTGCCAGATACCATTGGCCACTTTTGGCTGTCCATGGACTTGTGAAATAGTCACTCCAGGCAAAAATTTTGCCATTGAATGGCGACCAAGAGTTACTATCAATGCCGGCTTGATCATTTTGACCTGCGCCTCCAGATACGGCCAACACGCCTCTATTTCATCCGGAAGAGGATCGCGATTTTCCGGTGGACGGCATTTTACAACATTGGTGATAAAAACATCCTCTCTTTTCATGCCAATACTTTCAATCAATTCAGTTAAAAGCTTGCCGGCAGCGCCAACAAACGGTCTACCCTGAATATCCTCTTCTTTCCCTGGCGCCTCACCGATAAACATCACACCGGCCTGCCAGTATCCTTCTCCGGGAACACCACGTTTCCTTCCTTCACACAAACGACATTTGCGACACTCCACAACCTGTTTCACAAGCTCCTCTTTGGGAATGTCATTTAAATTCATTTAACATTTACCTTCTTTAACTTATACAGACTAAATATCCAAATAACCGCGCTAAACAAAAAAACCAGCAAATCCGGCAAAATCAATTTTGCGGCAATTGATTCGACAAACAAAACAGCAAGCCTGAAAATTCCAGAAGCCCGCATCAAAGAATTCTCCGCTAAAACAACAACCCCGAATAAAACAGAAGCCGCAAAAGCGGCAATTGCCACAGTTTTTGAAACCCATTGGATGACCAGAAACAGCGGCCTAAAAACGACCAAGCCGATTATAACCAGCAGCAATATTAAGACGGAACAAACAGCCACAAAAAATATTTTTGCCGCGCCGCCAACAAACTCGGACATGGTATGACCAGCAAGTTTATCAGGAGTTTTTAAATCAAACGCGAATTCCTGGGGCAATTTTGCCATCAAATCACTGCGCAGCATCACATTTAAACGCACCTTAAAGTCATCTCTTGATATACCGGAAGGTATGCATGACAAATCTTCAGACAAACCGGCTCCACGGGCACATTCAGGCAATTTTTCAGACATGAAAACACTCACTTTATCCACTATCAAATCGCTCTTCGACGTCAGCCACGCAAGCCCTATGACAATCTTCAGATTATTATCCTCCGCCACCTTTGTTGTCGCAATCTGATCAAAAATATCCTCAATCACCACCCGCAAATCGTCCTT
>JACPLZ010000062.1 GCA_016186245.1 Candidatus Peregrinibacteria bacterium | reverse complement strand
GCTGATTTTACAATTTCGGCTGTCAGCTGATATCCAAGGCGCGGAGCCAGTTCTGTGGCGGTGCAAAGGCTGTTTTCAAAAGTTTCCCGGATTTTTTTTTCATTCACTTTCAGATTTTTAATTGCAAGCGATGTTGTCATATTTATACCGTTGGTTAGAATTTTGATTGCTTCCAGGAGGTTGTGAATTATAAGAGGACAGTTTGTATTTAGTTCAAAATTACTTCTTTGGCAGGCCATTTCTATAACTTTGTCATAACCCAAAACTTGCAGGCAGATCATTTCCAGACATTCCAAAATAGATGGATTGACTTTACCCGGCATAATCGATGATCCCGGCTGCACAGGTGGCAGGGTTATCTCGCCCAGACCGGAGATTGGACCGCTATTCATCAATTTTAAATTTGCGGAGAGATTAAGAAGGTCGGTTGCGAGAGATCTCAATGACGCGGAAAAATTCATAAACGGATTCATGTTGTTTGCGGATTCTGTGAGATTGCGTGCGGAGGTGAAATGAATACCGGTTAGTTTTGTGAGATTTTTTAACATCAATTGCCGGTAACGCGGATGAGCATTTAAGCCTGTTCCTACCGCTGTTCCGCCGATGCCGATAATTTGCAGTTTTGTGCTTTGTTCTTCAATAAACCGGCGGGAATTTTCCAGCGCGGCTCTAAAACTGTCTATTTCCCCGCCGAATGTTATCGGTACGGCGTCCTGCAAATGAGTGCGCCCGACTTTGACCAGATTTTTGTGTTTTTTGGCGAGATCGGCCAAGCGGTTTTCCAATGATTTTATGGCATTAAGCAGGGCAGGAAGCGAGAAGAGTATTGCCAGTCTGGATACTGTGGGAATTACGTCGTTGGTGGATTGTCCCATATTCACATGATCATTTGGATGCACAAATTTATAATTTCCTTTTGTTGATTCAGGGAACCTAAGTATCTCATTGGCCCTGTTTGCGATGATCTCATTTGCGTTCATGTTATAACTTGTGCCGGCTCCGGCCTGGTATGCGTCCAAAATAAAATCGCTGGAAAAATTTCCGTTTATGAATTCTTTGGCTGCTGTGCGTATTGCTCTGTATTGCTGCGAGTTCAAAAGTCTAAGCTGAAAATTTGTTTTAGCGGCGCTCAATTTAATCATGCCCAGTGATTCCATGAAAATCCGATCGATATGCCGGTTGCTGATTTGGAAGTTTTTTAGAGCTCTGGAGGTCTGGGCCCCAAAATATGCATCTTGAGGCACTTTGACCGGTCCGAGGGAATCTTTTTCCGTACGGGTGGATTTCATGGGATATTTATATCTCAGTCATGGGAGGATAGGCAAATTTTAATAATCCATTGTGCTTCAGCGGGAACCTGCTAGAATGGCCTCTGCCATGTCCAGAATTTGTGAAATTACAGGTAAAAAACCTTCAGTCGGCAATACCCGCAGTCATGCGATGAATGCCAAGAAGCGCCGTTTTAATCCAAATCTTACCAAGAGGAAGATTTTTAATCCAAAATCCGGAAGAATGGAAACGATGAGAGTTTCGGTTGCCGGATTGAGGACTTTGATTAAGAGGGGATAAGGGACGTACTGAAAGGCTCCAGACATACCAATTATGTTCAGAGTGTGTCTTGCTTTTTCAGATATGGCATAAAAAAATATTCATTCTTGTTTTGCAAGGGCAATATTGTTGTAGATTTTTTCGACAGAATATGCGTGTGAAAGGATATTTGGAAATTTCTACAGGTTGTTTTTGGCGGTTTTTTTATCATTGCCAATTTTTTTTTGTGTCTGTATTTCTGTGGCAAGTATTTTATAATTTTCCATTATGCCTGCAAAAACAATGATTCGTCAGACTCCTGCCGAGGCCGAAATGACTCATAGCCTGATTCATGGGCGTGAGCGGGATTATGGTGCGGTTCTCTGGAAGCAGCCTCATCTTCTTGATCTCTCTTATGTCGAGCTCGAGGAAAAAAATATGGAAGTGAAAATGGAGCGTCTCAAAGGCGCAACAAGCGATTCCATGAAAGATCGTTTTATGAAGTATCTTGCCAGTGAAAAAGGAATCAAGGCTGTAACTGTATGTTTTTGTGATCTGGAAGGCCGATTGCACACTCTGGATTATGACAAAAATTTCATGCTGAAGAGTGAAGATAATCTTACTTTTGACGGGTCTTCCATCAAGGGATTTACCGAGTTGGCTCAGTCCGATCTTAGGTTGAAAGTAGATTGGTCGAGTTTTAGATGGGTGCCTTCCGACATTTTTGGAGCCGGAAAAGTTTTGGTTTTTGGGAATGTCTGTGATCGTGATGGCAGTTATTATACTTCTGATTTCCGATCAAGATTGATGCAGTTGTGTCAGGATTTGGCGAAGAAGGGAATGATGACAAATGTTGCTCCGGAAATTGAAGGGTTTTTGTTTCGTGGAATGAAGGCGGAGCAAAGTTTTGATGAAATTGCTGGTTTTGAATTGGCTACTGCCAGCGGTTATTTCAGTTCTTTGCCGCAGGATACTTTGAGATTGTTTATTGACAAATTTGCCGAAGCGCAGAGAGCTCTCGCATTCCAAAATGAAAAGGATCATCCGGAAGTTGCCCCGGCCCAATTTGAATTAAATTTCCGCTATTCCAGCGCGCTGGATACTGCGGATCAGATTCTTCTCTATAAGCTATTGGCACGCCAGGTTGCAAAATCTATGGGTTTTACGGCTTGTTTCTTGCCAAAACCGATTGCAAACCTCAATGGAAGCGGTATGCACACAAACATGTCGCTTTCCAGAGGAGGAACAAATATGTTCTATAAAAAAGATGGTAAACACAATCTGTCCGATGAGGCATGGAGGTTTTTGACAGGCATTCTGTATTACGGAAATGATCTTTGCATGATCATGAATTCATCTGTGAATTCATATCGCAGGCTTGATCCAAATTATGAGGCGCCGAATGAAATCGTTGTTTCCGCTGTGAACAGGGGAGCGATGATTCGTATTCCGGAAGGCAATCAATACAGCGCGAGGATTGAAGTGCGCACTGTGGCGCCGGATGCAAACCCCTATTTAACTCTTTATGCCTTGTTTACGGCCGGTTTGATCGGGATGGAAGCGGCTCAGGAGGAGTTTAAAAAAATGGATGCCTGGGTGAATAATGGCCAAAAGAAAATTTTACCTGGAAATGTTTATGATGCTTTGGAAATTTTTGAGAAGAGCAAATTTATCGAAGAAACGATGATGGAAGAAAATCAGAGAAAGTATGCGGAATTAAAATATGCGTCCGCCGACAGGAGTCCTAAAGCTTTGGGGACAAAGGTGAAGAATGGGGAGATATTGTTTCATCATGAGATCAGCAACCAGTTGATCTGGAAAAACTTTTAAAAAATTGCGCATTGCTGTGTCAGCTGCGCCATTTCCTTCTCGCCGTACGGATAATTAGTACGGCTCGGTCGGGAATGGCTTGCTTCCTTGCACTGCGGCAATTTTTTAAAAGTTTTTGGATTACCAAAAATGGCTGTCATGGTGAGCTTGTCGAATTCATGGCAGCTTTTTTTATATCTTGCCCAGTCTTGTCCTGTAATAATCCAGGTCGAGATTGCCGGCGGCGCCGAGGCTGATTATGGTTTTAAATTTGGGATCAAGGGTCTTTGGAATTTCTGAATTCCGGATTTTTCTGATGAGATTTTTTAGAATGGTTTTTGCCGATTGCAGATTTTCAGACATGATTGCGCTTGCATTCTTAATGGTGTTCCCCTGGGGGATTTTTCTGATCCGTTTTTTTTGTTTTTGGGACGAGAATTGAGTGTTTAATTTGCGAAGACTTTCGGAAATCTGCGCGAGCGTGTTTAAATAAAGATTTGTGAATTTCACTGAAGAGTATCGGCAATACAGAGAGTTTATCTGAATTTTTTTAAAGCCCAATTCCTGGGTGGTGAGTTCACGCGGGAGAAGATGTATTGATCCATAGCCATCTACCGAACCGAGCGGGTTTTTGTTTATATGAGCGCCGGCGAAATCCAATAAATCCATATCGTCCATGAGACTCTCGGTTATTCCCAGCAAAAAATGTCCGAGTGTGGATCTTTTAAACGGCACTTTTTGAAATTTGGATGCGGCATATAGCAGCGCAATCAGAATTTTTTTGCATTTTTTCCGGATTTTTTTCAGTTCATCAATCATAAAAAGCCGGTTTGCCGTAAGGATGCGTTCACTGCTTGTGATCGTGTTTTTTTTGCGTTTGCCGATCTGCTGCAGACCTTTGGAATGTGCCCTGTCGATC
>JACPLZ010000061.1 GCA_016186245.1 Candidatus Peregrinibacteria bacterium | reverse complement strand
TCATCCAGGTACTTAAAATAAATGTCTGTACGCTTGTTTGGCAGGTATTTTTTTAGCCGGTCAGCCCATTCTATAATAATTATATTTTGGGGATTTTTTAAAAGCTCTTCAATTTCCAGCCGGAGCAATTCGTCAATTTCCTCCAATCTATATAAATCTATATGGTAAAAATGTTTTTGATTGCGGATATAAACATAGGTAGGACTCTTGATACTGTATTTATCAATTCCCAGCGCTTCAGCAAGCCCCTGGACGAAAAGCGTCTTACCGCTGCCCAAATCTCCGTAAAGACAGATCACCCCCCCATTCCTCACTTTTCCGGCAAAATCTTTGGCGATTTTTTTGGTCTGCTCAGTGTTTTTACTTATAATTTTGTTCAAGCTGATGATTGATTTATGCGGTAGAAATTGCTATAATTATATGAAACAAAAATAAAAAACCAAGTAAATGAGAGAATTTTTCAAGAAAAGACCCAAATTTGCAGGAGCAGTCTTGGCGACTTTGTTGTTTTCCACGAGTATGGCTTTTTTTGATATCAATTCTTTTCTGTACAGGACGAGCATTTTGAGTTATCCCGAACACGCGCCTTTTGACGGGACAACTTATCCTGTGCAAAAAGTGCCCGATTGGGTGAAATTAAACGATGCTGAAAGAGATTTTGCATACAGTGAAATCGATCAAAGCAAATTTATTGAAACTCCTTTCTATGATCCGGCAATTCTGGCGACTACGGTGGATAGCCTAAAATGGGGAAATGCCTCGGATGACGCAGTGAGAAATGCAAAAATAACTTATTCAGTCCCCTATCTCGGCAGTTATACTTTGGATGGAGTGGAGGGCGCTGGCTCACATCCGGCCGTGGATATCAAAGTACCGAATGGCACACCGGTTTTTGCAGTCGCAAACGGTACAGTGGTTAAAGCTTCTTCCCAGAGCTCAGGTTTTGGATCGCATGTTGTGCTTGTGCACAATAATTTTCCGACTTTGGATGATGGGGGTGCAAATACAGTTATCTATTCTTCCTACAGTCATCTTGGAAGTTTATTGGTTAATGTCGGCGATGTTGTGACAAAAGGCCAACAGATTGGATTATCGGGGGAAAGCGGCACGGCTACGACTCCGCATGTCCATTTCCAGATTGATAATGATCAGGCTCCGTGGCATCCGTTTTGGCCGTTTACATGGCAGGAAGCTTCTGACGCAGGTCTGGATTTTTTTGGTGCGGTAAATGCCGGGTTGGGCAAAGAGAATGCAATTGCAACGACTATAAATCCGTTGAAATATGTGCAGAATTATCTTGGTGCAACTGTCGTTGTCGATGAACCGGTAGTTATAGATGAGCCGGTGGTCGTGAATGAGCCGGTTGTTGTTGATGAACCGGTAGTGGATGAGCCTGTGGTGATTGATGAACCGGTGATTGTTGACGAACCAGTGGTAACTTCAGTTTTCAGCGATTTGGATTCTTCAAATAAATATTATGAAGCGGTAACTTTTCTGATTGACAAGGGAGTGATTTCCGGTTATCCGGACGGTACTTTCAGGCCAAACGACAAGGTAAACAGAGTCGAGGCTTTAAAGTTTATTCTGGAAAGCATTCAGGCGGATCTTGTCAGCGGTCAACCGCCGTTTAGTGATGTAGAGGCCGCACAATGGTATAACGATTATCTCTATACCGGATATGAAAAATCCATTGTGAATGGAAATCCGGACGGTACTTTTAGGCCGGAAAATCCTGTAAATAAGGCTGAGTTTCTTAAAATCCTGTTTCTCGGAATGAGTGTTGATATTAACCCAATTGTCAATGAAGCTTCTTATGAAGATGTTGCGGTGGATGCTTGGTTTGCTCCTTATTTCGCTTATGCTAAAGAGCTTGGAATTGTGGATGCGCAGGCGTCGCAAATAGAGCCTTCTAAAGACATGAGTCGCGGAGAGGTTGCGGAAGCGATGTACAGACTAATCAATATCCTTCAGAGTTAAATCAGCTTCCGGAAGGCCTAAAGCATCACGGATCATACCCGCAAGTGCGGGCATACATACTGCTGCCCGTTGAGCAAAATTTTTGATATTGGAACTTATTCTGAATGAGCGTTGTCCGGTTTTTTCCAAAACAATGATTGCGTCATCGGAGGGTGAATGTTTCACATTTGTTATTTCTACATTGCTGCTAAAAAATCGTTTAAGCGCTTCACATAAATCTCCGGTCACTTTGTCCAGATTTTTATCGGATGTCATTGCTTTAAATCCTATTGCGGATGGTGCTATATATTGCTTCTTTTTTTCTGAGTTTGTGTTTCTCTCTGACATCCTATAAAACGGAATTTTTTCCAATTCCCGCCTTGTACCAATACGGACTTTTCGATACTGGGTGATCAATGTGATGCCAATATCTTTCAATGATTTCTTCAGCAGGCTCATCGAACCGGCGATAGTGGTTGCTGGAATTTCGAGAAGTGAAGCAATTTCGTTTGTGGAGATATCGTTATTGGCGTCTGTTGAAGTTGCGATTGCGATTGCGATTCTATAACGTGTATCAACACCAAAATGTTCAACACCACTTTTTTCTATTCTGCCCAGAAATGTTTTTTTTATTTTATTTTCCACCTGATTAGTTTCACTATTATTTATGGCAATATCATCGACCAATCTATGTAGTTGAGCAGCAGAAAAAATGCCTTTTTCCAGTCTTGTTCTGACGAGCTCAACCGGTTGAGTCATGCCATTCAACGCATTAGCAACTGTCTGTCTGTCAAAGTCGGCAAGCTGATTCGCACTGTTTATAATTTGGGAACTTGCCGTTCTTATACGCGCTACAAGCCTTTGTACGGCAAGAATATCTGCTTTTGCTTCACCGGCAACTTCAGTTATGCCGCTTCTCCTGGCTTGTTCAATATCCTCGATGGTAATATCACTTGGTTTACCTGATTTATCAGTCGTTTTTTGGGGATCTTTTTTTTGGTTGATTTTTTCCAATATCTGACTGACCGCATGCTGTCTGGCCAGTTGAATATCTCTTGCTTCGTCACTTTCTTCTCTTACCCTTCCACGTCTATTCCATCTCATTAAATTTAATATATGGGATTGGAGGAGATTACCATTGCGAACCGATTCTTCCAATTCAGGAAATTGTTCAACATATGAAAGAAGCTGTAAAAACTGGGCTATTTTTCCCGGCTCATTCTACGGATTGAGCGTGCTTCATCTAAAACATTCAATTTTTCGTGATAATTATCAATATAAGCTTTGCTAAATAAATCATCTTCATCGTTATTCCAGGATATAACAGCTAATGCATGGGTTTCTTTTAATTTATTTAACGCTCTAAATCTTCGTTCGCCACCTACTATGAAAAATCGTATAGTTTTATGACCATCAATTTGAATAATAAATGGCACTACCAATATTGGTGTCAACTGACCGATGGACTCTATGCTACCAGCCAATTCATTAAGCGCTTCTGGATCAAAATATCTTCGTGGCTGTGTTGGATTTGGTGAGATCAAATCAAGCGGTATGCAGTATCGTTTATCTTCAAGAGTTGGCAAGCGTATAAGAGAGCCATCTTGACAGTGCAGATCATTTCCGATCATGGCTTTGTCTCTTATAGCCTGGCCAATTATTCCATGAGTAAGTTCTTCGTATGGAAGCGGTTTTTCTAATTTTCCAGTAACTTCGGACATGTATGTTTTATTGAATAAGTCTTCGTATTGTGGGGTCATCCTCGTATTTTCTCATAAGTTCCCAAAAATTCTTTCTGCTTATCCCCAATAATTTTCCTGCCGACTCTTTATGATGATCGGTAATACTTAATGCAGCTTGCAGGGCGAAATATCGACAAATACCTGTAAGTTCGTTTAACGGTAATTGTTCATGTTTATCAACCCAACAATTTTCCAGAATAGCCCTAACAGCTGATTCGAGCCTTTTTACCAAAATCCCAACTGATGTTATTTCTCTGTTCTCCGAGGTATCTTCAAGACACAAGCATATTTCCAGATCTTCAATGTCAATGTATTTTTTGTGCCTCGCTGTAATGGTAACCTGCTGTGCTATCTGAGCCAATTCTCTTATGTTCCCAGGCCATGTATAACTCATTAGAGCGTTGATTGCTGCCGGTGAAATTCCATGCAATTGCGAGCCTCCATTTTTTTTGCGAAGTTCCTCAATGATCTCAAGACAAAATTTGCAAAATAGAAAAGGAATATCCAAAGTTCTATCTCTCAACATTGGTACAGCTATTTTAATTCCGGATATACGGTATAAAAGATCTTTACGAAATTCCCCATTGTCGGCCAAATCCTCCAACTCATGGTTTGTGGCGCAAATGATGTTTACGTGGGTTATATCAACAACCTGTGTTTGCCCCAAAGGCTGTATTTTTCTCTCCTGTAATGCACGTAATATTTTAACCTGACCATCCAAAGGCAGATCACCTATTTCGTCCAAAAATAGTGTGCCGCCCTGTGCGGCTTCAAAAGCCCCTTTCTTTCCTTTTCTTTTTGCATCCGTGAAGGCGCCTGCCGAATACCCAAATAACTCACTTTCAATTAAATTGTGTGGTATGGCTCCGCAATTGACTGCTATGAATGGACTATTTTCAGATTGTACGGAAGCTTCGTGGAGTGCCAGCGCAATTACTTCTTTACCGGTACCTGTTGCTCCAGTTATTAAAACACTTCCTTTTTGGACAGTATTACCAAGAGATAATATGATTTTTGCAGTTTCCAATGTGGCTTCCAACTGTCTGAAAGCCGGATCGGCATAATGTACACTGGTGACGTATTGCCCTATCTTTAATCTATGGCCATGAGAAAAAATATCCTGAAAAGTTTCATATCTTTTTAAATTTTCTGGTGGTGCCGTTATTTGTGTTTCTTTTTCCGTTCCGTTGTTATTGCCTGGTTTATTCCTTGTTGCCAATAAACCCTCTATCGCCTGTTCTATATCGACTGATTCTCCCGGGGGTGTGGGAAAAATTGGCGCTTCTGTTTGTGGTGGTTTGTCTTCCATATAAAAAAGTTTGGTTGGCAGTGTAATCTAACGATTCTGGAAAATCAACTTTGGAATCTGCGATGCTGAAAAATTCCTAAATTTTCAGTGATTATTCTTTGGGACAGGCCAAAGCACTCATGGCAGAAATAGTGATTGTATCTCTTTGTATGCCTGTTCTTGTCACTATGCCGTTTTTTGCCAATGCTGCTATTATGCGGGTAATAGTTTCCCTGCTTATACCGGCCATCCTTGCAAGATCATGATGTGTCAGACTTAAATCCAATGTTATTAACTGTCCTCTTTCCCTTCTGACACCGTATCTTTCTGCCAATCCATGCAGTAGGATTCTTGTCCTGGTTTCTACCGTACTTGTTGCCTGCACTGCGGCATACCAGGTTAAAT
>JACPLZ010000060.1 GCA_016186245.1 Candidatus Peregrinibacteria bacterium | reverse complement strand
TTGCCGGATGTGAAGAGCTGAAATACTTTTTGGTTGATGCTGATGCGCAATTCATGCCAAAAATTAAGGGCGAGTTTTCAGTGAATTTTTTGGTAAAGGATGGCGCGGCGTTCAAAAAAGGAGAAAGGCTGCTGGAAATTGAGGGTGATGTACACGATGTTTTGGCTGTAGAAAGAGCTTCTTTGAATTTAATCATGAGGATGAGCGGAGTTGCGACTTTTACTGCAAAAATTGTGGATATGGTGAGGAAATATAATGTGCTGGTTACGCCGACCAGAAAATGTTTGTGGGGGTTGCTGGATAAAAAAGCGGTAGTGCTAGGAGGAGGCGGGACACACAGGTTAAATATGGCCGATGCAATTCTTGTTAAAGATAATCATGCGGCGATTATGAAACATAATTATGAGAAAATTTTTGAACAAATAAGCGATAGTAATGTGGAAACACGATTTGTCGAGGTGGAAGTAAATGGTATTAATGATGCCCTGAAATTGGCGGAAATTTTTTCCAAAACTCTTACCGAAAAAAAAATCCGATCGGTTGGAGTCATGTTAATGGATAATATGAGCGCCGGAGAGGTTTCTGAAGCCATGAAAGAAATCAAAAAAGCCGGATTTTATGATGATCTCCTGTTTGAGGCGTCCGGAGGAGTTAATGAATCGAATATTATTGAATATGCTGCGACCGGCGTGGATATCGTTTCAATGGGAGCATTGACAAATGGTGTGAGGAGTATTGATATGAGTATGAAGATAGTGTAGAAATATTTTAACCTGGGCGAGTGGTGAAACTGGCATACACGCCAGCCTTAGGAGCTGGTGCCGAAAGGCATGAGGGTTCAAGTCCCTCCTCGCCCACCAGAAAAAATGTTTGACTATTCATTAGTATTGGTGTACGGTTCGTTCTTGTCTGTAATTTGTGTTTATAAAACATAATTGCACTAATATCAAATTTCTTGCTTGACAAGATAATAAATAATAAATATCTTGGTTGGGCAAAGATAAATAAAAGCATAGTTTATGGCTATATCACCAGTTGATCTAAAGGTTAAGCTCTCAGATGTTATCGAGGAAATGTTCAGGGTGTTGAGTACCAAGGAGAAGGACGTGATCGTAAAACGGTTTAGTTTGAATAACCGTCCAAGACAGACCCTTGAGAGTATAGGTCAGCAGTTTTCTGTTACGAGGGAAAGAATACGCCAGATAGAAAAAATAGCTCTTGGCAAGCTTCGCAGGACTGTCCAGACTACGAGGTTGCATATGGTTAACGAATTAGCCAATAAAGTCATGGAAGACTGCGGTGGCGTAATTTTGGAAAGCAGGCTTATAAGCGAGATTCTTAACCTTATAAAATCGTCAGAGGATGTAGATGCAAACATTATTTGTTTGGCTCTAAGTATTAATCCTAAACTTAATAAAATCGAGAAAAATAATCTTTATTATCCGTTTTGGCATGTGAAAGAGCTGGAAATGGATTTGATTGAGGGAGTTATCAATGCCGGCATTAAGATTTTAAAGAAAAAAAGCGATGTTCTTGGAGATGCCAAGCTTGTTATCCAAATACGCCAGGTGATGGGCGAGAGACTGGAAGGTAAACCGGATTCGTTGATTTTATCTGCCTTGGAGGTTGACAAACGTTTCAAGAAAACGGCGGAAGGATTTGGTTTAATGTCATGGAGACACATCAATCCAAGAAGTATCAGGGATAAGGCGTATATTGTTTTGAAGGTAGAAAAAAAACCTCTGCATTTTGTAGAAATTGCCAATAAAATTTCCGAGGCCGGGTTTGATAAAAAAGTTGTTACCGTGCAGGCTGTCCATAATGAATTGATACGGTATGATCAGTTTGTGCTGGTTGGACGCGGTCTTTATGGGTTAAAGGAGTTCGGATATAAAAGGGGCACAGTTGCGGAAGTGATTGAGGATCTTTTGAGAAAACGCAGCCCTCTCACAAAAACAGAAATTATTGATGGTGTTTTAAAGCAGAGACATGTAAAGAGAGGCACTATATCTTTGAATCTTCAGAAAAATCCACAGTTTGTCCGTGTCGGCCGTGCAGTTTACAAGCTGGACCCGAAGAAAGCCAAAAAAACCTCTGGCAAGTAGTTTGAGAAATGGCTTATAATCATGGTGGAATCTCTGGAAATTGTGCACTACGGAGTTTACCCTGGGCTTGTTTCAGGGTCAGCTGCTCAATTTCTTACTCGCTGTATCAAGTAATACGGCTCGGTCAGAAATAGCTTGATTCCCATTAAATAATTGTTCTTTATGGCTGACTGCGTTTTCTGTAAAATTGCCGGCGGAGAAATTCCTTCAAAGTTTGTTTATGAAGATGAAAAGTGCGTTATTTTTAACGATATTCATCCAAAGGCAAAGACCCACATGCTGATTGTTCCGAGGAAGCATATTCCGTCCATTGCGGATATGGAGGATGGTGATGAAAAAATCGCCGGACACCTGCTACACTGCGCCAAAAACATTGCCGATAACATGAAATTGAAAGGATATAAATTGTCGATCAATGTTGGAAAAGAAGGCGGGCAGGAAGTTTTTCACCTTCATGTACATTTAATGTCTGATTAAGTTATGTCTTTTGTGAATTTACATGGCCATTCGCATTACAGCCTGCTGGATGGCTATGGCAGCCCGCGGGATATTGTTTTGCGTGCAAAAGAGCTCGGTTATCCAGCTGTCGCTCTGACGGATCATGGAGTTGTTTATGGATTGGTTGAGTTGTATCAGGCGGCAAAAGAGGAAAAAATTAAACCTGTTTTGGGATGTGAGCTTTACATGGCGCCGCGCACCCGTTTTGACAGGGAACCGAAAATCGATACCAAGCCGTATCATCTTACCGCTCTGGCAAAAAATAATGCCGGATATCAAAATTTAATAAAACTTACAACCAAGGCTCATTTGGAGGGTTTTTATTATAAGCCGAGAGTTGATTATCGGCTTTTGAGAGCGTACAGCGACGGGCTTATTGTGTTGAGCGGATGCCTGGTGGCAAAGCTGCCGAGGGCGATATTGTCCGGTAATGAAGAGGAAATCCACGCTACAGTACGCGAGTATATCGAGATTTTTGGAAAAGAAAATTTTTATCTGGAAATGCAGGATCATCCGCTGATGGAAAATCAGAATATTGTGAACCAGCGATTGAAACAGCTGGCAAAAGAATATGGTTTGGGATTGACCGTAACCTGCGACTCTCATTATCCGAGACCGGAGGACAGTGATGTGCATGATATTCTGCTTTGCATTCAAACCCAGTCACACGTTACCGATGAGGATAGAATGAGGTACGCTGGAGATTATTCGCTCAGGGATGTCAAGGAATTAAAGGAAGTTTTTAGCGATTGTCCCGAAGCAATTGAAAATACTCTTAAAATTGCCGATCAATGCAACGTGGAATTTGAATTCGGCAAAAATCTGATTCCTTCTTTTAAAACTCCTCAAAATGAGAGTCCGGAAATTTATCTCCGGCAGCTTTCCCGGGAAGGGTTGCTTGGGAAATTCAGCGGCAGAAAAATTCCAAAAGAATATGGAGAAAGACTTGATTATGAATTGGAAACTGTCCACAAAATGGGCTTTGACACTTACTTTTTGATTGTTCATGATTTTGTGAATTATGCCAAGGACCAGAAAATTGTTGTCGGTCCGGGGAGAGGATCAGCGGCCGGTTCCATTTTGGCATGGTCGCTGAATATTACCGATCTTGATCCTATTGAGCATGGACTGTTTTTTGAACGTTTTCTGAATCCCGAGAGAATAAGCATGCCGGATATAGATATTGATTTTGCAGATACAAGGAGAGATGAGGTTTTGAATTATGTGATCAATAAGTATGGAAGAGATAATGTGTCTCAAGTTATTACTTTTGGGACGATGGCTCCAAAAGCGGCTATCCGCGATGTGGGCCGTGCTTTGGGCTATCCGTATGCGGAGGTGGATGCCCTCGCTAAAGCGGTTCCACCGGCAATTTTGGGTAAATATGCGCCGTTAAAGCAGTCTATCGTCGATGATCCGACAATGAGGAATATTTATGAAAAGGACGAACGTGCGCGAATTTGTCTGGACTATGCCAAAAAATTGGAAGGAACAATCAGACAGGCCGGTACGCATGCGTGCGCCGTGGTAATTGCGGAAAAACCTTTAAATGATTATACGGCGCTGCAATATGGGGCGGGCGAGTCAAATGAAATCATCACCCAGTATTCAGCTAAACCTCTTGAGGATTTGGGACTTTTAAAAATGGATTTTTTGGGATTGAAGAATCTTACCGTGATTGAAGAAACCTGTTCGATAGTGAAAAAAACGCGCGGAGAGGAAGTTGCAATCTGCAATATTCCAATGGATGATGAAAAAACTTTTGAATTGTTAAAAAAAGCGGATACAACCGGCGTCTTCCAATTGGAATCCGCAGGGATGAAGCGGTATCTCAAAGAATTAAAGCCCACCAAGTTTGATGACATTGTGGCTATGGGCGCTTTGTATCGTCCTGGACCGATGAAATTTATTC
>JACPLZ010000056.1 GCA_016186245.1 Candidatus Peregrinibacteria bacterium | reverse complement strand
TTTTAATGCCGCTATTTGCGCCGCGGCCACCTGCATTTTCTCACGCAAGGCCTCCAGCGCCGCCGCATACATCCCCTCACCCTGTTCAAACCCTAGAAAAGATTCCAAAGACATGGAACGATGATAGCAGAAATTATGACAGCTACATAGATACTGAAACGAGTTGATGCGGGGGAGGAAAAGGATTTTTGCTACGCAAAAATCTGCTCACCATGACGAGAACTTATTTCACCCCAACCGGTTCAACATTCACTATCGTGTCCTTAAAAACACGGTTATCGTATTTCTTGAGGGCTTTTTCGACAAATTTAACCTTTCCGTCAACCAAAGAATAAATGGTGTGATCCCGACCCATGCCGGTATTGTGGCCAGGAAAATATTCGGTGCCACGCTGGCGAATAATGATGCCGCCAGGACGGACAACCTGACCTGCAAAAAGCTTCACGCCAAGGCGCTTTGCTACCGAATCGCGGCCGTTTTGTGTGGATCCACCCGCTTTTTTATGTGACATATCTGTATGGTTACTGGCAGATTTTAAAGGAATGGCCCACCCTTTGCAAGTTGTTTTTTTGGCTTATTAATGGTATAATTGCGAGATATGTCTAAACGGACAGATAAGAAATCACTGGGGATCAAGGCAGTGCGCGGAGGTAAACTCCTGATTTTAACGTGCATCACCCTGGTTTTAGCGAGCTCCGGGTCGAATTTTGTCATGGCGGATGAAAATGACTATTCCGGGACCAATGCTCCGGCGATTGATGTTCCGGAAACCGATAAAGACCAGGTGGAAGCCGATTTTCTAAAGCAAATCCAGCGGGAACTCAATCTTTCGAAAGCTGATTACAAACAGCTTCTAGTCAAAGTTGCCGATACCAGGGCGCGATTGCAGGAAGTTACCGAGGAAAAACTCACCCTGCAGGAGCAATTAAACAACCTTGATGATCAGATAAATGCGACCACGGGAAGACTGCTCAAAGTTCTAAAAAAAGTTGCCGGAAAGGAGAATCTGATCAAAAAACTTTACGAAGAAATTGAAATGCGTGAAGTGGCTTTGGCGTATCAAAAAGAGCTACTCATGGATTATGTGCAGCTAATGTATCAGGAAGAAAATGCTCTCCTTGCAATGAATCTGGACGGCTCTATTGATGCTTTTAAAATGCTGATTGCCGATGGTTCTGTCGGTGAAAATCTCCGGCAGATGAATTATTTAAGCCTTTTGGGACAGGCCGGAGCGAAAATTATTGAAAAAATGGATGCAATCTTTGCTGACCTTCAAAATCAGCGCGATCTGGCCGGCACAGAAAAAGAGAAACTGGATGTCCTGCGGCTGAAAATCCAGGAAGAAAAAGATCAGCTGGAATTGCAGAAAGAATCGAAAAAAAGTCTGTTAAAAATCACCAAAGGCCAGGAAAAAATTTATAGCCAGCTTCTGGATCAGACGATTGAAGAGGAAGAAGAAATGTTTGATGAAGTCAGGAATTTGAATATCGCCGTTAAATTTATTCAGGCAAAAGTCGCCGAGGAGGGCGCAAATTTTGATCCGTCAAAATATGACGATGTGCTGGATGAACGGACTAAGGTTCTTTATGAATTTTATGCGAATAATCCTGATGCTGTTGCCGGTGAATTGGTGTGGCCGGTCGAGCCGAAATTGGGAATAAGCGCTTATTTTAAAGACCCGAGCTATGTTGGAGTTTTTGGCGTGCAGCATAAGGCCATAGATATTCCTGCGTACCAGGGCACGGCCGTGCGGGCGGCGGAGGATGCGGTGGTTTATTCAGCAAAAGATAATGGATATGGGTATAGCTACATAATTTTGTCGCATGCCGGAGGGCTGATGACGGTGTATGGGCATGTGAGCAAAATCCTGGTGGAGGAAGGCCAGAAAGTGCCCCAGGGCTTTGTGATCGCATTAAGCGGAGGTATGCCGGGCACAAAGGGCGCGGGGTATATGACGACGGGAGCGCATCTGCATTTTGAAACGCTTTTGAACGGCCAGCATAAGGACCCGCTGGATTATCTATCTTTGTTTAAGTTGCCGGAAGAGAGTTTGGAAAATTTGCCGGAAAAGTATAAGGCTAGGGTGCGGTTGTTGGATCGATATTAGTACATGGCATTTTCTTGTGTCATGCTGAACTTGTTTCAGCATCTATTGTATAATGCATGCATGGCCGCTGACGTCCAAAAAATCATTTCCATTCTTTCCAAAACCTATCCTAATGCAAAAATCGAGCTGAATTTCCGCAATACTTATGAGCTTTTTGTGGCTGTGGTGCTGTCTGCGCAGTGTACAGACAAACTGGTTAATAAAGTAACGCCTGCGGTTTTCGCGAAACTACCGACTGTTTACGATATGGCTGCAGTTGATATCGGCGAACTGGAAAATATGATTTATTCAACCGGTTTTTATAAAAATAAAGCCAAAAATTTAAAAGCTGCAGCGGAGGTGCTGGTGCGGGATTTCAATGGCAAAATGCCGGATACCATGAGTGAATTGTTGAAATTGCCTGGCGTAGCTCGGAAGACTGCAAATGTTATCCTGAATGCGGGATTTGGGAAAAATGAAGGGGTAGTAGTGGACACGCATGTGTGCAGATTGACTGGAAAATTGGGGCTTGTGCCCCAAAAACTAAGCCGGACAAAAAATGCGGTTAAGATCGAGGGAATTTTGATGAAGAAACTGCCGCGGAATGAGTGGGGTCATTTTTCATATCTTCTCGTATGGCATGGCAGGAGAATTTGCATTGCCCGCAAGCCAAAATGTACGATTTGTCCATTGAATGAAATTTGCCCATCTGCTGAAATGTGATAGAAGCTACGTAGTTTCACAAAAGCTCTTGCACTCCCATCTTTTACGGTTACCTACGGAATATCTCCGTCCCAATATTCAGGATTATTACGAGAAGGGGTACCCCCTCCTACAATACTTCCTACCAAATCAATTACTTTCACCACTTTCCACCCCGCCGGTATTTGTTGAATTGTTTTTGGCATAGAAAAGTAATATTTATCCTTTTATATCGAGCAAATCCATCACATTGTTTGATGTTTTTGCCGATAATTTCGTATGTTAAAGGATTGATCGCAACCTCTACGACGACAAATACTCTTGATACTTGATCGTCTAAAATCCTCGTTTCAGTAATGAGTTTGGCTTCGGAATAAGGCCCATGTTCGCCCCAAAGTTGATCGCGTTGTTTTTGAGTCAGTTTCATGTCAATCGGTTACTTGTTAGAAATGCGTCTGGGATTTTTTACTCCCAGCCTCAAAAAATTTTCCTTACTCACCACCTTCTTCCCACTTTTCTGTTCCACGTCCTTCCTTGCTTTTCCTGCGACTTCTCCGCCTTGTTGCGCGGCTTTTTTGTTCTGTTGAAATCCTTGAATATCTCTATTTTTGGCAATTTCCGTAGTGGCGGCTTCGCCAAGCATGGAAAAGATAAGCTCCAGGTCGGTCATGTGGTCGCGCAAATTTTCACGTTTAAGGTTCTTGTATTTTGGTGTTGGCTTGGAGTCATGCCAAAAGTGGCTTTTGCTATTTCCGCCGTTAAAATGGAATATTCTTTACCTTCTTTTACCCCTCGTTTCTGCCATTCATCTGTGAGAGTTTCACGTACCGCAATTCCGCGCATACGTTTTTCAATCCAGCCATCGGGATACCCCTTTGCCTTATACAATGCCCGTGTTCTTTTAGTGCCAAGTTCGGGGTCTTCAATTTCCTGAATTCTTTCATAACCTACTTTTGCCAGCCATCTTTTAAAGGGTTCGGCTTTGGGGGAAGGAATCGATTGTATAATTCTAAAAATTCCCTCGGTATTGGCACAGTTAAGCTTTCTGTTTTTCCCATCTTTAGCAATCATGTCAAGAGGGGTACAAATTGTCCCCCAGTTGACACTTAATTCATTATCACGTGATCTCATTTTTTTAATGTAATCCTTTACATTAAGTGAGTCTGTCAAAATCTCTACAACATCCGATACTGAAAAATACCATTGATTATTGTGCCAAGTACGTGCAACCGTTTTTCCTTGAAATAATGCAATCGATCTATTGGATTCAGTCATATTTTTTTGAGGTTAAAGATTAAATTCATTTCCCTCTATTTCTTTTAGATCAATGGTGATCCGTACCCCTGTTCCGTGTCTACTTTTTGGGGTACAGATCATGGCTGGGGTGGAGGGATTCGAACCCCCGAATGGAAGCTCCAAAGGCTTCTGCCTTACCGCTTGGCGACACCCCACAGTTGCGAGCGCAATGAGCAATTTTTCTTTCCCGCAAAGTATATCAGATTTTCTGATCCGTTGGCTAAATAAATTTCAAAAACTCTTTGGATCCTCAAATTTGCATTTTTTCCCATACAGGAATACATTTTCACCGTCGGCTGTAAATCTTATTAACCCCTCTCCCATGTCAAAATCCATAAAAATCTCGACATTCATCCTGCGGGTCGCGCTAGGCTGGTTCTTTTTCTATGCCGGTATTACAAAAATTCTCAATCCGGAATGGACTTCACTGGGCTTTCTGGAAGGCGCCAAGACTTTCTCGTCATTGTTTTCCTGGTTCGCCCAGCCGGACAATATCGGATGGGTTAATTTTTTGAATGAATGGGGACAGCTCCTCATCGGCACCGGTCTTATTTTTGGCGCACTGACAAGGCTCGCATCATTTGCAGCAATTTTATTGATGATCCTCTATTACTTGCCTGGTCTTGAATTTCCGAAAGTTGATCATGGTTTCTTGATAGACGACCACATCATATATATTTTTGCTTTTGCTCTCATGGCAAATCTCCGCGCCGGTATTTATTGGGGCGTTGACCGGTTTTGGAAAAAAACTGCCTGGTGGTTATAAGGGATCTCTGAAAAACGACTTTTTAATAATAAGAAAATGGCTCCTGATACTATTTTAGGGATAACTCAAGTCGCTGATGGTTTGTCGATGACTGGTGGCTTAGGGAAAAAGACGCCAAAAGAAATATTTGAAGAGATTGCACTATTAAGAGGTCATCGGGAAAAAATAGATTCTGCCTGTGAGGAACGGCAGAATTGTTTACGGAACAGAGCTCGCGATATTATTCTTGATGCTATAAACATGCTGCTGCCGGAAGGGTATGAATTGTTAAACCGTTTGAGCCCAGAACAGGTAGATATTCAAGAACATGGCATTGTAATGACCATAAACGGACATATGCATGTGAAGAGCGCGACTGATCCTGGCATAAGTTTTAGCAGTGAAGGTTTTTTGTCTTTGGGTCTTAAACTTCAACAATTATTCCCAGATTTAACTTTCAGCGGACCTGAAGCAAAACAGGACAGAATATTTAGCTGGTTGGAATTGGAAGTAAGAATACCCCCGGACAAAGTGAGTACCCTGTTGGAATCAGATCCCGTTACGAAGGAGACGATACTTGGAGTTTTGGGTGATGTTAAGGCTGTTATTATGGAAAAGAGGCCCGGAGAAAAAAACATTTGTTTTATACCGGCAGAAAACGTGATGGAATCACGGCATGAATGAGCGAAATGTCATGGATCATATTGATTTTGAGGCACAGCTTAGCCCGTTTGAGGCCTTTCGTTGTTGTTGGAGAGTTGGCCCTAACCGAGGCGGGTGATACCAAGCAACATAAAGATGAAATACAAGCTGTTCGGCACAGAATAAGTGAAACGGTATACAGGAGGTTTTACTATCGGTTTGGTAAGATATCGGCATTGATCTTGGGACATACTGAAAAATGGATGGATTTTCGCTTCGCAAAAATCTTCATGATGACACGGTGGAAATTTTCTGGCAACATATCTCACATGCAGCGTTTTTTTATCAATCCGGCGGAAATTAATGGAGAACAGGTGGCGCTGTCGTCCCCTGCTATTCTGCATCAGATAAATCGTGTGCTGAGGATGAAAAACGGCGACAGGGTTATTTTTTTAGATAATACCGGGTTTGAATATGAGGCGGCGATGGAGAAATCAAGTGATAAAAACGGGGAGTTTCACATTCTGGAAAAACGAAAGAATATGGCGGAGCCGGAGCTGTTTTTGACTTTGTATCAGGCGATGCCCAAAAAACGGGAGCTTTTTGAACTGGTGCTGCAAAAAGGCACGGAAATCGGCGTAAGTGCGTTTGTGCCGCTTGTGACAGAGCATACCGAACGTCTGGAAATTGGGAATATTGAGCGCTTGCAACGCATTCTGCGGGAAGCTGCTGAACAATGCGGACGTGGGAAAATCCCGCAATTGATGCCTGCGTCCACTTTTGATGAAATGATTGAAAATGAAAAATCCGCGGTTAAAATTATTTTTCATGAAAAGGCGGAATTAGACACGAATCTGAAAGAACGTGGACAGAAATCGGCGCTGGCAGTCGGTCCGGAGGGAGGTTTTTCGGTAAAAGAAGTGGAAAATGCAAAAAATCACGGATGGCGAATTGTTTCAATCGGTCCGCGGGTTTTGCGGACAGAGACTGCGGGAATTGTGGGAGCGGCGCTACTGCTGCTGGGAGAGTAGATCATGGTTCGACATGCTCATCATGACAGAGGTTCGGGATAACCAGCCGTGTCATGCTGAACTCGTTTCAGCATCTATTGTGATGGTGTTTCATTTGATTTTCCGGAAGGGGAAAGGTTGCTCACTTCGTTCGCAACTGCTTCGCTCGCAACTTGCCTATGCTCTCTTGCAAGCTGGTTTTGGCGGATTTCTTTTTGCCTGCTTATCAATCTAAAGTGGAATTTTGCATTTGGCACATATTGAAATGTTTTGACCGCCGAAGACGCCGAAAGAAAGATTTTTATATGGCCGTAACCAAGCAGATTCGGCAGAATACCGTCCCCCACCCTTTCAATATTCTGAATTTGAGCCATATCTATCGAATCCATGGAATCCTTCATGAACAAAGTTTTTTGATGTTCAACAATACGCGTATCGGTAATGATGCCGACCTGCAGAAAATAGTTGAATATTTTGATAAAAAACCGGTGGATATATAACGTGCCGATAAAAAAAGCGGTGGCAAAAAGCAGTTTCATCTCGCGATTGCCGCGGAGAACTTCCTGGATAGAGTCAATATTTGCCAAAGTGAAATAACAAACGAGCAAAAAAACAATCAGATATATAAATTCCTTCACAAGCACTATCCAGTGCTGGCGCATAAAGCAGACAAATTCTTCCTTATCCTGCTGGCCCTTAAAATATTTGTCGCGATTGGTCATGAATTAGAGGGTCAATAAAAACCATGTGGTAAAAACGGAGTGCATCAGTATGAAAACAGCGTAGATAATCGCAAAATGCTCCTTTGTAAAAATACGAAAAAGCCTTGTGTAGGTGATTTCATTGAAGTGGTACTTGCGGTTGTAAGCCACAATTCTACTGGACACAAATAAACATGCCGTGAGTGAAGCAAGAAGAATGGCGATCATCAAGGTTGTAAAAACAGACATATAAACGCCGGTTAAAGTTTAAATGTCCTCCCTTGGCAAACCCGTGGTTATGCTACGCCGAAGGGGAAAAAGAGTCAATGTGCCTGTGGGAAGGTCATGGTTCCATTCGACTGGCTCATGGCAGGCTTTGGCTCACCATGACATTGCTGGCCCACCATTTTTGTCATGCTGAATTTATTTCAGCATCTCTTCAGATTGATTGCTACGAGAGATCCCGAAACGAGTTCGGGATGACACAGTTCGAGTTCGGGATGACACAGTTTAAGTTCGGGATGACACAATTGTTCAATTTTTGTCATG
>JACPLZ010000053.1 GCA_016186245.1 Candidatus Peregrinibacteria bacterium | reverse complement strand
CGCTTGGTGTGGTTGCCCGTGATTTTAGTCTGAAAGGGGCGGACGGGCGCGAGTATTCATTAAGTGATTTTTCCGGTGCAAAAATATTGGTGATGATTTTTATGTGTAATCATTGTCCGTATGTCCTGGCGGTGTTGGAGCGTTTGGTCGGTCTTGCCGGTGAATTCAGCTCCTGCGGAGTTCAATTTGTTGGAATTAATTCCAATATCGGCAGTCCTGGCTACGAAGAGGAAGAAAGTGCAAACAAAATGCAGGGACTTATCGAAGAATATGGAATTAATTTTCCATATTTGATCGATGATTCGCAGGAAACGGCTAAAACATATCAGGCTCAATGCACTCCGGATATTTATGTGTTTGATGAAGAACGAAAATTGGCTTATCATGGCCGGATTGATGATAACTGGAAGGAGCCTGCCAAAGTTTCGCAAAAGGATTTATCGATGGCGATTAGAGCGTTGTTAAAAGGGGAAAAGCCGACTAGGGAACAAAGACCTTCCATGGGATGCTCCATTAAGTGGAAAGCATAAAAATAGTGCAATGTGTTGTCAGCTGCGCTATTTTTTATTCGCCGTACCGGTAAGTACGACTCATTAAAAAATAGCTTGCTTTGGAAAGAGGATTTTTGTTTTGCAAAAATCCGGGGAACTTTTGAGAAACCTTCTGTTGGATATATGTGCAAAAAGAAGCCCATGCCTGTTATGGCGTGAGCTTCTTGATGAAACTTATGGAAGTTTCTACTATTTTTTGTCTGTGCTCTTCAACATCGGGAGGCCGGTCTTTGGGTTCTCAACTACCATTTTGTTAGCTGGCAGCTCGTCGAGGGCTCCATCTTTTACTTCTTTTCCGAAATAATAAATCGTCTGCTGTCGTCCTCGGAGTGAAGGAAGTAAGTTTGTCCCTTACTGTTGGTGTGGGAATATGCCATATTTGACATGGTTAATGAATTTGTTTGTAATATAGTGTTTTCAGATGGAGAAGTCAAGGCGAAATTACTTTCTCAACTTGTAGCCGCTAATTGCCAGAATTCCGGCGATTGCCAATCCTGTCCAGCTTGCCCATATTGGAATTGTCCATGTGCCGAATGTGACATTCCATTTGTAAGCCAATCTGACTCCGTGAAGAATGAAAACGAGCAGAAAGATAAGAGTGGAAATCAGAATGAAAGTTTTTTCTTTCATGACGAGTGGTTATCGGATTATTTTTATTATAGTTGATTTTTTTGAAATTAGTAAATCAATTCCTGATGTAGCAACGGTTTTTTTTTGATTTTTATTTTTTTAGGAACATACTCAAGTCAAGTTATTTTTTAACTGTACCAAATGGCCGCAAAAAAGCGCAAAAAGGTTGCAAAGAAAAAAACTGCAAAGAAAAGGAAAGCAGGCAAAAAGAGGAAATAATTTTTCTTTCAGTTTGTTTTGAGAGACGCCAGAGTTTTGTCTGGCGTTTTTCGTGTTTGAATGTAAATGTACGATGTGGCGAAAAAATTTCAGTATTGATTTTTTCAAAGAGCGACTATATATTCCCTGTCTGTAAACTTTTATATCTTATTCTTAACTCAAAATTTTTATGGACAAGAATTTATTTGTCGCATTGACGATTGCGATTGGGGCCGCAGCTCCGGCTATCGCCATCGGGATGTTGGCTTCCAGCGCGTTGACTGCCATCGGAAGAAATCCTGAAGCTGCCGGTGTAATCCAGACAGCGATGATTCTTGCTATCGCGTTCTGCGAAGCAATTGCGATTTATGCGTTGGTTGTCGCTTTGATTATCAAGTTTGTATAGCACTTAACAAAAATTACGGTGGATCTCATAGACAAGCTGGGTATCGACCCGAAATTATTGGTTGCGCAAATAGTAAATTTTGTAATCCTGCTTCTGGTGTTGACGAAGCTGGTTTATAAACCTCTTTTGAAAGTGCTTGATGACCGCAAAAAAATGATTGCAAAGAGTGTGGATGACGGTAAAAAAATTGAAGAAAGATTGTTGGCATTGGAAGATGATCGGAAGAAAGTGATTTCCGATGCAGGCAGAGAAGCGATGATGATTGTGGAAAAAGCAAAGAAGGAAGCGGAAGAAGGACGGGCAAAGGCTTTGGAAAATGCGAAGAAAGAAATTTCCGCCGTGGCGGAAAAATATCGCGCGCAATTGCAGGCTGAAAAAGCGGATATTTTTAATCAGCTGAAGAAAGAAATGGCTGCTCTGGTGGTGGCCAGCAGCGAAAAGATTTTGCAGCGGGAGTTTTCCAAAGATGACCAGGCTAGGCTGGAAAGCGCAATTAAAGAAGAAATTAAATCGGTTAAATAATGAAAGT
Organism: Candidatus Peregrinibacteria bacterium; assembly: GCA_016186245.1. GTDB lineage: Bacteria > Patescibacteriota > Gracilibacteria > UBA1369 > LOWO2-01-FULL-3 > JACPLZ01. Next base: position 3,839 of record JACPLZ010000053.1, on the reverse strand, counting down.
TTCCATAAAAAAATATGCGGAGGCATTGGCTCATTCCCTGGAAAAGGGTGAAAGTGAGGCCGATACCGCCTTAAAAATCGGGAATTTTTTTAAGCTGCTTAGAAAAAAAAAGAAGGCTGGGTTTTTGAGACGTTTTTTTCCGGTGTTTGAAAGAGTATGGATGGAAAAGAATGATCAATTGGCCATAAAAGCTACTTTTCCATCCCAGCCGGATGATCGGCAGAAAAAGGATTTGGAAAAATCCCTGGGTGAAGTTCTGAAAAAAAATGTTGTGCTTGATATTAATGCGGATGAAAAAATGATCGGCGGTTTGAAACTGGAATTTGATGATTATGTAATAGACGGTTCTGTCCGCAGGAATCTGGAGGTTCTTAATTCTAAATTAATTAATTCATAAATAATAAATTTTATATGGAGGTAAAAGATCAAATTTTAGATTCCTTAAAAAAGCAGATTGAAAGTTTCAAAGTGGGCGCCCATGTGGAAAAAGTCGGGCATGTGCTTGAAGTCGGTGATGGTATTGCCCGCATTTCCGGTCTGAGCAATGTTGCTTCGCAGGAAATGGTGGAGTTTGCCGGCGGCCAGATTGGGGTAACGCTTAATCTTGAGGAGGATAATGTTGGTGTTGTTATTCTTGGCAGTGATAAGGGGATTAAAGAAGGTGACGAAGTTAAAGCTACCGGCAAAATTTTGTCAGTACCGGTTGGTGAAGCATTGATCGGACGTGTCGTTGATCCGCTTGGAAATCCACAAGATGGAAAAGGTGAAATCAAAACCGGTAAATTTTATCCTATTGAAAAGATCGCGCCCCGCGTTATTAAAAGAAAATCCGTGGATACTCCGGTGCAGACCGGGATTAAGGCTATCGATGCGATGATTCCGATTGGACGCGGCCAACGTGAATTGATTATAGGTGATCGTCAGACAGGTAAGACCGCCGTTGCAATCGATGCGATTATCAACCAAAAGGGGGAAAATATGATCTGTGTTTATGTTGCCGTCGGTCAAAAAGATTCAAAAGTTGCGAAAATTGTGGCCGAGCTGGAAAAGAGAGGTGCTATGGATTATACGATTGTTGTGAGGACGGCTGCTTCCGATCCCGCTTCTTTGACTTATCTTGCTCCGTTTGCCGGTTGTGCGATGGGCGAATACTTTTTGGATCAGGGAAAAGATGTGCTTGTAATTTATGATGATCTTTCCAAGCATGCCTGGGCCTATCGTGAAGTTTCCCTTCTTTTGAGGAGGCCTTCCGGGCGTGAGGCTTATCCCGGCGATGTCTTCTATCTTCATTCCCGTTTGCTGGAGCGCGCTTGCAGACTTGATGAAAAATCTGGTGGCGGTTCTTTGACTGCTCTGCCGATTATTGAGACTCAGGCTGGAGATGTTTCCGCGTATATTCCTACAAATGTGATTTCCATTACTGATGGACAGATTTATCTTGAAACGGATCTTTTCTATAAAGGTATAAGGCCGGCTTTGAATGTTGGACTTTCTGTTTCCCGTGTAGGCTCTGCGGCGCAAATTAAAGCCATGAAAAAAGTGGCAGGCAAACTGAAACTCGAGCTTGCCCAATATCGTGAGCTTGCGGTGTTTGCGCAGTTTGGTTCCGATCTGGATGAGGCTACTAAAAAACAGTTGAACAAAGGCGACAGGCTGACGGAAATTCTGAAACAGGCGCAGTATGCGGCGACTGCTGTAGAAAAACAGGTGGTGATTTTGTACGCTGGTATCAATGATTATCTGGAAAAAGTGCCTGTGGAAGGAGTCAAAGAATATGAGGAAGAATTATATAAATTTCTGGAGGCTAAATATTCTGAAATTCTAAAAGGGATTAAAGAGAAGAAGGAATTGACCGCGGAAATTGAGGAAAAATTGAAACATGCACTGAAAGATTTTAATAAAGAAATAGGTCATAACTAAAATCCAGCAATGGCGAATTCCGTAAAAGAAATAAAGAGGAAGATTAAATCCATCAAGTCTACCAAGCAGATCACAAAAGCCATGGAGCTGGTGGCGACTTCCAAAATGAAGAAAGCCGTTGATAATGCGGTGAGGCTCAGGGCTTACGGATATCTGGCATTCTCAATTCTGTCCAGGCTTTCCAGAAAACATTCCAGGCTGCATTCGTTTTTCAAACAGAGAAAAAGGAAAAATATTCTCGCGGTTTTTTTTACTACCGATAAAGGTTTGTGTGGAGGGCTTAATTCCAATCTGTTTAAAAAAATGATGAAGCTTCTGGAAAAAATGAAAATCGATTATCCTGATGCCAATGTGGCGTTTGCCGCTTCCGGCAAAAAAGGCGCGGAGTTTTTGAGAAGAATGGGGAAGAATGTGGAATTTGTTTTTCCGGCATTTTCGCTCAATCCGAAATTCTCCGATACGCTTGCGATTAGCAGGGTCGCGATTAAAGGTTTTGAAAATGGAAAATATGATGAGGTTGTGCTGGTGTATCCGGATTTTGTTTCCACGCTTCTCCAGAAACCGGTTTCCAAAGTGCTTCTGCCTTTTTCCGTGAAGACTTTTTCAGAAATGCTCGAAGAGCTTGGTTCAAAATTCCATAAAGTTGTAAAAATCAAAGAAAAAGATGTGGAGTATAAGTTGGAACCTTCTCCTGAATATATTTTGAAATTTGTGATTCCGCAGCTTGTGGAAATGCAGCTTTATCAGGCGGTTTTGGAGGCGGCGGCATCCGAGCACAGCGCCAGAATGGTGGCGATGCAAAATGCCACACAGGCGGCGACTGATCTGCTGGATGAGTTTGTTTTCACCTATAATCAGGCAAGACAGGCGGCGATCACCGCGGAAATTGCAGAAATCGCCTCAAGTTCATTAATATTAACATAACAATATAAATACTATGGCTGGAAAAGTTACACAAATTATCGGAGCGGTGGTGGATTGTTCTTTTGTGGGAGAAAATCTGCCAAAAATATATGATGCTTTGCAGGTTGATCTTGGCGAAGAAAAGCTGATTTTGGAGACGCAGCAGCATCTTGGAGGAAATTCCGTGAGGACTGTCGCGATGGGATCGACTGACGGTTTGCAGAGAAATCAGGATGTGAAAAATCTTGGCGCTCCAATCAGTGTGCCGGTGGGTCGTGAGACGCTTGGCCGTATGTTTGACGTTCTTGGAAATCCGCTTGATGACAAGGAGCCGGTAAAAGCCAAGAAATATTATCCGATACACCGTGCTGCTCCGAGTTTTGACCAGCAGTCAACGGAGACGCAGGTTTTGGAAACTGGTATTAAAGTGATTGATCTTATTTGTCCGATTATCAAGGGAGGAAAGGTCGGTCTGTTTGGAGGGGCTGGGGTTGGAAAAACAGTTGTGATTATGGAGCTTATCAGAAATATCGCGCAGGAGCATGGTGGATTTTCGGTGTTTGCCGGTGTGGGAGAGAGGAGCCGCGAAGGCAATGACCTTTATCATGAAATGAAAGATTCCGGGGTTTTGGAAAAGACTACACTGGTGTTTGGACAAATGAATGAACCGCCCGGAGTGCGCCAGAGAGTCGGTCTTACGGGTGTAACAATGGCTGAATATTTCCGTGACGAGGAGGGCCAGGATGTGCTTGTGTTTATAGATAATATTTTCCGTTTTACGCAGGCTGGATCAGAGGTTTCCGCTCTGCTGGGACGTATCCCTTCCGCCGTAGGCTATCAGCCGACTTTGGCTACGGAAATGGGCGCTCTGCAGGAAAGAATTACATCTACTAAAAAGGGGTCGATTACTTCCATCCAGGCGGTTTATGTGCCCGCGGACGATCTTACCGATCCGGCGCCGGCGACTACTTTCGGGCATCTGGATTCAACAGTGGTATTGTCCCGCGGTGTGTCCG
>JACPLZ010000051.1 GCA_016186245.1 Candidatus Peregrinibacteria bacterium | reverse complement strand
TGCAGAAGCCGACTATTACTTCCGTGGCGGGAGGAGCGCAGTTGGATGCCAATGGGTTTTACAGGGTTACTTCACGGGTGGCCACACTGACTGGAGGCATTTCCGGCGCGGCTAAAGTAATTGTTAATGATTATACTCTGCAGAAGTTTAAGGCAGGGGATGTTTCGTGGAGTTATTTTGCCAATGCGGATTTTGGTCTGATGAAAGTGGGAGAAAATATTTATCAAGTCTATGCTGTTGATGCCGCCGGAAATAAAAGCGAACCTTTGACTGTAAAGGTTTTTTACACTCCACCGGCTTCAGAGCCCGAAGAGAATAAACCTGAATCAGTTACTGATCCGGGTGCGGTAAATCTGGATATACCTGGTGATGCTCCGATAGATTGAGGTTGTCATGGTTCGACGGGCTCACCATGACAAATTGTGATGCTCATGACAGTTTTGTACGCTAGAGGTATTTTGCGCGGTTTTCGTTGTGTTCCTCGTTGCTCCTTGCGTATATCACTTCGCCGGTGTCCGACGTTGTGAGATAAAACCAGTATTGGCTTTCTTCTGGAAACATAGATGCTTCGATGCTTTCCAGGCTGGGATTGGAAATCGGGCCCGGAGGCAGACCGCCAAGTTTGCGTGTATTGTATGGCGAGCTGCTTTCCAATTCTTTACCGCTGATTTTTCGATCATCGCTTATGTAGAGAAGTGTGGCATCGGCATCGAGTTTCCAGCCGCTTTCGAGACGTTTCCATAAAATCCCGGAAACAATTTTGCGATCTTCTTCACCGAAAACTTCATTCTCAATAATTGAGGCTATGGTAATGATTTCATGGATGGTGTGGCGTTTTATTTGGGGTAAAAATTCCGCGGTTTTCTTTTCAAAATTGTCCAGCATTAAAAAAATCAGGTCGTGCGGCTGAAAATCGTTTGGGTCGAGGAAATAAGTATCGGGATAAAGGTAGCCTTCCAAAGGAAGCTCCAGTTTTTCCAACACATCCTTATTCAAAAAAGTATAATACTCCCAGCCGTTAAATTTTTTGACTTCATTGGTGAATTCACCGGTCTCGATCAGCTCCAGTTCCGCAAGTTTTGAATCAATATCCTTAATGCGCAGCCCTTCCTGGACTGTGATTACCGTCTGGGCTTTTTGGGGATCGGACAGGGTGGCCAGAATCTGTGGTGTATTCATGGATTTTTTGAGAATAAAGCGGCCTGCGAGGATATTTTTGTCGAGTTTGTGGAGTTTTGCGTATATGGAAAAGGCGAGATTGCTTTTAATGAGTTGTTTTTCATCGAGATTTTTGGCGATTTCTTTGACAGTCTGCCCTTTTTTTATCTGGAATGAAATGTCAGTCGTATTATTTTCATCGACCGGATTTTGAACGAGAGAGAGATAGCGAAAAAAGCCGAGTAAGGAGAGAGCAAGGAGGAGAATAATTGTGAATAGGAACTTTTTCATGTTTAAGCTCCTAATCCGGGAATATTCAGTCCGCCCATCACATCTTTCATCATTTCCGCGCCGATCTGCTGGGATTTTTTGATGGCTTTGTTGAAACATTTTTCCAGATTTTCTCCCAGCTTACTCTTATCGGCAATAGCCTCGTCGCTTATTTCCACTTTGATCACTTCCTGTTCGCCATTGATGATGACTTTTACTCCTTCATAGTCGGCTTCTATGTGCGTATTCTTTAATTTTTTCTTTATTTCACGCGCCTGTTTCTGGAGGCGGTAAAGATCTTTTGCTTTTTCAAACATGGGGCGATTATACCAGCAAAAAACTATTGCGCAAACAAAAGGTTTCGGCTAGACTTCCTCGCGCAATGGACATAATGACGTTGGAATTACAATCCAGGACCAAAGAAATACGGGCAAAAGATTTGCTTCGCAGCAGTGTTATTCCCGCTGAATATTATGGAAGAGGCATACAGAATAAGTCGCTGCAGGTGGATTATCAGACATTCAGAAAGCTTTATCGCCAGGCGGGAGGTAATACTCTCATTGAGTTGAATGTTGATGGCAAGGAAAAGATGACTGTGCTCGTGCATCAGGTTGCTTTTGATCCAATTACCGATGAAATTACCCATATTGATTTTATCAATGTGAGAATGGATCAGGAAATTCACACCAAAATACCTTTGAAATTTGTCGGTGTATCACCGGCGGTAAAGGAGCTTGGTGGTATCATTGTGCCGAATATTACCGAGCTGGAAGTCAACTGTCTGCCAAAAGACCTTGTTCATAGCATCGAAATAAATATCGCGCCTATTATTGATTTTAATCATCCGATAAGGGTGCAGGATTTGGTGTTGCCAAGTGGTATTAAGGCATTGCATGATTTGGGTGAAATAGTGGTTACTGCCGTGCCTCCACAGGAAGAAGAGGAGGCTACGGTTGCTCCTGTTGCTCCTGGAGCTGTGCCTCTGGCCGGTGAATCCGCAGCCGGTGAGGTTGCTGCCGGAGAAACTGCCGGGGCAGGTGAAGCGGGTAAATCTGAAGCTGCTGCCAAGCCGGAAAAAGGCGGTAAAGAAAAGAAATAAAGAATCTCTAATCCCTCTTAATCCCATTCCCATGAAAAAAATAGCGTTATTGCTGCTTCCTCTGTTTGTTTTGGCTGCGTGCGGCGAGGAGACGGTTGTGATGAGTTTTGTCGACAGCTCAACCGTAGACAAAAATAGTAATCCTGATTTAGTGGGCGATTCCTGCAGTGAAACTCTGACTCTTGTTCCAGATTATGATAATAGTACCCTGGAGGTTACTTTTTATGGCGGTGGTTGTGAGGGGCCGGAAGATATTGGTGAAATCGGCCAGAATTTTTTTACGCGTTTTGAAGAAATCAGAAGCGCTGTTAAAGAAAAAGCGACAGGAGGTGCGGAAACTGGTGGTTTCGTTGTGGAACTGTTTGAGAATGATGTTGAGTATACTGTGGATGGTACCGGGTTTAGGGATTTTTACGATCAATTGATCGGAGTATTGACGGAAGAGGAGCAGGTTTAGTACTCTTTGAATGTGATTGCTGTATTTGTCCGGGAAATCAGGAAGGCTGTGGCGGTATTGCGGCTGGATAGGGCTGCGATTGATAGCGTGTGGAATGAAAATGGCCGCAGTGTTTTGTGGATGGCGATTTTTATTCTTATGTTTCCTGCGGTGGTGAATGTGCTTGTGTTGTCGATGGGTTATTCCGGCGGCTTGGGAGTGTTGTTTTCAAAATATGTATTTTGGCCGCTGATGATACCGGCGATTTCGCTGGGAGGATCGTTTTTGGTGGCGGCTGTTGCAGCTGTGCGGATTTTTAAGGTTGGCGGCATGGATTACCGCAGGTTTTTTACCGTGCTGGCATATGCGTCCATTTTTATATGGGCGACGATTTTGTGGTTTTTGCTTGAGTTTTTTGGCTTATCACTTGGTCGGGGATTGTTTAATATATTATGGTTTGCGGGTTTTGTCTGGATATTGATTGTTGCTTCCAGGTTGTTGATGTGGCGTTTTGGACTTGGTCAGCGGCCGGTACTGATTTGTCTCGGTATAGCGTTTTTGGCTTACATTCTGATAAATACCGTGTTAGGATCAGTGCTTGTTGGGGGAGGATATAGGGTTATTTATTAGAATTTAACCAAAAATATATGTCTATTGGAGCAAAAGAAATGATGATGGTGACAAGTTTGGCTTTAGCTGGTTGTGGGGCTGGTGATGTGCAGATAGCGAAAAAAACTGATGGTTGTGATTGTCGGCATGAATCTGCTGGAAAATGCGATTCTTACATGGAATTGAGTGTTGCTTGCGATGCTGTTTACGATGTTTGGTTACGGGTAAATGGAGTGTTGGAAGCTTATGAAGCTGAATGTGATCGTGTTGGCGATAGGGCTGCTGCGAAAGTACAGCCTGTTTTTTTTAATCCCTTAGCTGCTGCCGAAAGGATGAGCGATGCTTATCGAGAAGCCGTAGATAGCTGTATGAATGAGAATAGGGTTGATCTTATGCGTGATATGAGGGCTCGTATTTCTCCAAGGGTTTCCACGAGGCGCGGGAAATAGGCAACTCTCTAAAATTTTCCGACTTTTTACAGCAGCGCATCCTGTTGATGTTGTTTGTTAACGAGAACGGTAAGTTTTATTAGCGGGAAGCATCTTCCAGCAGCCGCCTGGTTCAGCCTTGCATAGTGGTCTGCATTCATCAACGGTTCCTTCGCAGCATGCTTTGCTGCTGTCTTCAGGGCAGGGAACTAATGTTCCTTCTGCACCATAAGGGTTTCCGCGGTATGTCCGTGCTTTTCGTATAAATCCGCTTCCATATTTTCCGTTAAAAAAGAAAATTGCGCCTGTTGTAAGAAGAACGGCCAGGATAATAATTGTAATGATTGTGGTTTTTTTCATGTTATTTTGATTAAAAATTATTACTATTGTGCAGTGTATTCTCTCTCTCGGCAAAATTTATGTGTTGACGTATAGAAAATTGGATGTTTTTATGGTATAATTGGCGGATATGGCTGATGATAATACGCAGCAAAATAAGGCGAACCAGCAATTGAATGCTCAAAATAAACCGAAAAAACCGGAAAATGAGCGGGAGGACTATGCCAAAAAAATGTGGCAGCATATTGAGAAAAAAACTGGTTCACAGACGGCATTGAGCGGGTTAAGAGAGGGTATTT
>JACPLZ010000055.1 GCA_016186245.1 Candidatus Peregrinibacteria bacterium | reverse complement strand
TCTGGAACATGGTGAAAATCTTGAAGAAAGAATGAATGCGGTTGATATTCTGGGGCAAAGAGGGCACTGGCATATACTGGATGTTTTGAGAAAAATTCTCCATGATGCGGGGGAAAAACCGGAATTGAGATTGCGGGTGCTGCATACGCTTGGTGAATTGACTCTTACGGAAGCAATGGAAGATTTAATAATCTGTTTTCATTCAAAAAATGCGGAAATCCGCGCTGCCGCTCTGGATGCTCTCGCCCGCTATCGGATTTTTTCTTCTAAAAAAGAAATATTTGTTAAATGGAATCTTTTTCATGAACTTGAGGATCTTTATGAACGGGAAACCGATGAGGAGAATATCAGCCGGATAATTTTTATTCTGTCAAAAATAAGCAATTTGGAGGTTGTAGAGTTTTTGCTCGGTGTTTTGAAAAAGGCTGATGTAAAACATAAACACGATGCCATCATGGCTCTCGGAAAATTTGAAGATGATGGTGTTGTTAAATTTATTGCGCCTTTTCTGCAATCCAAGAATCCTGAAGAGCAGATGAGCGCTGCAATAGCTTTGGCGGCTTTTAATAAGACAAAACTGGAGGCCAGAGAGCTGATTGCCGGATTTCTCAATTCGCGCGACAGTGAAAAATTGGCCTGGGGTATTTATGCGGCTGGAGAGCTGAAAATTAAAGATAAAAAATATCTATGCCATAAATATTTAACTTCAAAGGATAAAGATTTGAGAATGCAGGCGGCTGCGGCGCTGGTGAAATTTGGGGATCAGGTGGCTTTACAGGCGGTTTTGGATATTCTTGTAAATGCGCCGGCAACAGTGAGCGGCAAGTTAAAAAGTCTGCTCCGCAATTTGGACGGCCGTACTTTGTGGCATATTGAAAAAATGTATCAGGAAGCCCTTTTCCATAAAAATAATTCTTAACAAAAAATTACCATGGGACCACATTTAAACATTGCAATTGAACCGGCGAACAGTGAAAAAAATTATCAGATTGTGAAATTTGCCGGCGAATTTGATAAAGCTGGACATGAAGAAATACGGCAAAAACTTGAGGATTGCGTGCAATCTGCGACTTTGAAGTCACTGATTTTTGATGTTGTGGAGTTGAAATTTATCAACAGCGAAGGAATCGGTTATTTGATGGAGCTCCATGCTCATCTGGTGAAGCGCGGCCGGGAGCTGGTGTTGATTGGTCCAAATAACCATGTTGCCGATGTTTTTAAAACCATCGGTCTGACGGAAGTGATAAAAATTTTCCCGAATCTCGATAATTTTTTAAAAACTGAAAGATGAGATTTTTGAAAAAGAGTCTTAACAGAAAGTTTATTGCGTATTTGACGGCTGTTATCGGGCTGATGATTGCCGTGTTTTATCGTGTGGCCGGCGGAGGAGCCGATGGCAGTATTGACGGGGAGGTTTCATTCCGGATTTTTTTGATAAGTCTTGGTTTTGTTGGTGTTTTATTTTTTCTGATATATTGGCTGAGCCTGTACCGGCCGCTAAAAATTATTCTGGCCGAGGTGCAGGCGCTGCTGTCCGGCAAAACGTATCATAGGATTTATACCGATAGAATTGATGAAATCGGTATTTTGGCGCATTTTTTCAATCAGGTAACCGAAGGATTTGGCGAAGTAAGCTATGATCTTAAAGAAAAAGATAGAATGTTTTCAGAATTATCCGTGGCTTCGCAATTGCAGCGGGACATTCTTCCTTTGAGAAATCCCAATATAAAAGGTTTGCAAATTGTGGCAAAGACCAAGCCTGCGACAGAGGTCGGAGGCGATAGTTTCAGTTTTTTGGAAACGAAAGATAAAGCCTATATTTATATCGGCGATGTTACCGGGCATGGTGTTGCCGCCGGATTGATAATGACGATGGTAAACTCTCTGATAACCGTGTTTACGGATATTTATGATTCAGCGTATGAGGCGCTGGTACATGTAAATCACTATATAAAGCGGCATGTGAAGCGCGCCATGTATATGACTCTGGTGATGCTATGTTGGGATGAAAAAGCCGAAAAAATGACATATGTCGGAGCCGGGCATGAACATATCCTTGTGTATCACTCAGATTCTGGGGAGTGTGAAGCTATTTTGTCCGGAGGTGTGGCGCTGGGCATGGTGGAAAATAATTCCAAGTTGATTCAGGAAAAAGAGATTTTTATGAAGGAAGGTGATTTTATTGTGCTTTACAGCGATGGTATGACTGAGGCCAGAAATAAAGCCGGGGAGCTGTTTGGGCTGGATAGATTGAAAGCTGCCGTAAAGGAATTTGCGTCGCAGTATTCAGCGGAGGGCGTAAACTATCACATTGCGAGAACAGTTACTGATTTTATGGATGTGCAGGGAGATGATATGAGTTTGATTGTGATAAAAAGGGGGGTGGAAGGCGCAGAGCCCGTAAAAGATCAGAGTATCAAGTGGAATCTATAAAAATCGTGCACTTCTTCGTCAATTGCGCTATTTCTGTTTCGCCGTACCGGAATAAGTACGGCTCAAACAGAAATAGCTGGTTTCCTTGAATTGCATCGATTTTTATAGATTCCTAGCTTATTATTCAAATATAATTTATGCCTATGAAGACGTCTGATTTTGATTATGCTCTGCCGCGAAAGTTTATCGCTCAAAATCCTGCCGTTCCACGTGACAGCAGCCGGCTTTTGGTTTATGACAGCGGAAAAAACGGACAGGTTTCCCATAAACAATTTTTCCAGATTAAAGAATTTTTGAATCCTGGTGATGTGCTTGTAGTAAACCGGTCAAAAGTTATTCCGGCGAGAATTCTATTCAAAAAAAAAGAAATTTTTCTGCTGAAAAAAATTGCCGATAATTGCTATCAGTGCCTTGTTAAACCGGGCGGTAAATTTGGAATTGGAATGCAGTATGAAATTTCCGGTAATCTCAGGTGCGCTGTTGTTGATATTGAAAATGATGGAAGTAGAGTCATAAAGTTTGAATCCGACGGCAATGTTGACGATATCCTTGAAGATATCGGAATCACTCCCCTGCCTCCATATATCACCAAAAGTTTGGCTGATTCCGGGCAATATCAAACTGTTTATGCCAGGGAGAAAGGCAGTGTGGCGGCGCCGACGGCCGGTCTGCATTTTACGGAAAATCTTTTGAAAGATTTGATCTCAATTGGTGTCCAAATTGAGGAAATTGTTTTGCATGTTGGGCGAGGTACTTTTTTGCCGGTGTCCTCGGAAAATTTGCAGGAACATCATATGCATGAAGAAGAGTTTGAAATTTCCAATGAGACTGCTGATCGTCTTAGCAGCGCCGTGGCTGAAGGACGCCGAATTATTGCTGTTGGTACTACTTCGGTCAGAGTGCTGGAAAGTGTATATGATAAAAAATTTACCGGTGTGCGCGGATTTACCGATATATTTATTTATCCCGGGTATAAATGGAAAATTGTCGATGGGCTGGTGACGAATTTTCATCTGCCAAAAAGCACCTTGATAATGCTTGTGGCTTCTTTTCTTGAAAAAAAAGGGGCGTCTGGTGGGCGCGATAAAATTTTGGAATTATATGAGATTGCTAAAAAAGAAAATTATAGATTTTTTAGTTTTGGAGATGCGATGCTGATTATTTAAGGTTCCTAAGCCAGGTTGGGAGTATTTTCGGCTCAATAATTCCCGGGATTCCTTTTATTTTATCGAGGTCGGCTACGTCAAGTTTGCCGATATAAAGTTTTTTAAGATCACCGCCTTTTTGGGCAAAACTCTTAATTTCGTGATAGCCGTAATAGTAAATATAATCTTTTGTAAAAGCTCCTTTTCGACCGGTGTCCATAAATCCGCGTTTTGATTTTAATGCCGATCTAAATGCTTGTTCTTTTGAAAAATTCAAATTTAGAAGTTTGTCAAAAACTTCGATAAATGTTCCTTTTAGAGCCATGTCTATCGCCAGGACATGGGCCATTGCTTTGTGGTTTTTTTCAAATGGCGCGTTTTGCTGCTGCTCCACGTTATACACCGCCAATCCCTCCTGTGTTTTAAGGTAATTGGCCAATCCGCGGTTGAAAATTTCATATGGCTGCATTTTGCCGTTTTCGGCGGTCAGTATATGTGTTTCAATTTCATGCACAATAAGCGCTTCTATCCTTTCTTTTGTGAATTTGGCGCTTTTTTTAACAAACAGGCGATTATTTTTTCCTGCCACGCAATTTGAGACAAGATCTTCTTTAATGCCTACTTTCCAGTGGTTGAGATTGTATTTTGCAAACGCTTTTTCAAATTTTTCCCTGGCGTATTCAGCATCGAGATTTTCTTCATTCTCGTTGCGGCGGTTTTCACGTTTGATGTCAATTTTGCCGATCAACATTTCACAATTTTCAATTTCTTCCGCTGTCGGTTTCCCGAAAAGCTGAATGGAAGTTTCGGAAAAGTCTGTTTCATTTATGGATTCGAGCAATTTTATTTTCAGGGCGATTTCGCGCTTTTTTGCGGCAAAAATCTCTCCAAGAGGAGAGTCGTCCATCTGAATTTTATTGAGTGAATCGACCAATTCAAGAGGATCAAATTTCAATTTTGGATATTCAAACTGCGGATTTTTAACCGGATTTTTCAGGAATTTTTCCTGCTCGGCGGCAATATTGACCGGCCTGATGTGAAATAAAAGTTTTATCTTGTTGTCTATGTTCATCAGCTGTTTATCAATTTCGCTGAAATTTATGCGATTGTTAAAAATCACCTGCTTTGCCGGTTGCGATACCGGTCTTTTTTCAGTTTTTGGTTCTTTTGCGCTGGTGTCGATAAGGAAATCCTGCAGATCGCGACTGCCGAGAATCATTTTGTGTTTATCGGAAATAATTTTTTCGATATCAACGACTGTTTGAATGCGCCTGTTTTTAAGCGTGAATTTTATCTTGAGAGTGGATTTTTCATCGTCGTAGTTTTTTTCGTTATCGAGGAGGCCGTATTTTGCGGCCAATTCTTCATCCAGAATACTTATTCTTTTGGTGGTATCCACTTTTGCCAGCACGCGGAAAGTATCTTTTTTTTGAATGATCTCCACTTTTTCTTCCGTGCCAATAATTTCTTTGCCGGATATTTGGGCGATTTCTTTTTCCACTGAGTGACCAAACATGTCTTTGGCGATTCTAACGCCTTTTTGGGGAGTGGTGACTTTAACTCCTTCAATTCTTTGAAGCCGCTTGCGGAGAGGGGCGAGATTGGCTATCTGTACTCCTAAACCGGCTCTTGCATTTATTTCCAACAGCACCGGACCGATATTTTTATCAATGCATAAATCGGCTGCCATGTAGCCGAGATTTGTGATCAGCTGTATGCGCGAGGCAATTGTAAGAAGGTCATCCCAAAAAGGTATTTTTGTGCCGGCAATGCGGCCGAGGCCGTCAGGCAGTTCTTCAATAATCCTGTTTTTGTAGGCGATGTGGGTACATTCTCCCTTGGCTATGTCTATACCCACTCCCACTGCGCCCTGATGTAAATTGGCTTTTCCCTGTGATTCTTTTGTGGGAAGACGAAGCATTGCCATTACCGGAATGAGATTATGGACAACGATGCGTATGTCGGGAAGTCCGGCGTAGGAATACTTGCCAATGCGTTCATCGGACACTATCAGCTGTTCAAAAAACGCGTAATCCGCCATGTTTGTTATTGAATATTGTCCGTCAAGAATGTCCCGTATATGATTTTTTATGTAATGTTTGGAATATCGTTTGCCGCTGACGCTTACCAGGTAATTGTTTTTTTTTTCGGCAACGGGGATGATGCCTTCTCCTCCGAATCCTTTGTTTGGTTTTAGGGCAAACTGGTTTGGCAAACTGTTAAAATCAAATTTTTCAAGCTCTGCATTATCATGGATGATTCCATAAAGTTTTGGGACAGGAATATCCCGCGCGGCCAAAAACTGTTTTGTTTTAATTTTGTCATCGGCAAAACGGATCGCCTTATTTTCGTTGTAAGGCCGGATGTAGAGAAGATTTCTAGCGTTAATGCCGAGGATGCCTTTGGTGGAGAAAATCATAAATTGCTAATTTACTCTTCTATATGTCTTAAAACTTCCCTGAATCTTACGCGTTCCAAAACACGCAAGCCTGTCCATTTGCCAAGCAGGACGTCAAATACGACGAATAAAAAGATGGTTTCGGGGTAATTGAGCAAAAGTCTTTTTACCAGTTCCAATTTGAGGGTGGCAAAGCCGAGATTGATTTCTCCGCCGGCGATAAAGTATGCAACAAAAGCGACAACCAGCGTTTCCAACATTAACACTGAGGCGGACATATAGCTTTTTTCACTTTTTCCGGTTACGAATTTTTCCACCAGTGTGCTTAAAATCAGCATTGGAAATATGGCGATGGATAGGAATGCGGAGTTGAACAATCCAAGCTGGAGGCTGATAATCAGCACAAGAAACAGTGTCAGTGACACTGCCGTGATTATGATGGCCATTTTTGGGATAAACAGCATGCGCACATGTCTGAGGAGCGGTCTTGCCAAAGTGCCTATTACAATTGCTATGATGAGAGTTAGCAGACCTGCGTAAATGCCGATGATGAGAAATGAAAGTGTGATTATTGACGGGGTGTAAATTCCAAAAGTTGTAATGCCTATAACCTGCCGCATAAACGCGACTACGGTTGCGATGACCGGCAACAGCAGAAGCAGTGCAATTGTATTATCGGGGATACCTTTGTCGGTCAATAATTTTACAAAGTAACTCATGAAATTCCAGGGGCGAAGTTTGCCGCTTTGGGCTGTGATAATTTCGTGATTTCGTCCTCTCTCTTTCATTATTCTTATGAAATCGGCGGTGTTTTTGCTTTCAATGAGGTCTTCAATTGCGCCTTCTTTGGCGATAATGATTTGTTTGGGATTCAGGAGGGGAAATTGCCGTTCTATTCTGCTGATATTACCACTTACATTCTGATCGATAACAAGAATTGTTTTTTGGGACAGGTCGGAAATTGATTTTTGCTGGTTATTTCTGATGAAACGGGATAGTGCGTTCAAGCCGGCATTTTCTTTTGTCCATACTATAATTTCTTTGCTTTTTCTGAGACTTTGAGCTTCTTCGGTAAGTTTTTTAGTCAAAATTTCTTCAGAAATAAATTCAGTGCTTGAGCCAAAGCTGTCGATTATTTTAAAGAATGTTCCTTTTTTTTCCGCAAAATCGCGAATGATTTCAATTCTATCCTGGTCTTCTTCATGATCTGTTATAAGAACGAGAAGTTTTGTATAGGCAAAAACATCCAATTTCTGCTGTGATGTCGCGATGCCGTCACTTACTGTAAGGCTGACTGTGTATGGTCCGGGTGTTTGATAGGTGTGGAGTACTTCGATTCCCTCATTGCGGTTTCCGTCGCCAAAATCCCATTCATATTTCACTCCCCTATCCGTACCGGGAATGAATGATTGGGAGGCATCAAATAAAGTGCTTTTTTGAATTTCGATGGCGGGATCCAGAGTGATGGCGGCTTTTAAGTAAGTATCATTTGCAGGGGAAGTCTGTGCAGCGGCAATCTGGCCGCATAAAAAAGGTAAAACGAATAATGCCGCGTAAATTTTTTTTGTCATAATCTAAGAAATGATATTTTGACTCTATCAAATATTCCTGATGAATTCCATCAATTTTTATTTACTTGACGGGTGGTCAGTATGATTGTGGGGAGAATTGAAGAAATAAGTGTTTTAAGGTAGAATTGCAGGATTAAAACAAATATGAAAATAAAAATTATAGTTATTTCTGTATTGTTGCTCCTGTTTACAGGACAAGCGTATGGATATGTCCAGATTTCTCCTTTAAAATCGACTCTTTCGCCGAAAAATCAGGTTGTTAATTCCTATGATGAAAAAGCTCTCATAAGCGTGCAGCTGCTTGATGAAGATAAGCAGCCGGTCAGCGGTCATAAAGTAAAACTGATTGCCAGCTCGGAAGATGTAAATATCCGGGCCATTGCGGCAACAAGCGATGAAGCCGGAAAAGCATTGTTTGAAGCGGGGTCATACAAAAAAGGTGTTGTAACCTATGCTGCTTACGATATAACAGCCGATGTGCTTCTATCGCAGCGGGCCAAGGTGGCCTATTTCGATTCAATCTCTTTTGCAAAAGGAAGTCCGGCAGGCAAAATTTCAAAATTGGAATTTGATGATGTTGATGAAAATATAAAGCCCGGAGACAGCGTTACTTTTACGCTGATTGCAAAGGATGATAATGATGAAAATGTTGTAAATTACAATGGTAAAGTCGATTTTTCAATTAAAGGAAATGATGTTGATCCGGTGGAGTTGCCGGAGGATTATACTTTTACAGTAGAAGACCAGGGCGAGCATACGTTCAGTTTGGCTTTAACATTCACAAAATCCGGTTTGTATGAGGTTACGGCTACTGATTCTGAAGATTTTGAGGTTCAGGGAAGCTATGTTTTTGACGTTAAGGATGGATCAAATGCGGCACTTGATAATGATATAACTTTGTCCAATCCAATTGCCGGCACCTATAGCAATAACGTTGTTGTTGTCCGGGGAAAAGCCGGAGCCGGCAATCGATTAAAAGTTTTTGATAATGAAATTGCAATTGGCAGCATGCAGGCTGATGCTGACGGAAATTTTACTTTTACGACTGCCGCGCTTGACGAAGGCGCCCATAAAATTTATGCGGCCAGCGTGGATGAAACGGGGACGATAATCTCGCCAAGCAAAACGGTTGATATTACAGTTGATACGGTCGTGCCGGAGATAACAAAAGTTGAGTTGGAGCCGGCCGGTCCCGTGGATCCAAATTCATCCGTAAAAATCAAACTATATGCGAGTGAAGAATTGGCGAAAGTGCAGTTAAATCTTGGTGGGAATGTTTATGATTTATTGAAAACAAATCAGGGATTTTATTCCGCAAATATCGCTGCTCCAATTGAATTTGGGGATTACCCTCTGAATTTTTCTGTCGAGGATGCTTTGGGCAATAAAGCTTCTTTTGAAAATCAGGCGACATTGAAAGTGGGAGTATTTAATGGTTCCGGCAAGGCTGTACCGGGTGATGTAAAAAATGTCCGTGTTGTTTCCGGCAATGGGAAAATTACTCTCCAATGGGATCCGGCTGTGCCTGCCGTGAATCCAATAGAAAATTATCGTATCTACTATGGCACCGCTCCAAACAGTTTGACCAATGCCGTGGATACTTTCAGCAATGCCACTACGTGGTATGTGTCCGGTTTAAATAATGGAATTCCGTATTATTTTGGAGTTGCCGCCGTGGATACGCGCGGCAATATCAGCGCCAATTTTCAGCAGATTGCAAGCGGTACTCCCACATCATCGGGTGTTGCCGCAGCTCTACCTCCGGATATCGTTCATGGGTCCGCAGGAAAAGATGCGTTAAAAGATTTGCCGCGGGATGCCAGTGAATCCGGTCCGGAAATATGGTGGCTTCTAATTCTTTCGCTTTTTGGCGGAGTTTTTTATGGTAAAATGCGTTCATGGATAAAGTCCAGATTGTAATTTTTGCCATAAGATTTGTGCAGATTCTCCGAAGTTTTATCGTTTATGCCATTATCGCGAGAGTGCTGGTATCATGGTTTACTTTTGGCCAAAGCCAGCCGCGAAATCAATTGACTAATTTTCTGTACAGCGCCACTGAACCGTTTTTGAAACTTGTTCGTCTGATTCCCCATAGAATTGGCATGATTGATTTGTCCCCGATCATTGCATTGATCGGTATAGATATTCTGGCCGAGTTTGTGGTGATGCTTTTGGGCAATTTATTGCGATAATATGTGACGATCCGCACAGATGATTCAAATTTTCAATACAAAATCAGGAAAAAAAGAAAAATTTAAACCTTTAAAAAATGGGTGTGCGGGGATGTATGTCTGCGGACCGACCGTTTATGATTCCGCGCATCTGGGGCATGGACGAAGCGCGGTTTCGTTTGATGTTATCAGGAGATATTTTGTTTATCGCGGCTACAATGTGAAATTTGTGTCGAATTATACTGATATTGACGACAAGATGATAAATCGGGCGCATGAGGAAGGTATTGAAGTGTCGGAGCTGGCGGAAAAAATTGTTCCGGAATATGAACGGGATTATGGGGCATTGGGGGTGATGAAACCTGATATACAGCCGAAGGCGACTGAGCATATTGAGGAAATGGTTGAGATTATAAAGAAGCTTGAGGATGGCGGGTATACTTATGTGCTTGATGATGGAGTGTATTTTGATGTGAATAAATTTGCGGCATATGGAGAACTTTCCGGACAGAATCTGGAAAATTTGAAGATGGGGGCGCGGGTGGAAGTAAAGGAATCAAAGCGTAATCCATACGATTTCGTTCTTTGGAAATTTAAAAAGGAGGGCGAGCCCTTTTGGGCGAGCCCGTGGGGCGATGGCCGGCCGGGCTGGCACATTGAGTGCAGCGCCATGAGTTATAAACATCTGGGGGAAAGTTTTGATATTCATGGCGGGGGGCTTGATTTGACCTTTCCCCATCACGAATGTGAAGTTGCCCAGTCTATCGGCGCTTTTGGAAAAGGAAAATTTGCACGGTACTGGATTCATAACGGCTTTATTACAATTGATAATGAAAAAATGAGCAAAAGTTTGGGGAATTTTTTTACTTTGAAGGATATTTTTAAAAAGTATGCTCCAAAGGCGGTGCGTCTGATGTTTTTGCAAAAGCAGTGGAAATTGCGCGCCAAGAACTTAGAGAGGAAACCGGCTATCAAGTGCGGCCAGGAACAGAAGTAGGCATACTTGCTAATCACGTACCTTGCGATGTCGGCAGATATGAGATGGAAACTATTTTGCTCTTTGCGCAGGTAGAAAAAGCTGGCCCACCCAAGTCC
>JACPLZ010000010.1 GCA_016186245.1 Candidatus Peregrinibacteria bacterium | reverse complement strand
TTCAATTTTTTCTTCTCTTTTATTTAAAAATTCAGTGAGTAATTGATTGATGTCGATGCCTTTTTGCTGTAACTCCAAAAGTCTTTTTTGAATTTCCGGAGAAATTTTTAATTTTTCAATATCGGATTCGAAAGTTTCAAATTTCGGCTGACTGTTGACTTCTGTTAGATTTTGCTTTAATGATACATTCACGTGAAGACTTTTGTCAGGATTTCCGCATTGGGCAGCGCTCGTAAATCCGCTCACTCTTTCATCTCTCGCTAAAGTTTCCAACGCTCTGCACGGTAATATTTTTGCCTGTCTTGCCAGAGTGTCCTGATTTTCCAAAGTAGCAATTGAAGCAATTTTTGCCAATTTATTTATTCCGACTTCTCCATTTATCAATAATTTGTGTAAATCTTTTTTGTCACTAAATTTTTTCTCCAAATTTAAGGCCAGTCTAACCTGATCTTCGCTAATTCCGGCCATTTTTGCTGCAAATTCAAAAATAGAAGTAAATCCATGTTTTTCAAATAACCTTCTTTGATTTACTTCCGGTAAAAGTCCAATAAATTTTCGTTTCCATTCCAAAGTTTTTTCGCCATATTCCTTGTAGAGAAAATATAAGTCTTTGTCTGACAGATTTTCAATAATTTTAGATTTGTCATGGTGAGCTTGTCGAACCATCATACGTTTTTTTGTTAAAAATAAAGGAGATACTTACCATATCAGCCAGAGGCGATAGAATCAATACTTATGGTCATAGTCGGGTAGACGAGACTTCCAGAATATCGCACGGTATAAGTCTAAATAACGGCTAGTATTAGCCGAAAATAGCTGCTTGCGTTTTAAAATAAATGTAATTATTTGACAAGACGTGATTTTAGGCTTGCAATCGGGGGGTATGTTATAATTATCGTAGTTTTAAAAAATAACAAAAACAAAAATGAAAACAGGAAGTAAAGTTTTAGTTGCGGTGCTGGTGGTTGCTGCGGTTGTTGGTGGAGCGGTTTATTTTGGTGGTGGGGAAAATGGACAGGGTTTTTTTCAGAGGTTCCCTAAAGTTCCTCGTGTTTCTAAAGCCTGTGTCTCAGGTACTCTCGTTTATGATTCTGACAGTTACGATGGTATCTATGACTCTTTTACGGATTTTGCTTATGCTGTAGAAGATGGAACTTTAAACGATTGTCAGTATCATTTCCAAGGTGGTATCCATTTTGTAGATAGCTTCCTTGCACAATGCAGTAAATCAGACTTATTGTCATTTATAGACGAATCACCTACAATTTCATGTTATAAGCAAGTTGGATCAGATTTTTTTAGATTTGATTTATACGAAGATAAAGCCGCTGTAACTTTTGGTATGGATGTAATGGATAGTGATACTTTTAAAATATCCACATTTAAGGCTTATGAACCCTATTCGGTTCATGTTAATTAATCGCTTCTTTTCATGAAAAGGCCATCACCGCCCGTCCCTTTCCCATATTTGCTTTCCCCCTTTTTTTCTGGTAAGCTCTCCGCTTGCATATGTCCAACGATAAAATCATTGTCAAGGGCGCCAAAATCCACAATCTCAAAAATATCAGCGTGGAAATTCCGCGTAATAAATTTACCGTTATCACAGGACTTTCCGGCTCGGGAAAGTCATCCCTGGCTTTTGATACGATTTACGCGGAAGGACAAAGACGCTATGTTGAAAGTCTTTCAACTTATGCCCGCAATTTTCTCCAGTTGATGGAAAAGCCGGATGTCGATTCCATAGAAGGGCTTTCTCCTGCCATTTCCATCGATCAGAAAACCGCTCCACGAAACCCACGTTCCACAGTCGGTACAGTCACGGAAGTATATGATTATTTACGCCTTATGTTTGCCAAAGTTGGTACGCCTCACTGCTACAAATGCGGCCAGCCGATAGAAAGGCAATCTCCGCAGCAGATTTTGGAAGATGTTGCTGCAATGAAAGAGGGCAGCAAAATTCTGGTGCTTTCGCCGCTGGTGCGCGACCACAAAGGTCAACATCAAAAGGCTTTGGACAGGGTAAAGAAAGAGGGATTTGTACGCGCCAGGGTAGATGGGGAAGTGTATTCCATCCTCGATGTCCCGAAGCTTGATGAGAATAAAAAACATAATATTGAAATAGTTGTTGATCGTTTGGTGGTGAAAAATCTTGGTAAAATAAAAGATCCTGACAAAATTGATGTTCCCAATCCAAACCGCACCCGTCTCTCCGATTCCATAGAAACCGCTTTGAAATTTGGCGAAGGGCTTATGATTATAAGCAATCACGACACCGGCGAGGAACGTGTTTATTCTGAACATTTTGCCTGTCCAAATTGCCACATCAGCGTGCCGGAAATTTCACCACGCAGTTTTTCCTTCAACAGTCCGCATGGCGCCTGTCCGGAATGTCACGGTCTCGGCACGAAACTGGAAATCGCTCCCGACCTCGTCATGCCAAATAAAAATCTGACTTTGGCCGAAGGCGCGATTATGCCATGGTCTACAACAACTTCCCACCTCACCTGGTATAACAAAATTCTGGAAAATGTTGCCAAAAATCATAAATTTTCGATGAATGTGCCGATCAAAAAACTTTCTGACGAGGCGATGGTGATTATTCTTCACGGAGACAAAGACCACAAATATACCGTAAAGGTAAATAATCATTATGCTGAAGAGGATGAGGCGATTGGCGAATATCAGACTTCTTTTGAAGGAATAATTCCAAATCTTGAACGCCGTTATCTGGAAACCGATTCCGATTATGTGCGCAGGAAAATTGAAGGGTATATGCGGATTCTCAAATGTCCGGACTGTAACGGTAAACGGCTCAAGCCGGAAATTTTGGCTGTCAAAATAAATGAATTTTCCATTATCGACATTACGGAATTTTCCATCACCGGAGTGATTGATTTTTTTGAGAATCTGAAGCTCGGCGCGATGAAGCAGGAAATCGCCAGACAGATTGTCCGTGAAATAAAAAATCGTCTGCAATTTTTGCAGGATGTGGGGCTGTCTTATCTGACTTTGGATCGCACTGCAAATACATTGTCCGGAGGGGAGGCGCAGCGCATCCGTCTGGCCACACAGATTGGCTCGCGCTTGTCGGGGGTGATTTATGTGCTTGATGAGCCAAGTATCGGTCTGCACCAGAATGATAACGATAAACTGATAAAAACGCTTTTGTCTCTGCGCGATATTGGCAATACAGTCATCGTAGTGGAACATGATATAGATACGATGCTGACTGCCGATTATATTCTCGACATCGGGCCGGGAGCCGGTAAACATGGCGGAAAAGTGGTTGCCGCCGGTACTCCGGAAGAAATTATGAAGAATAAGAACTCGCTTACAGGGCAATATCTGGCCGGTAAGGTTGAAATTGCCAGACCGGAAAAACGCCGCAAGGGAAGCGGTAAAAAACTGTCTATCATTGGGGCGACAGAGCATAATTTAAAAAATATCGATGTCCATTTTCCTTTGGGTATGTTTATCGGAATAACCGGTGTTTCCGGCTCGGGAAAGTCGACTTTGATCAATGACATTTTGGTGAAACGGCTGTCTCAGGAGCTTTATGGCTCCAAAACTCTGCCGGGGGCACATCAGGGAGTGGAAGGTCTGGAACATCTCGATAAAATAATCAATATCGATCAGTCCCCGATAGGCCGCACACCGCGATCAAATCCGGCCACTTATACAGGCGTATTTACCGATATTAGAGAATTATTTGCGCAAACTTCTGAGGCTAAAATGCGCGGATACAAAGCGGGACGTTTTAGTTTTAATGTAAAGGGCGGGCGTTGCGAGGCTTGCAGCGGAGATGGAATAAAGAAGATAGAGATGCACTTTTTGCCGGATATATACGTGCCATGCGAGGTCTGCAAAGGACGCCGCTATAACGAAGAAGCTCTGGAAATCCGTTATCGCAGCCGCAATATTTATGAAGTGCTGGAAATGACAGCCGAGGAGGCTTTGGAATTTTTTATAGTTATTCCCAGCATTAAGGCCAAATTAAAGACATTATGCGAGGTCGGGCTTGGATACATCCACCTTGGGCAGCCGGCAACGACATTATCGGGAGGCGAAGCCCAGCGTATCAAGCTCGCTACCGAATTATCCCGCCGTTCCACAGGAAAGACGCTGTATGTGCTTGATGAGCCGACAACGGGTCTGCACTTTGAAGACGTAAAAAAACTTCTTAACGTCCTGCAAAAACTGGTTGAAAAGGGGAATACAGTGCTGGTGATCGAACATAACCTGGACGTTATAAAGTCGGTGGATCACATTATAGATATGGGGCCTGAAGGCGGAGACAAAGGAGGAAAAATAGTAGCGTTAGGCACCCCGGAAGAAATCGCCGGCAAAAAAAACTCCTATACAGGCCAGTGGTTGAAGAAAATCCTTGTATAAAAGTTCTTTATTTGTTAAGCTGATCCCCTATTTTTAACAAATAATCCAATGGGAGAATCAGAAGGCGGCGATAATAGGACTTTATTCGAAAAAGTTTCCGAGTTGTCCGATAAAATCGACCTCCAGGGGTCTGATGTAAGTAGAACATTTTTTGAAGAAAACTGTGTCCGTTGTCCGGCTTACAGTGAAATTACCTACGATCTGGATAGGGGGAGGCATCGCATATATTGTGATTTACAGAGTGCTTTATTACTCGGACAAGTTGATAAGGCAGCTAATACTTCCCGCAGAGTTGAGTCTACCTTTGGAAATGCACATGATTGCCCGCCAAGCTATGGAGGCAAAAACGCAAGAGAGTATCAACGACTTCTGGAAGATACGAAAGCTTAATAGTCTGATAAAAAAACTTTCACACGGCAGCGCGTCAACAGTTTGACCGCTAATTTGCCAACCTTTGACTTACTCGTTAGATTCGCTAAAGTTTAATTAACTTTAATAGAATTTAATAAACTACAGTGAATTTGTTGAATATGTCCAGACTCGATAGACTTTAATTAAATTTAGCTAAATTAAATTAACTTGCCAAAAATATTGAAAAATTATGTTAACTATGTTAAAGTCGACCCGCTTTGAAATGACATTTGAAATTGAAGAATGTTTGAAAAACCAGTTAAAGAGTGGTAAAGTTGGATTACCTTTAATGAAATTAAATCAAATTTATTAAAGTTTAATCCGGTTTACAGAAATTAAATGATCGAGAATTTTTTTACCACAGAGCAGGTTGCCAACATTCTTCAGGTGCATCCCTTCACAATCCTGAAATTTATCCGGGAAGGAAAATTACAGGGGGTAAAGCTGGGAAGAGTTTATAGAATCAAGGAAAGTGCGGTGCAAAAATTTCTTGAAGATAGATCAGTTACGAGCCAGTTGCGAGCCACCGAAGGTGGCGAGCAACATTTCTCCTCTCCAGCCGCCCAGCCCGTTTCTGATAAAAATAGACCCTCTGCGACAATCCATGCGCATTACAGCGTTGATCAGAAAAACAGTGAAGAGAAGCAGCAGTATTTCCAGTTGTAGTTGCCAGTTGCGAGCCACCGAAGGTGGCGAGC
>JACPLZ010000057.1 GCA_016186245.1 Candidatus Peregrinibacteria bacterium | reverse complement strand
ATCAATATCAAGCAAAGGCCACAATTGCCCATATTGCTTTGCCGAGATGACCGATATGACGTTTGAGCTTAATGGCATCGAGGATCAGACAAGACTAAAAGAGAAAATGATGAACATGATAGTGGCATTCGTACACAAATAAACCGTTTTTATAAAAAACTCCCATTCCTTAAGTTCGTGCCCACGAACTACAAGTCCCTAGATAAGCCCAGAAAAAATCCGCCACGGCGGATTTTTTCAGCATGCAGTTACGGGCATTGCCTGTCATTCATAACTTCCGCGCTGTCTGTTAACCTCTGTATGCGGGGAAAACCGGCCTCCAGCAGAGGTATCAAACCATCCGGTTCATCAAGAGTTTCCATAAACAACCCTACACTGCCGTCGCTTGCCTGTCCGTACATAATGTCATAATACGCCCTCATTTCCGCCTCCATTTTTAAAATATCATGTTCTCTGAACGATCCCGAGTATGCATTTAGAATATCCTGCGTCGGCGCAGTATCTCCATCAAACTTTTCGGTAAAAGCCTCTATTGTTTTATCCAGATTTTCTTCCAGACCCTCTGCTCTGATTTCCGCTTCGACAAATGATCCAAGATAATCTGTGATACTTTTATCCGTGGTCAAAAGCTGCAATAGCTCCGTTTTTTTTATTTCTTTTTTCAGAATTTTCCCCTTTTTAACCAACACCTGGCCCATTTCATCCAGCCCGCTCAAATCATCGGTGTAGTATTTTTTAAACTCATCCCATTTCTTTTCCACCTGCTGCCAAACCCCTTCTTCGCACAAAATATAACTGAAAATACGGTCCTGATATTTCACTTCCAGTTTCAAAAACAGATCATCAAAATCCGCCTGGCTCAAAAAATCCTCCCGCACATACCGTTCCTTCATTTCCTTATAAATTTTGTCGCGTTTGGTAATGACGAATTCGCGCACCAATTCTTCATTGCGTAAAAATTCATCCGACAAATCCGAGATCAATCCCTCGTTAACGATATGCCTGACATAATAAATCTCCGCAGTGAGTTCATGATGCCTCTTTTCCAGCGCCGGCAATTTTTCCGTATTACAGCTTAAGTATGCGCCGCGAATCGCCCCGCGCAGTTTATCCTGCTGTTTCACCAGCCGCTCAATATCCACAGCATGACAGCGATTGCGCCTGACAATATCTATCCACGGTTCCACCACGCCCTCAAAAAAATTATCGCTGAATATTACTGCATTTAAAAAGTCGGAATAATCCAGCCCGCCTTTTTCCGCGCAACGCAGCAGACTCTGATCTCCATTAACGCCTGTTTCAATATTAACGCCTGTTTCGATGTCAGCCGGCGCATCGCTTTCCTCACTTTCCTGGGCGCTCGCGGCAGTAGTCGGCATAAGCAGACTGACCAAAATAATCACCGCCAGTTTTTTCCGGCATTTAATAGACATATCCTTTGGCTTTTATTTTTTTTAACGCTTCTTCGTCCATTTTTTCAAACATATCATTGAAATTTTCAAACATTGCGTTCATCTGCAGCATTTCCCCCAGCACTTCGCGCCCATACAGCAGGACATTTCCAACGCTATCTCCCAGTTCAATATTTTTTACGCCCAGTTCCGCTTCTGACCTGTTTTTTGCCTTTATTTTTGCTATGGCATTAAACAATTCCTCCCGGCTTAAATCTTTTGGCGCGGACTGTTCCTGGAATCGCACCTGGAAATCCTCGGTGTATTGTTCGTTATTTTCATCGACGTACGGCAGCAGCGACTGATACCTTCCGACGAACTCATCCCATTCTTCGGACAGGCTTTTTGAATAAATCAAATCATCATTCGGCGGAACGGGCAGGGGATTCCAGATGGTGATAAATTGTATATCCAGAAACGTTCCGGATGTCTTGCATTTTGCGGATTCAAACAAATTTCCGGTAACTTTATTTGGAATAAGGGTATGGGTGAGAACTTTATCGAGATTCTCGATAATCTTTTTTACCTCGCACTGCACGCAACTGTCTTTTGGTTGAAAAGGGGATACCCTGTCCAAAACAAGTTTTGTTTCCAGACATAAGCCCAAATTTGCCGATACGCCGGGGGCTCCTGCCGCTAATTCGGGACACCATTCCAGCCGCCAATCATCAGCCAGCGCCTTAGTTGCGAGCGGAGCGAGCAACCTTTCTCCCTCTTCTTCCTTCCCACCCCTCAAAACTCCGGCTTCATCATTTTCTTCACCGCCCTCAAAATTCTCCAATGCTTTTTTAAAAGAATTTTCATCTATGCAGACATCACTTTCCAGATTTTCTCTTTTCCCTCCGCCGCCATCACCGGCGCTAAGCGCCGAAGAAATACTGTAAGGTGAAGTTTCCACAGCCTCCGGTGTTTCACTTGTAAGATAATCTCTTCCATAAAAACGCTCTTTGATAGTTGGATTATACGGAGAAGTCAGGGCGCTTTTATAAGGTGCGCCGACAGTTACAGGCGTATCTTTTTTAAACAGAATTTCCTCGATCACCGTCAAATCATGCACGAGATCAAAACCGGAATCCGCCAGATCTCCATTGGCAAAAAGCTCGCTCGGCCGGATCGTGGCATCGACCTCCTGCTCAAGTTCATAAACCTCAAAAATCATCGCATAATCCTCCTGCAGGTTTTTTACTGTTGCCAGTGCATCCTCCCGCGTCATCCTTCCACCGATGTTGTCGGGATTATTTAGAATCGGAGCAATCGCGCCTTTCAGCGCGGCATCCACCTCATCGGTTGTCAGCCCGTAATTGAAGCCGACTTCTTTAAGGGCATTTCTTCGCGGCAGGACATTTAATTTTGCATATATCAACGAGTACATATCCTCGCCCGGATCTCCGTCCAGCGGCGCAAAAACGTCACGCCAGTCAATAGTATCCGCTGAAGCAACCATTTCATTCCATACGCCGACAGTATCACCGGCATCGCCATCACCTTCTGTCTCGCCGTGAGCAATGTCCGTATTGATGAATGTTACGGCAATCGCCGCTCCAAATACGACCCCTATGATGACAGCTAAAACATTTTTCATTTGCATTGGTCGGAAGTGGAATCAATAAATTTAATTGGAAATTTATCGGTTTCTTTTCGCAAATCCTTTAATCCTGTACTTTTTATGGGCTGGGAAAGCCAGGCGATATTCGTTATAGGCCGCAAGAGTGGCTTCCATAGCCTGTTTGGCAATATCATATTCAGGTGCGATTTTTTGATTGCGCTCAAGGGTGCGTTCAAAAATATCCTCAACATCATCGTCTTCCCGCAGCTTGGACAGCTCCGTGGAAATCCTATCAAGGGTAAAAACATAATCCAGATAAATGTCTAAAGCTCCATTTGATACGCAATATGTGCTCACATTTTCATCGGCGCACACTTTATCCCCTGGCGTCTTAAATTCTTCCTTTTCAAAAAAATCTTCTTCCATTAACAGTGTATTCAATTGCTCTATTTTATTGTTAAAATAATAGTTCATTTCCTCATGATAAAGATCGAGCGCCTCATCAAAATCCAGTCCGGGGGCTCTAAAATTGCCATCGGGCTCATCGCCGGCGGCATAGATCGTGTAGCCGCCATACACCGCAATCACGGTAAAAATTGCGCTGATCAGGCTGACTATGATGTGTTTATGAATTTTCATTTTGTTATGCAATATTGTAAAAACCCCGGCAGCTTTGCCTCGAACGATTTAAACAGCCCGTATATTTGGGCGATATCCAGATTAAGCTGCCGTAATTGATTGTTAATCGCCTGATATTTTTCGAGCAGAATAGCTGTTTTTTTTATCGCGGTTGTGTTTTTGATATGCCGCATCATCTGTTCTTTCGCCGAATCGGCATAAAAATCCATGATATTTTTACATTGTCCATAAGCGGAAATTTCGCTGAAATAAGTGGCGTCCGCATCTGCGCCCGGTTTCAGATACAAAAAAATCTGTTTAAGCGCCAATTTGTATTCCCGATAGCGCGACAGGGCGATATTTGTAAGCGAGCTGTTGATGCTTTTATTCTGGAAATTTTCTTCGATAAATTTTTGGAATTCCCTGAGCTCGACATCAAACAACGGACGCAGATGCCGCTCGCAATCTTCTATTGGCGCATCCCTTAGCGCTTCCAGTTTTTTCTGATCCACTGCCAGCGCAAAAGCGGCATGGTTTTCCACAAAAAGTAAAATTATCAGACCGGCTGCGATTTTTCCTGCTGTAATTTTTTTTATCATTGTATTTCTTCGATTATAACTTCATTTCCTTTGGAAAAAATATCAACTTTGCCGTCATCTTTGCCGTCTTCGCCAAAAGTTCCGATGACCGGAAAGAATTTATCGCCCTCAACCACCTCCGCCGAATCAATCAGGGTGGACACGCACGGACAGGTATCGCACTTTGCCGGAACGATATAAATGCCATCTTCTCCAGAGTTTCGTTTGCCTCTTTTTCCATCATCCAGGCCATCCAGCGGATCAGTTAAATTCACCGCTTCCTGGCCGTCATCCGTGCCGCCGTCATCACTGTCTTCATCGTTTGGATTTGTGCCATAAATCAAAATTTCCGCAGAATCGCTCAAACCATCTTCATCATTGTCCTCGGGATCATCGGCCCTGTGGCGGGGATTGGTCCCAAAATTTATTTCCTGTCCATCGCTTGTCCCGCCATTGTCGGTATCGGAATCTTTCGGATTTAAGCCATAAAAACATTCATCTTTGTTCTGCAGTCCGTCACCGTCCTCGTCTTTCAGGGGATCATCGATTTCATATTTTGCTTCACAATAATCGGACATGCCATCCCTGTCTTTATCGATTTTTACGCAATCGGAAATTGTCAAAACACGCTCAGCCATGGTCACAAGAGCGCCGTATTTAAGCTCTTTTTCGGCATCACGGGCTTCTTCATCGGTGATGATGAATTTTCCGTTTACATCCCCCGCAAGCCGCATAAAAGGCTCATACCATGGACTGCCTTCACTAACATTTTCTAGGGAAATCAGATTTTGCAGTTCCATTGCTTCCAGAATAATTTTTACCGCCTCGGCGCGGCTCACCGGATTTTCCGGTTTGAATGGGAGAAGCCCGTTTTCATACGCCTCGCCTTTGTATCCTTCCACCAATCCCAGCATGGTTGCTTCTTTGATATAGGCAAAATTTTCATCGCCGGTCTTAAATTCAATATCCGAATAACCGCTTCCCGCCGCAAAATTTTGATATGCTTCCTTTCTTGGAATTATACAGAGCATATTGAGCACCATTCTTACAAATTCTTCTCTGCTTACAGTCTGATCGCGATTCACAAAAGTCGCTGTTTCAGAATTGAAATCAAACGGATATGACCCATAAATCGCTGCTTCGGAAGGGCCGACCGGAGTGGCCGCCGGAATATCTTTCGGGCCGACAACAGAGGCGCCATCCCTAAACGGATTGACAAAAATTTCTCCGGCGGTGTCCCCGCCAATGCGCACTTCAATGGTAAGTGGATCATTTCTAAGATCATTATTTTTTCTGCGCAGAGTTACACCTTCATCCAGAATCAAAATATTGCCGGAGGTATCCACGGCCAGCAATGGGTTTTTACCGCCTCCAACAAGCATTGCTCCGCCAGGATAACTGCGGTCATTTGCCGGCAGACTCACGAATTTATATTCATCTCCCTGAAAATCGGTAACATTTACCCCGCTTGCCGGACTATTTATATGAACATCAACATTGCCGTTGGAAACAAGATAAACCGTAGCCATCACATCGCCGCCGGCTGACATTATTTCCACGTTGGTAGCTTTAAATGGGGGATAGGCCTCATTAACACGGGTCGAATATCCATCGGCAAGTTCGCCGATATTTCCGGTGGACGGCTGTATCTTTGCCACCACTTTTCCTGCGGCATTTTCCACAAAAATCAGATTTTCAGAATTGAAATTATCCAGAGTATATGAGCCATCCGCATCGGTAATACCCTCCGCTGCTTTCTCAAGCCGCGGTACAACTTTTAACGATTCCTCAGGCAGACGATAAATCAATCTTTCCCTCATCATGGAAAAAGGCAATTCTGAAACTGCCGCCTCGGTCGCGCCTGTGGCGATGCCAGTCCGCGCAAACGTATCATTGAGACTTATTTGCGGCGCAAAAACATTTACAGCCATTTCGGTTGACGAGCTGTTTCCGGACTGGTCTATCAGATGCAGTATATATTTATGAATGCCGATGTCTTCTTTTTTTGTGAATGGGCCGATTCTAAACACTGTATTATTGCGATCGTTGGCGGCATTTCCATCTCCATCGCTATCATTAGAAAGGTCTTTATCGCTCCACAAAATCCTGCCGGAAGACATTTCTTCCATGTAATATTCAACAATTTCTCCATCAGCATCGAAAGAGTTTTTAGTGTCAATTTCCAGGTCTTTTAGAATGGATACGTCGTAGCTGTCTTCAACAGCCGCAAACGGCGGCTCTTTATCGGCGCAGCTTTGAGGCGACAAAATAATATCATCCGATGCCATTGATCTATTGCCATCATTATCAACGGCAAATATCTTCGCATAATAATTTCCATTTTGCAGTTGAAGGGAAATTTTTGTCGCGGTTGTATCCATGTCCACGACAGCATCGGAAATATCGTCATTCAATGATTTTCTGATTTTTACTTCATAGGAAACAGCTCCAGGTTTTGGCTGCCAATTGAGATCAACTTTTCCGGAGCCGGTGTAAGGGACTGATAAATTTTCCACCGGAGCATTTTTAGCATAGTCCGACACGGTATTTTTATCGAAACTGATTATAAAATTACCGGCAGGCAAATCAGGCTTGTTTGTGCGGTTTTCTTTCAAATAAACATCGCCGCCCATGGAGAAAATAATATCGGCATCTTCATCTCTATCCACATCGTTAAAAATACTCTGCATGTTTTTGCCGAGTTCCAAAGTGTATCCAAGGACATTTTCATTCACTCCGTCCGCGACAATAAAAAATCCTTTCGGCACAAAGGTGGCTGTGTAATCATCGGCAATTTCCGCAGCCAAAAGCCTTTGATCGCCAAATGTATTGTCAGCCTGGGCCAGTAGTTTTCTTTCCACATTTTCTCCCAAAAAGCTCATATTTAGATTTTTTTGTCCGGCAGGAAAATCATTTTCCCTCTGAACGCCGGCAACATCGGTGCCGGTCAAAGCTGCTGCAATCTTCAGACTCTCATCGCCGTCAGCCAGCGCTTTTGTAAAATCATTATAGTCATCAATTTGCGCCAGCAGATCATTGTTCTCATTCAAATTTTTAGCATATGAGAATAAGGAATTTCTCAAATCGGCCAGTCGCCGGATATACGGATCATTTGGAAGATCACCCAATGCAATATTTTCGCCCAAAGGTTTGTTTAGAATTGGATCATCCCGATCCAAAAGAGTTTCTGTCGCGGTAAGATAAAATTTATCAGGGTAACCCGCGTCGGTTTCCAGATTATTTATGAATTCGGAAAGGGTGCGATTAAGCGCGTCGTATTGCTGTTTTACGCCATAATCATCTGTGGAATATTCAGGGGTGAAACTTGAGTTGCGGCCACCATCGTCAAGTAAGACAGGCTTCAAATTTTCCACGGCATCGCCGGCTTCCTCTTCGATATATTTTAGACCTTCTTCCTCCGCTTTCTTAATCGCAAGTTCAATTGCTTGGCTTAACATCTCGCCATAAGGAATTGCCAGCAATCTGTTTATAGCTTTCACGATATCTCCGACTTCTTTATTCCAGATTTTAGCTCCTGCCTGCACCGCTTCCACAATTCCAGTGGTATCAATGTCAAAACGCAACTGTGCATTCAGCCTCATTTCCTTGACGTAATCATATTGAATCGGCGGCAACTGCACCGCAAGATGTTTCAAAATCGGAATTATCGCCTGTATGCCAGGCTGGGTAAGCGTCTCAATTTCAGCGGCAAGACCGGCTTCCGGCACCGGAATCAGGCCATTTTTAAGCAGGCACAGTATCGTAAAAATCGGACGCAGATTGGCCGCAACATCAGCCACAAGATCGGAAATTGGCGGGATTTTTGGCGGTCTCGGCAGGTCAGGCAATTGAGGGATGGACAATGGCGGCAGATCCGGCAAAACCGGCATGATTAATTCAGGAAACTCCGGCACTTCAAACCCTGGTATTTCAATTTTTAACCCTGGAATCAGATCCGGCAACGTAATTGTCGGCAAGTCGGGA
>JACPLZ010000049.1 GCA_016186245.1 Candidatus Peregrinibacteria bacterium | reverse complement strand
TGTTGGCGCTACCAGATCATCAGGTTTTGGTTTTTCAGCATTATAAAGATCAAAGGTTTGCAGGTTGGTCAATGATTTACCATACTGACTATCAACCAATTCACCCACATATTCCGATATTTCTTGCCTATCGATATTTGGCTCACCTATTTCTTCCGATCCTCCTTCCGATTTTCCTTTTAATACAATTGCAATAGCTCTCCGCAATACATTCGCCAATATACTATCAGTATCCTCGCTTCTGGTTGCAAAATCGAAAACCTCTGCCACAGACACTTTTTCTTTTCCAAGTCGACCCCTGGTAAGTTTAACTAAACCATCTGCATCATATTTCAGTTTTTGATCATCACATTGAAAATCTACACGACGTTTTTGTTCACCATCGAAACCTTTTGGTAAATCATTGAATCCCATGTTTTTAAAATTATTATATAGGTTTGTCATTATAGGCAATATTTTAAATCTGTCCAGTCAAATGCTGAAATTCTTCAAAATTGCTGCAATACAAGGAGACAAGCCATTTTTGAAAACTCAAGAAATACCTGAAATCGATGCAATGCAAGGAAGCAAGCTATTTTCGACAGAACCGTACTTAGTAGTACGGTGAGTAGAAAATTGCGCAGCTGACGATGCAGTGCGCGATTTCAGATATTTCCTAATGATGGGACGTCGTAGCTATCTTCAAAAACACCACCGTCAAAAACGCAAACACCAGCGCCTGCACAAATCCAACAAAAAGCTCAAGCCCATAAAACGGCAGAGGCGCTATATAAGGCACCAAAAACGAAATAACCAGCAGTAATATTTCCCCGGCAAAAATATTTCCAAAAAGACGGAAAGAGAATGAAATCATTTTGGAAAATTCCGAAACCAGCTCCAGTATTCCAACAAAACTCCCTATAAAATCCCTGAATGGATTCACAAAAAATTTCCCGCCATACCTTTTTAAACCAAGCATCGCAAAGCCGAAAATCTGTACTGAAGTAACCGAAATCAACGCCAAAGCCAGCGTCATATTCACATCCGCAAAGGTTGATCTGAAAATCGGAACAAAAATTTCCTTCCCCTCATGCGTTTCCCAAAACCCGATACTCCCAAACCCAGGCAAAAGCCCCATCCAGTTAGAAACAATCACAAAGAAAAATATCGTCATCACCAACGGAAAAAATTTCCGCGTTTTCTTTTCATCCCCCACTATTCCATCAAAAAAATTAAAAAATCCACCAATCAGCATTTCCATTACATTCTGTATGCCGCCTGGCACCATGGCGTATTTTCTTCTTCTAACAAAAAGAGCTACTACAACCCAAAAAACAATTACCATTGTGGACGCAATCAAAGTATTGCGCACTTCAAAGCTTCCGATACGCGCAATAGTTTCCGATGCCAGTGTTGGCGGTACAAATTCAGCCATGATTATTTTTTCTTAGGCGTATAATTTTTAAGTATATCTTTGGTCTTCCTGTAAACAATAAACAATGATGACACCACGGCCAGCAACGCTCCCACTACCACAAATATCGGGAACGAATCCAGCCATTTATCCAGCATTACTCCTCCAATCCCAAATATCAGTATCGGAATGATAATCATATAGCCTAAACTCAAAGCCAGCTCATAGGCCGACCAAACTTTTTCATCCTGCTTGTTTTCAATTTTTTTATCTTCCATAATTATTCTTCCATGCTTGATTTATGGCCTCCCCTCCTACGTTTTCGCGCAACACGCAATCTCGATAACGCTTTTTCCATGTAAGCAACCGCATCCGCATATCCTTCTTTATCCTGCCTCTTGTCAGCCATCAGTTTTTTCGCTTTTTCCCGCGCCTCCTCTGCGCGTTTTTCATCTATTTCTTCAGCTCTTTCAGCTGCGTCCGTCAAAAGCATCATCGACTTTCCATCAATCTCCAAAACCCCCTTCATCACCGAAAAATATTCCACATTTCCATTTTTTTTAATCTTCAATTCTCCGGGACGAATAGCAGAAACCAAGGGTATATGCCCAGCCAGCACTGTAATTTCCCCACCAACCGCAGGAAAAGTCACACTATCAACCTGTCCATCATAGATGATTTTTTCCGGCGTAACTATTTTAAACTCCATTTTATTGGCCATGGACATAAAAATTATCGATCCAAACTATTTAACCTCATCAATTCCACCCCTCATATAAAACAACCCCTCATCAATATCATCGCATTTTCCATCCAAAATCTGCTTAAACCCTTTAACCGTATCCTTTAAAGTCACATACTTCCCATCACGTCCTGTAAACGTCTCGGCAACAAAGAACGGCTGTGACAAAAACTTCTGGATTTTGCGCGCGCGCCTCACCGTCAATTTATCATCCTCCGATAATTCCTCCATACCAAGAATCGCTATGATATCCTGCAAATCCTTATATCTTTGGAGAATTTTCTGGACGCCGCGGGCCACCGCATAATGCTCCTCGCCGACAACATCCGCAGAAAGAATTGTGGAAGTGGAATCCAGCGGATCAATCGCCGGATAAATACCCAGCTCGGACAAACCGCGGGACAATACAACTGTTGAATCCAGATGCC
>JACPLZ010000054.1 GCA_016186245.1 Candidatus Peregrinibacteria bacterium | reverse complement strand
GTGTCATCCTGCAGATTTTTGCCTCGCAAAAATCCCTTCTCCTTCTCCTGTGTCATCCTGCAGATTTTTGCCTCGCAAAAATCCCTTCTCCTTCTCCTGTGTCATCCTGCAGATTTTTGCCTCGCAAAAATCCCTTCTCCTTCTCCTGTGTCATCCTGAACTCGTTTCAGGATCTCTATAAATTTGTCATAGTAAGCAAGATTTTTTTATAGCAGCGCCTCCTGCCAATGCTTCCTATAGGCAAGATCGATGTTATTTGTGACTGGATTTTTAATATCAATCTGCCAAGTTTTCGGTTCCGCCAATTCATTTTTAATCAGTCCATTATGCATGAATTCGTGGTGATTTTTACAGAGCGGCACTACGGATTCATGGCTTTTTGATTGTGAAAATCGATCGCGATGATGCCAGTTTTCCGGTGGATGATTGCAATTTGGATAGGCGCAATGACCACTGGTTTTGGCCAGCTCTTGGCGTTTTTTTGGTGCTGGAATGTGGCGACTTATAGGTTTGTCTAACCGTGTCATCCCGAACTTGTTTCGGGATCCATGCAATTTTTCAGTATCATGGTTTGACAGGCTCACCATGACAGTATTTGTTATTTCATCATTTTTTTCCTTTTCTGCCAAGTTCGTCCCGGGACGAGCTTTTGGAAATTCCTCATCTACAAGCTTCAAAAGCAGATTTTTTAGAAAATCCCGATTATTAATTTTATCCCCCAATTTTTGTTTCAATTTTTTAAACAGAAAAGTCATCTCAGCATCCATTTTGATAGTAATTTCTTCAGGTATTGCTTCGCAGGTATTACAAAGTCTCATCGTATAATCATCATTTTCAGTTTTATTCATTTTCTTTTTTCTCATCTCTTTTGCAAAAGTTACTATCGCTGATTTGCTCATATGCTTCAATTTGTCAGCCATGGCTTCATCATTTTCCGGAGTAGTAATATTGGCAACCGCATAGACCTTATGAATTCCGACATCTTTGATCGCTTCTTTAAGAAAAGGTTTATTCTCCAAAGTTTTTTCCAAATTCAGTCTTTTTCTGACAACACTTCCAGGTATTCCACCAAGTTTTCCAGCATATTCCTCTATTGTTGCCGCATACTTTTTCCAAATTTCACTTTCATAAATATCGGGAAGTATCGCGAGCATTTCATACATTAATTTATTTCTCTGTCTGCCCATTTGAACAAATTTCTGATGAAGAATTTTCGGATCAATCATTATGGTTTTTGTTAAAAAATAAAGGAGATACTTACCATATCATTTCCGATGAATTTTTCAAGACTTACATGATGATTGCACGCCAAAATAGACAACTGCGCATTAGATATTTATGGCTAACAGTAAACCAAAACTATCCCACTCAAAAACAGACATAGCAAATAAACCTTGATCACGCGCCGCACGCCAAGGTTTCTGTTCTCATTCTTCGGATTGTTCTCGTTCACATTAACGTTTCCATTCCAATTTCCATTCAACGCAACGGAAGGCGCAATTGAGAAAGCCTGTCCGTAACACGGAGACAGCCGCAGCCATCACGTATGCAGCAGAAAGGAACATAGACGCTTTTTGAAAGAACAGCTCGTGGTAGCCGGAGAGCCGGAATTACTGGAAAAAGCTGACCGGTGACTATTCACCACGCATTCTGACAATAAAACTTTTTATTAAAAAAACAAAGATAAAAAATAAAAGAAAATTAAAAGTTCAAATGTTAAAGGGAAACCCTGAGCACGCGCCGCACGCCAAGGCGACTGCTCTCATACTTCGGACTGCCCTCGCGCACAAAAACGCGCACATTCCAACATCCATCCAACGCAACGGAAGACGCTTCACCACCTTCAAGCCATGTAAATCCTTCTAATTCCATATTGCCATTATTGAAAGCTCTATATTCACCTTCAGTCATTAGGCTTAAACCATGTACTTTGGTGGCACTCCTGGAGTCAAAATAATTCTTTCCAAGAGTAAAACTCGGCACTTCGTTTCCACCGTCCCCCATTAAAAGCTGTCCCTCACCATTAACTCCATATATCTTCGGATCTTCAAGTTTATTTGCCTTTGCCAAAACATCCGATGTCAGTTTTGCAGCAACAGCTTTCCATGAAGGCTTTACGCCAACTTTAAAGGCAGTATCAGGTAATGCATCATATTGAGAACGAAATCTATTTAAAAGTGTACTTCCTTCAGCCACATCTGCAACCGCCTCTGCAGCGCCGGAAACTTTCCCCGCAACATGCTTTTGTAACTCTTCTGCTGTTATCACACCCTTATCGATCATCCAATCAACCACCGCATCTCCACCCTGCGCACGCACGTCAGCAGGAACAGGAGGTACCGGTTTTTCTTTAGCTTCTGCAGCAGCACCGCTGCCAAGTGTGAGAGAAAGGGCAAGAGCAGCCGACTTCAATGATTTTGGAATTTCCATAGAAAAAACTGTTTAAAAATTATCATCTCTAGTATATATGATTATTCAATTTTGTCAAGAGGGTTTTAATATAAATTCTTTTTCATCAATATAATACTCCCATGCCACACATCTACCTTTTCCACGGCGAAAACAGCTACACCAGCAGTCAAAAAATAAAACACTGGCAGAAAGAATTCACCAGAAAATACAGCCATGAAACGCTGGAAATAATCGATGGAAACAATATAAATCTATCCGAATTTATAACCAATATCGGCGCGCTCCCCCTGTTTTCAGAAAAAAGACTGATCATCATCAAAGATTTTCTGGAAGAGGCCGATGCGGAGGATCAGAAAAAAATTGCTGAAAGCCTCGACAGCTCCGCCGAAGAATGTATCATCGTTTTTTATGAAACAAAACCGGCCGACAAACGCACCTCCCTCTATAAAAAAATCTCCCAAATCGGCGAAGTGACGGAATTCAATCCCCCGCATCCGGCAACCATTTCCAAATGGATATTTGACGAAGCCCAAAAACGCAAAATCAATATCAGTTTCGCCAACGCCAACTATCTCGGCCAATTTTGCGGCAGCGACCTCTGGTCGCTCAATAACGAGCTCGAAAAACTCAAAACTCACGCCAACGGCAGGGAAATCACTCAACAGATGATCGAAGACATTTCCATTTCATCTCTTTCTTCATCAATTTTTAAGCTCACAGACGCCATCGCCCAAAAAAATCAAAAACAGTCACTGAAGATATTTTCAATTCTTTGCGAAAGCGGTGAAGAGCTTATGGGAATTTTTTTCATGATAGTACGTCATTTCCGCATCCTGCTGCAGGTACAGGATCTCATCAGCAAAGGCGAAAAAACCTTCAACATCGGTAAAAAACTTCAGCAGCATCCATT
This sequence comes from Candidatus Peregrinibacteria bacterium, assembly GCA_016186245.1. Classification (GTDB taxonomy): domain Bacteria; phylum Patescibacteriota; class Gracilibacteria; order UBA1369; family LOWO2-01-FULL-3; genus JACPLZ01. Next base: position 8,409 of record JACPLZ010000054.1, on the reverse strand, counting down.
TGTCATTCAAAAAACCGCAGAACAATCACGAAATTTCAATTCTCAAAAACTTGAGAAAATTCATAATGACCTCCTCGAAATCGATCATAATTTCAAAACCGGCCTCATCAAAACTTACGCCACCGACAACAGAGAGCTCATGCTGGCCATCGAAAAATTAATTATCAATTGCTGCCAGCCGGCATAGCTGTTAAACTTCACTCCGGTTGTAAATTTCTACAACATGGATAAACAGCTTATCGACATATTAATCAGCCTTGGACTTACCGACAAAGAATCCAAAGTTTACCTCGCCTGCACCCAAAAAGGCACAGCACCGGTTTCCGATATCGCGCATATCGCAGGGATAAACAGAGTTACCGCCTACGACATCCTTGAAAAACTAAAGCAAAAAGGGCTTGTCAGTTTTTTCAACCAGGACAAAATCCGGTATTTCAGCAGCATCAACCCGGAAATTCTGTTAGAAGAATTTGAAAAAAGGACTAACGATCTGCGACGCTCCATTCCAAAATTCCGCAGACTCACAGGTGAGATCAATCATCCGCGTGTCCGCTATTTTGAAGGCCTGGAAGGAATAAAACTGATTTACGCGGATACTCTTACCAGCAAAACAGATATTCTCAATTATTCAAATTCTTATGAAATCCGCATCCATTGGCCAAACTATGATGACGAATATATAGCAAAAAGAGTCAAAAAAAAGATCTTCCTCAAAGGAATCTGCCCAAAAGACAAAGCGGGAGAACTTGTCCACGCACAGGACAAATCGGCGTGTCGCGAGATGCGGCTCCTCCCGCCAAAACAGTTTGATTTTACCAACGAAATAAATATCTATGATGACAAAGTAGCCATCATATCTTTTAAAGATGAACTGATAGGAATGATCATCGAAAGCAGCGAAATCGCCAACAGCCAGCGCGCCATTTTTAACATGTGCTGGCAGTTTGCCGAAATAACGCAGTCGACCCTTCGACAAGCTCAGGGTAAACTCCGTAGTGCAGCAATTTTTAGAGATTCTCCAGCACCGAGGCCGCAGTCAAAAGTCGCCCCTCCTCAAATTGCGGCGCCATAAATTGGAGGCCGACAGGCAACCCAGCAATCGTATTGCCAACCGGACAGGAAATTGCCGGTATTCCCGCGGCATTAGCCGGAATCGTCAACACATCCGCCATATACATCGCCAACGGATCATCCACCAATTCTCCGATTTCAAAAGCCGGAAACGGTGAAACTGGAGCCGCCAACACATCAACTTCTTCAAAAACCCGCTCAAAATCACGGATTATCAGTGTCCTAACTTTTTGGGCTTTTTTATAATACGCATCATAATAACCAGCCGAAAGGACATAAGTCCCAATCATAATGCGACGTTTAATTTCATCACCAAATCCTTCCCCGCGGGCTTTGAAATAATAATCCACCAGATCATCACTTGGCTTTACAGGCTTTTTGCCATACCTGACACCATCAAATCTTTCCAGATTGGCAGAAAGTTCCGCCGGCATAGTGATATAGTAAACCGCCACCGCATATTTTGTCATGGGCAGACTCACTTCTTTAACAATCGCACCACTCTCACGCAATTTTTCCACTACATTCATAACCAAATCCGTCACCTCCTTTTTCACCCCCTCTCCAAAATATTCCTTCGGCAAGCCAATCTTTAATCCTTTAACATTCCCATTCAAAAATGAAGAATAATCCGGCACCGCCACATCCAAAGTAGTCAAATCCCGCCTGTCCCTCCCCGCAATCGCCTGCATCACCAGAGCGATATCCTCAACAGACTTTGCAATCGGCCCAATCGTATCCCACGACGATGCCATCGATGTCACACCGCTGCGACTGACCCGCCCATAAGTCGGCTTTAGCCCATACACTCCGCAAAAAGACGCCGGCTGCCTGATCGATCCGCCGGTATCCGTACCGACAGAATATACACACATATCCGCAGCCACAGCAGCAGCGCTTCCACCGGACGACCCTCCCGCAACACATTTCACATTATGCGGATTTTTTGTTACACCAAAAAAAGAATGTTCAGTCGATGCCCCACACGCAAATTCATCCAGATTCGTTTTTCCCAGCATCACCATCCCCTGTTCTTTCAATTTTTCCACCACAGTCGCGTCATACGGCGGCACAAAATCACGCAAAATCGGCGAGCAGCATGTCGTCCTCACACCTTTGGTGTTTATAATATCCTTCACAGCGCAAGGCACACCCGCCAAAATCGGCAGCTCCTCCCCGCCAGCCAACTTTTCGTCCACCGCGCGCGCCTGCTCCAGCGCACCTTCCCTGTCCAATTCCACAAAAGCATTCAATCCCACATTCTTCCCATCAATCTCCTCAAAACAGGCCTTCGTCAATTCCTCACTACTAAAATCCCTTCCCCTCAGCCCCTGACCAGCCTCCTTTATTGTAAGTTTATTTAGAGACATGATGAAACATATGGTTCCTTCATTATTTTACAGCTCTGCTTACCCGAATTTGATTGCTGTCCACAGGCAATTCCGTACATTTCAACAACTCTCCGCGGCCAGCCTGCCCGCGCACAATTTCATCTTTTTCCGTAACATTTTTCAAGCCGGTAACCTGGCTTGTCTCAGCCGCTCCCAACACATCCACTTCATTCAAAATTTCCATATACCCAAACACTTTTTCCAACTGACCGGAAAATTTCCGCACTTCCCCATCGGTCAGATCAATCCTGGCCAATTTTGAGACATGCCTAACAGTGCTTTCATCAATCATGGCGAAAGTATATAATCGTGGCCAAATGAACACAATTGAAAACATCAAAAAAGTCTCCCTCATTTTTTTTATCATAACAGGAATAATCCACATTGGATCCAGCGTATTCATCTCCAACGGAGCCTACCTCAAACAGGCCGGAATCATCAACAAAACAATGGATATCCCCTTCATCATCACCGGCCTGATTTATGGCTTTTCAAGCCTAAGATTGGCACTTACAAACTCCAATCAACCAAACAAAATTCTCGACATTATTCTTATTTCTGTCATCATACTCGTCCTTGCGGGAATAATTCTGATAAATATTCTCATCCCCGATCTGCAATGAAAAAAAATACCGCCACAGTCATGGTTTTCGGCACATTTGATTATCTGCATGCCGGACATGAAAATCTCTTTGTCCAAGCGCATTCGCTTGGCAACAGGATAATTACCGTTATCGCCCGCGATAAAACAGTGCGCCAAATCAAAGGAGACCTGCCCGATCACAATGAAAAAGAAAGAAAAAAAAATTTAGAATTGACCGGCTGGGCAGATCTCGTCATTCTCGGCAATGAAAAAGACAAAACAAAAATAATCCGCGAGTTTCGTCCGGATATTATCGCGCTTGGATATGACCAGTTTGCCTTCACCTACCGCCTTGAAAAATTTCTCATGGATATAAAACTGGATGCAAAAATAATCCGTATGAGACCATACCATCCCGACATGTACAAATCTTCCATCCTGAAGTACAATGCAGCGCATGAAGCATCAACCGTCCTCGCTGCTGCTGCTCCAGAGAATAATTAAATTGAGCCTCCAAAATATCTGGCGAAATAAACTGCTTTCGCTGGCCACAATTTTTGTGATTGGCGCCATCATTTTTATTTTCAACATTATTCTGGCAATCAATACGACCACGCAAACCGCAATCAGCAATCTCAGTAAAAAAGTCGATCTGATCGTCTATCTCAAAGAGGACACCGAATACATCGATATAGAAAATCTGGCCGCAACAATTAAAACTCTGGAAGGAGTTGCCGAACTGACTTTCACGTCAAAAAACGAGGCTCTGGAATCAATAAAACTCACCCACCCCAACATTTCCACAGCCTTCGAAAAATACAATCTGAAAAATCCCCTTCCGGCCAGCATCAACATCAAAACCACCCACCCGCGCTATCATTCAACAATTACAGATTTTCTGAATCAAAAACGTTTTCAGACCATGATCGCCGCTATCAGCAGCAGTTCCGACAACGCCATAATTGCCAGTGTTTCCGGCAATCTGATCAAAACAACCGCCTTCACGGAGCAGATTATTTTCTGGCTGGTTCTTACCTTTGTGATCGGAGGAACGCTGATCATTCTCAATGCTTTGCAAATCACCATTTTTACCAGAAAAAAAGAGATTGGAATCATGAAACTTGTTGGAGCGCCACACTGGTTTATCCGCGGACCGTTTATCACGGAAAGCATCATTTATTCAATACTTGCAACCGCCCTCAGCTTTTTCATTCTCATCTCTGTCTCCAAAAATCTCCCTCTTAATTTAAATTTTGAATTTGCGCCAATCTTTCTGGGAGAAACCATCATCACAATCATCCTGGGAATTATCAGCTCGCTGATCGCCACTCACGAATATCTTCATAAAGAGCCGTTATGAAAGCAACAAGTATAAATGGCATCATCCTGGGCCATAAAAATCTTGGCGAATCGGACAAAATCATCCACATTTACAGCCGTGAATTGGGCAAGTTAAGGATTGTGGCTAAAGGAGCCCGCAAAATCACCAGCAAATTCACAGGCCATTTGGAAACTTTAAACGTTTTCATGGCTTCAATTTACTTTGGCCCGCGCAATATTATCCTCACGGAAATAACCACGGAACGCACTTTCAAAAACATCCGCGAAAACTTTGAAAGACTAAACAGCGCGCTCTCTATCGCCGATATCACCAACAAAACCGTTTACGAAAATCAGCTACTTTGTCATGCTGAAACTAACTACTTTGTCATGCTGAAACTAACTACTTTGTCATGCTGAAACTAACTACTTTGTCATGCTGAAACTAACTACTTTGTCATGCTGAAACTAACTACTTTGTCATGCTGAACTTGTTTCAGCATCTCTCGTACTGGTACGGCAAACAGAAAAAAACGTAGCTGACGCCGCAATGTGCAATTTTCAGAAATTTTTAAAAGTCGTCCTGGCGGGAGACTCGTAAAACCCCATCCACATTTTCCAGCTTATCCATCAACCCGTCAAATTTATCCAAATCATCAAAATCAAGAAGAAACGAGTTGATATAAGCCCCGTCTGCATCATAATTTATCTTCAAATCAACAACCTCCACACCGGCACAATTAATAATTGCAGTGATAGATGGAATTAAAGCGGTGCGCGACGTTACCGTCAGCCTGATGCCAACTCTGGTCAATTCCTGCTTCAAATTCTTCCACCAGGCTCTCAAAATCCTCTCCGCATCAAGATTTTCAAGCAAATGACAGCCTTCACAATGAATACTCACCCTGTTGCCGCGTGTTACATAACCTACGATATTCTCTCCCTTTCTTGGGCTGCAACAAGCCGCAAACCTCAGAACCAATCCCTCCTCCCCGCCGACAATCACATCCTTTTCTGAAACCGGCTCATTGGAAACAGCATCAAAAATTCTGGTTGATAAAACTCTTTCGTATGGATAAATTTTCCTGATTATTTCGCGGGCAATCTGCGACCCTTTTCCAACTTCTTCCACAAGACGATCTCTCTGCACTAAAGTCAGATTTCTGCCGCAATAATTTTTAAGAATAGAATAATTGGCATCCATAGGCGGCTTATGCAATCTTTCCAGTTGCGCATTGAGCAGATCTCTCCCTGCTTTAACATGTGCCTCCCTATTCAGTCCGGTAAACCATGATTTTATTTTAGTCCTGGCAAAATTGCTCTTTGCCAGAGAAATCCATTTCAACTTCGGCGCCGCATCGGGACGGGTAATAATCTCCACCACATCGCCATTTTTCAGCTCATGATCCAGAGGAACAAGAACACCATTTACTTTTGCCATCACGCAATGATGCCCAATATCCGTATGTACCGCATACGCAAAATCAACCGGAGAAGCCATCGCCGGCAAATCTTTCACCTCGCCGCGGGGCGTAAGCACAAAAATTCTATCCTTAAAAATATCCACCTCCACACCCTTTAACACGTCGGACTCCGAGCTGAAAATTTCCTGTAGTTTTTCCAGCCCCTTTAACCAGTCAACCTGGGTTCCAACTTTCTTTGCATTATATTTCGGCGAACTTTTATATATCCAGTGGGAAGCAATACCATACTCGGCTTCACGGTGCATTTCCATATCGCGAATCTGAATCTCCACAGGCTGATCCATATCTTTAGGGGCCAACCCCAAAACGACAGTATGCAGACTGCGATAACCGTTTGCTTTAGGCACCGCAACATAATCTTTAAACCTGCTCGAAAGCGGCCTCCACTCGCTATGAATCAAACCAAGCACGCCATACAGCTTATCAAGCGCTCCTTCCCCGCACGGCAACACCACCCTAATCGCAAAAAAATCAAAAAGCTCTTCCACGGCATTTATATGTTTCTTTTGAAGCTTTCTGTATGTACTGTAAACGCTCTTCAGCCGGCCATAAACCTTAGCTTCGACATTTTTGGAATAGAGAAATTCCTTAAGCCGGCGGCACATCAGATCGATCGCGCCTTTTTTTAATTTTCCATATTTTTCTATCTGCATATTTACAACACTATATTCTTCCGGATTCAGATATTTAAAAGCGAGATCCTCAAGCTCAATTTTCATTCTATAAATACCAAGCCTGGAAGCAATCGGCACATAAATTTGCATCGTCTCCAGAGAAATATCCATTATTTCAGCATGTCCGGTTGATTTCTCTATATGTTCAAGAGCATACAGCCTGCATGCAAGCCAAATCAGGATTACCCTCAAATCTTTTGCCATGGTCACAAACATTTTTCTCAGAATTTCGAGCTGGGATTTACGGTCATTTTGGGCATAACTCAACTTTGAAAGATGGCGCAAACCGTTGAGCATACCCGTTACGCCCTGTCCAAAAAGCTCCTTCACCTTGGCATCATCGACATTATGCGACACATACAGATCATGAAGCAGCGCGGCAATCAAAGTATCGTCATCCGGCCTCATCGGAAGCAGCTTTTTAATCACACCAAGAGAATGTTCAAAATCTCCTCCGATACGCTCAAAATGCTTCTGGGCAAAACCATAGGCAAACTCCAGACCAACCTTGTTAAGGTCATTGTTGTAGCTCTGAACTTTTTCCAACAACTGATCAAACATCGGGCTTTGTTTTGGAGCCCACAACATACACCCGGCACCAAAAATACACAATATTTCGTGTCATCCCAATCGTGTCATCCTGAACTCGTCATCGTGTCATCCTGAACTCGTTTCAGGATCTCTCAATCTGAAGAGATGCTGAAATAAATTCAGCATGACACACAACCTATTCCAAAGGCACAATCGCATCTATATTCGAATCCTCCACATCAAACACCCTCACCCCCTTAATCAGCGCCGCCTGATTGCTGACAATGTCTTCATAACGCGGAATCAAAACATCCAATGAGCTGATCAATTTTTCCCTGACAACTCTTTTGGAATTAAACTGCGCCTCAACAAGCGCCGCATCCTGGGAAAGCGCCACAAAACTCTGCAAATCCTCATAAGAATCCTCGCCCAACAAATTATCCACCTCGTTAAAAAACTGCTGCTCATACAGGCCTTTTTGCTCAACAATTGCAGAAAATCGAACATCAAGAACATCCAGCTCGGCATCAAGCTGTGCCAATCTGGCTCTGCCTTCATCAATCAAATCACCCATTTCATCCATATGTTTTTGCAGGGTGCCGCGGCGATCCACTGATAAATCGATCAACGCATAAATATCGGTATTAAAAATATTGCCCATTTCCCGTAACAATTGCATATCGGCAATGAAATTTTCTTTAATGTTTTTTTGGGAACTACCAAGCGCAAACGCCGCCTCCACACCGGCAATATCACCAAAAGATGAAATTGGCCTGGCCTCTATGGGCTGGTATTCAAGACCAAAAATATAAGCAGATTCCACACCGGCAACTCCATTGATCTTGCTATCAACTGGGGACTCCACCGGCAGCTTTTCTCCTCCATCACCACCAATCAAAGCAAATGAGATCAATCCGATGACTACCGCCGCAATCAATCCAAGCATAATAAAAATTCTCTTTTTGGTAAGACCGGCCTGCTCCAAAATCTCCCAAAATTCCTGCCGGGATTTTTGCGGCTGCTCATTGTGAGATTCAGCAATCGGGGTAATATCCACCACTTCCGCATAAGCTTCCTGAGATTCTGATTTGTGAATTTTTGAAGAATTGCCCTCGGATTTGAATTCCTCCGGAGGCTTGAAAGATGAAGACTGTTTTTCTTGTACTTCTTCAAAAGATTCAGGCTCTTTTTTGTCGATTTTTTCACCGTGTACAGGAGTTAAATCAGCATCTTTTTTTGGCGCAAAATCTGCAAACGGACTGAATGTTTCCACCGGAGGAACAGGCTCTTTTATTTCCTTTTCCTGCTCATATTGATTTGGCGGCAAAGACGATACGTCAGCGAACGGATTTATT
>JACPLZ010000050.1 GCA_016186245.1 Candidatus Peregrinibacteria bacterium | reverse complement strand
GCAGTAGATGTAAACGAAGGTTCCGGCTTTTTACTCAATGGCGGAGCAGTGAGGATAATCGACGAGGGCTACCAGCTCGACACAGTTTACGGTGATTTCGTAGTCGGAGTAACCGGCACGGAATACGAAGCGAGAGTTATCGAAGGAAACAGACTTACACTAACCGTCAACGAAGGCTCCGTCGACGTTTACTACAAAGGAGAAAAAATCACCACCCTCGAAGCCCAGCCTGACACAGCAGCCATCATGACCTTCGACACGGAAACCGGCACAATCATCGAACCGCCGGACATCGATCCATGCCTTGAAAATCCCACAGCGTGTGCCACAGACCTCCCTGACACCTGTGAAACAACGCCACATCATATTGTCTGCATCAGGGACAAAATTCCTCCCAACAAACCCGAAGGCTGCTCGTCCGGCTGCAACACCACCCCGCCGGCAACCGCTTCCCTCTGGGCATTCATGCTCACGGCAATCGCCGCAACAAGGAGAAAATTGCAGGGAATCAAATAGATCCCGAAACAAGTTCGGGATGACACAGCTAAAGCTCAAGATGACACGGCCATGGTTCGACAAGCTCACCATGACAGTGACAAGCTCACCATGACAGTGACAGGCTCACCATGACAACGACAGATCTATTCCGATAATGAGTGGAAATTTGAAATTTTGCGAAGCAAAATTTCTCCTTGTGCCGCCGCCAGCCTCGCAACCGGAACCCTGTACGGACTGCAACTCACATAATCTAGCCCCAGTCCATGGCAGAACACTACAGAATCAGGGTCGCCGCCATGTTCGCCGCATATTCCAATTTCCAGATTCTTCTTTTCCTTTCTTCCCAATTCCACACACATCCGCATCAAACTTCCAACTCCATCCTGGTCGATGCTTGCCATGGGGTCCCTCTCTAAAATGCCAATATCAAGATATTTCGATACAAAACTTCCCAGATCATCCCGCGAATATCCAAAGGTCATTTGAGTAAGATCATTTGTCCCGAATGAGAAAAAATCCGCCTCCTTTGCGATTTCTCCGGCTGTCACACACGCTCTCGGCACCTCAATCATCGTCCCAACTTTGTAATTGAAATTTACTTTATCCCCATATTCCGCAATCGTTTCCAAAACCAGTTTTTTCATCACTGTAAATTCATTGACCGTTCCCACAAGCGGTATCTCAATTTCCACATTCACTTTTTTACGTTTTTTCACAACCGCCATCGCCGCCTCCGCAATCGCCTGCACCTGCATTTTATAAATATCCGGATTGGTGATTCCCAGACGGCAGCCACGATGTCCCAACATCGGATTTATTTCGTGCAGATTCGCGATAACCATTTCCAGGTCTTCCACAGACATTTTAAAATCTCCAGCCAGCTCCATTACCGCCTCTTTTGTATTCGGCAAAAATTCATGCAGGGGCGGATCAAGCAGTCTCACAAGCACCGGCAGTCCGTTCATCACTTCAAAAATTTCCGCAAAATCCCCGCGCTGGATTTGTTTCAGTTTACTCAGCGGCTCCTTTCTTTCTTCTTCATTTTTCCCCAGAATCATTTGTCTCACGAGATGAATTCGGCTCTCCTCAAAAAACATGTGCTCAGTGCGGCAAAGCCCAATTCCCTCGGCTCCAAATTCAATGGCAACCATGCAATCATGCGACGTATCGGCATTTGTCCGTACCTTTAATTTTCTTACCTTATCAGCCCATTCCATAATTTTTTTGAAATTTCCCGTCAACCCCGGCTCCTGCATCTCCATTTCGCCCAAAATAATTTCTCCGGTACTGCCATCCAACGTGATTATGTCGCCCTCATTTAAAACCAGATCGCCAATAATCAATTTTTTCGCGGAAACATTAACTGATATATCCGTGCATCCGGCCACGCAGCACTTGCCCATTCCGCGGCATACCACAGCCGCATGGCTGGTCATGCCTCCGCGCGACGTCAAAATTCCCATGGCCGCGTTCATTCCGGTAATATCCTCAGGACTCGTTTCCTTGCGCACAAGGATAACCTTTTCATGTTTTTCTGCAGCCTCAATCGCTGCATCCGATGTAAACACAATTTTGCCGCAGGCCGCTCCGGGCGAAGCAGGCAGCCCATTTGCAATTACATTTCTATCCGCGCTTTTTTTGATCTGCGGATGCAAAAGCTGATTTAATGATTTTGCGTCAACCTTCATCAATGCCTCTTCTTTCGTCAGCAGGCCTTCATCCACAAGATCGCACGCGATTTTCACAGCCGCATGCGCCGTCCTCTTGCCATTTCTTGTCTGCAGCAAAAATAATTTCCCTTTTTCAATCGTAAATTCTATATCCTGCATGTCGCGATAATGTTTTTCCAGTTTATTTTTTACGGCTACGAGCTGCTTAAAAACACCGCTGTTTATCTTTTCCAACTCGCCAATTGACAATGGTGTTCTGATACCCGCGACAACATCCTCTCCCTGCGCATTCATCAAAAATTCTCCATAAAATTCCTTGTCTCCATTGGAGGGATTGCGCGTAAAAGCCACGCCGGTTCCGCTGTCATTGCCCATATTTCCAAAAACCATCGACTGCACATTTACAGCCGTGCCCTTTAACCCTGTAATATTGTGAATCATTCTGTACGCCCGCGCCCGCTCATTATCCCAGGAATTAAAAACCGCCTCGATGGCCATTTTTAGCTGTTCAAGGGGCTTTTCCGGAAAATCTTTGCCGGCCTCTTTTTTCACAATTTCCCTGAATTTTTTTACCAGTTTTTTGAGATCGTCCGCTTTGAGATCGGTATCTTTTTCCGCGCCGGTTTTTTTCTTTAGAATTTCAATCGCCCCTTCAAACAGGTCGTGATCGACTCCCATCACAACATCGCCAAACATCTGCACAAAGCGCCTGTATGAATCATATGCGAACCGCTCATTGCCGGTTTTTTTTATCACACCCTCAACGGTTTTATCATTGAGCCCAAGGTTTAGAACGGTATCCATCATGCCCGGCATGGAAACCGCCGCGCCGCTGCGTACAGAGACAAGCAGGGGATTGGCCGGGTCGCCGAGTCTTTTGCCCATAGAATTTTCCAGGCGGGCGAGATTGGTTTTGAGCTCCTCCGCGAAACCTTTTGGATAATTTCCGTTTTGTGAAAAAAACGCGCAAACATCTGTTGTGATCGTAAACCCCGATGGGACAGGAATACCGATTTTTGTCATTTCCGCAAGGCCGGCTCCTTTCCCTCCAAGAAGTTTTTTCATCTCTTTACTGCCTTCATCGAAGGAATAAACATACTTTCCCGCTGTGGTCTCGGAAGTATCTTTTACGGCTTTGGCTACAGAAGAACTGGCAATCATGGCGATAGTATAAATCAAGTGCCATATGGAACTCAAGAGGTGCGCCAAGAAAACTCCAAAGGAAATTTAGACTTGCAATCGGGGGGGTATGTTATAATTATTGTAGTTTTTAAAAAATAACAAAAACAAAAAATGAAAAACGGAAGTAAAATTTTAGTTGCGGTGTTGGTGGTTGCTGCGTTGGTGGGCGGGGGGATTTATTTTGGTGGAGGGGAGGGAGGGCAGGGATTATTAATATCAAGACTTCCTGAATCCAAAACTATTCTTCCTCAAAACTCCAATAAGCCAAAATGTGAGGGTGGAGAACTTCTTTATTTTGATATTCAAAAAAAAGATACTGATTATGGCAAATATAAGACATTGCGCGAATTTGTGGAGGCAATCAATGGGGGTAAAGTCAAATGTCCTGTACAGGTGACATTAACCGAACTTGATGAATCTGTTCATGACAATCTTACTGGAGATTTCGAAGTTATGAAATTTAACTGTGATGAAATATATGGGGAACAAGAAGATTTTGACGAGTTTGAAGGATCTTTAATGGATCGAGATGCTAATAAAAATAATGTTTCTTTCTCCTGTAATTATTCATCTAGGGACACGAAATATAGCGTTAGCCTTTATACTGAATTGGATGGTAGTCGTTCTCCTGTTTTTGTCGAAGAAATAAATCGTGAAAAGCTTATTTCCAGATCATTTCCGGGTTTGATGATACATACAAGAAAAAACAAATCTGATATAGAATGGTATTTTGATTGAGGTTGTTTTTTTAAGGTGATGAATGCTCCAAAATTTTAAGCCTGGAAACGAAAAATTCCAGGCTTTTTTGCGTGATTAATTTTTGTCGTAGCTGAGTCTGTTGAAAAATTTGGTTGTTTTCTGATAAGTTTTGTTGTTTATAGTGAAGTCGATACTGAAAATGTCGCGAGGTTATGGTTGCCAATTTTATTCGATATTTCCCCGGGCAAAATCGCGACAAAACCGAGAAAAGGTGGTGCGGTAACATATGTCATGGTGAGCCTGTCGAACCATGACAGTGAGATTAACAGTGATAAAAATTCTAAACAGGACATACTACATGGATCCCGAAACAAAATACGGGAGAGGAAATGGATTTTTGTTTCACAAAAATCTGCCCGGGCAAAATCGCGACAAAAAGGTGATTTTGTTGTGTTTCGATGTTTTGTTTAAGGCTTGTTATAGCCGAAAACTTAAATTGACAAAAATTTGGTAAAAATAGAGTTTTGATTCTTTGTAGCCTGGCATTTACCTTTGAATCTTTCATGAAAAAATTTTCAAAATTTCTATTTTCAAGCATTGGAGATCAAATCATAGCTCTCCGTTTTTATGTTTTCGTGTCACCCTGAACTTGTTTCAGTATCTATGTTGTAGAATAACCTTTCATCTCTTGTCCCAGCCATTTTCCAGACTACAATGAAAATATATTTATTAACAAAAATCACAATGATTGATCCAAAAATTCTTCATCGAAAATTTGTCCAACTTGGACTCGCAAAAAGAAAACTTACCTATGAATTGCTCACAATTCTTCCAGAAATTTTTGAAAGTGGTATTTGGAAAAAATATTCTTCATCAATTTACGAATATGCAGGAAAGTTTGGAGGGCTGAGCAGATCAATGGTGGAAAAAAGACTAAGTTTAGAAAAAGACTTGAAAGATAAGCCAAAATTGAAAGAAGCAATCAAAGAAGCCGGTGTTTACAAAGTTGCGATGGTGGCAAAAATAACCACTCCGGAATTGGATTGGGCAATGGCGGATAAGGTTATAAACATGAGCAAATCAGCAGTTCAGACTTTATCTAAAGAACTAAGACAGGAATCATTGCTGACAGAAAATACGATCAAAAATTGCAGCGCTGAGCCGGAGTTAATCAAAATTGAGCTGGATAAGGAAATGAGTTTTATGTTTATGAAATTGAAGAAAAAGCTGGGGAAAGATTTGGGTAACAAAGATGTGATGAGGATTATTTTGAATAAGATGGTCGGGGAGGAGAAAGGATTTTTTTGGAGGACAAAAAAATCTGCACAACAAAAACCAAGACAATGCAAGAATTTGCTCGGGGAAAAAGAGATCCTGAAACGAGTTCAGGATGACATAGCACAGGTTAAGGATGGCACGATTATGATACGGGATGATATCTCAGTAGGTACGGCAATGGTTCGACAAGCTCACCATGACAAGCCTGTACCAAGACATATTCCTGCGCCGAAAAAACGCGAAGAACTGGCCAAAACAAACGGTCACTGCGCCTATCCAAATTGTAACCATCCACCTGAAAACTGGCATCATCGTGATCGATTCTCTCAATCAAAAAACCATGATTCCGCAGTACCGCTTTGCAAAAATCATCATGAATTCATGCACAATGGACTGGTGAAAAACGAGCTCTCAGAGCCCAAAAACTGGCAAATTGATCTCACTAATAAGGTTTCAAATGATATCGATAATCTTTATAGAAAATATCGGCAAAATTGATAGATTGAACAGACAGTAAAGATCATTCCTCTATTGAGACTATTTGTGAAAGACCTCTTGTTTTGATTTCTTTCCGAAGCCAATCTATGTGTACCTTTGGAACCTGTCTATGTCCGAAGGGCAATGCCCAACTTTCAACGACAGGATTTCCATCTCCCAAAATATCTGTCTTGTAGCTGTAACCCGGCCTATTACACCTGTCTAATGGTAAACGCATACGTTGATTCTTACTAACTCGATTCAAAAACGCTTCACGCAAAGTTACAATTGCTGCATCGATGTCAGTAGGTTTATTTATTGTATCTTTGCATGGCGGATCCAATTTACGGATTATTTCCACATATGTATGCTCTGATGATCCGTTTCGTTTACCCATTATTATCATTACTATTGGAAAGCCAAATAACCTCCTACAGCTTTATCTTCTCCGCAACTCTCGCCAGCGAAGTGATAAATGCCGCTTCCCTCATTCTGCACTTATATTTTTCCGCATTGGCGCTTACCTCTTTCCACGCTTTCAACATCGTATCTTTCAATTTCACAGCTACAACTTCTTCCGACCATTCTTCACCGGCCGCGTTTTGCAGCATTTCAAAATAGCTCACCGTTACGCCGCCGGCATTTGCCAGAATATCGGGGATCACAATCACGCCCCGTCCCGCCAGAATTTCATCAGCCTCCGGTGTCGTCGGACCATTGGCCAATTCCAGAATAACTTTCGCTTTTATCCGGCCGGCGTTATCCTTGTGTACCTGATTTTCCAAAGCGGCAAGCACCAAAATATCGCATTCCGATTCCAATAATTCTTCGTTGCTGACCATCCTGCAAGTCGATCCATCCATCCCATGGACTTTTGAAACATGCACTCCGCAATGTGCAACGCTGTTTTTTTCAATTTTACACGCCATCAGCTCATCGGGATTTATACCGTG
>JACPLZ010000052.1 GCA_016186245.1 Candidatus Peregrinibacteria bacterium | reverse complement strand
AGTCTTTCAAAAAATCTCTGGAGGCTAGCCTCCAGATGCTTTAAAATGAGTCCGAACTTCGTCATACAAGCAGCTCCATGATCTGTACCCCAAAAAGTAGACACGGAACAGATAGATACCGTCCCGATACCGTCCCATTTTGGGCGGGTGGCTATATGGAGAGAAGCGGCAAAAATTATAATTTCCCAAACCTCGCCCGAATCTGTTCAATGATCGTATCCGGCAATTGATAGCTGTACAATTCCATCCTTTTCCCAACTTTGTCATCCGCAACCAGCACAGAGTTATTTGCGGGGAGCACAGCAATCGCCGGTGCTGACGGATCGAATTGATGATGGGTAATGTCGATATAAAACCTTCCATCTGGCGTCCTGTTCCAACAATGATCAAATTTTTGACCACCATGGTCTGGATTAGTATCGACATATTGTCAGGAAACGCGGGGCAAGCCCAATTCTGAAGCAACGAAAGTAGCTGCCTCCACGCATCGGGTATTGGGAAATCCAGGAATGGCAGCAGCCAAAGCGTCTCTCACTTGATAAAGTTTTTGACTCATCTCCGCACCGAGTACACCCAAAAGCGGTAAATAGGCAGGTCTTTCAGGCAAGGGATATAACGGGTCAAAATCTACCGGCATGATATTGTGTTTAAGCTAAAAACCGTCACACAATTATAACATATATTTCCATTCTTAACAATTCTTAACAAAATTCCGCTTGGCCTGCCGAATCAACCAAATTGTGCCATCGTATCACAGTTAAGTTTCCATTGACCCTCCTTCGGGCGGCTGGTATACTGGTTTCAGTTAATTATAAAAAAATATAATTAAATGAAACTTAAAGATTTTCGCAAAAAGATGAGAAAAGGCATTTTTTCCACAACGGAAGCGCATCTTGTAACTTTTCCGGCAAATCCTGCCATGACCAATCTCCAATTGCATCAGTGGAAGAAAAACAGCGACATCATCGCGTTAAAACGCGGGCTTTTTATGTTTTCCGATTATTCTGTCAGCGGACATGAATCCGAAATTGCACGCAGTCTTTATAGTCCATGCTATTTTAGCCTTCAGCAGGTGCTAAGTTTGCATGGTATTATTTCCGAAGCAACTTTTAGTTACACGCTTGTCACAACCAAAGCTACTCGTCATTTTAGAACTCCTGTCGGGCATTTCTATTATCACAAAATCAAAAAAGAAGCCTTTACGGGGTTTGACTCGAAAATGTTGATTGCAGAAAAAGAAAAAGCTCTTGTTGATTATTTTTATTTATACGGCAAAGATTTTGAAGTGACGGATTCATTTTGGGAAGATTCCCGGCTTGAAGTGGGAGCCGCCAAAGTGAATTTTCAGAAAGTTTTCCGCTACGCGAAATTATTCAATTCCAGGAAATTGGAAACTTTACTTCATAATTTTTATTCATATGCAAAATCTCACCAGGCTCATTCGTGAGGCAAAAACCGGAAATTCTACAGATCAGCAATTACAGAATATGATTCGGGAATATCTGCAGGTTCTTATTTTAAAAGCAATATACCAATCCAAATATGGTTCATCATTGTCTTTTATTGGAGGAACATGTCTTCGAATTTGTTATAACTTAAGAAGATATTCGGAAGACCTTGATTTTGCATTGGATAGAAAGCCGCATAAATATTCATTTAAAGAATTAAATGAAATTATCGCAGGTTATTTGAAATATACGGATTTTGAAGTGGATTTGAGCATTCAGGAAGAAAAAACAGTTCAAAAATCTTTCATCCGTGTCGGCAGAATCATGCACTTCTTCGGTTTAAGTAAGCTTAAGAGCCAAAAATTACATGTGAAATTGGAGATTGATACAAATCCGGTGTATGTAATTGATAAAGAAATTGAAACATTTTTTGTGACTAAATTTGATGAAAATTTTCCCATTTTGAAGCACACTGATGATACGCTTTTTGCAGGGAAAATTTGCGCGGCGCTTAACTGCACTTATACGAAAGGCAGGGATTTTTACGATCTTATTTGGTACCTAAACAAAGGAACAAAAATCAATTTTCGCTATTTAAATAAAGCGTTTGTTCGGGCTGGTTTTAAACAGCAATTCAAAGATGAACGGGAGGTTGTAAACAGGCTTGATGAAAAAATCAGGATTGTTGATGTTAAAGATATTTTTAGGGATGTAAACAGATTTCTGGAAGATTCCGGCGAAGAAAAATGGGTAAATGATTATCCTGTCGCTTTCAGGCAGGCCGCAAAGCATTTTCTGGAGCTCAAACTTAAAAATCCATAATAGTTTGCACTTCGCGGAGTGGGTACCCAAAGCCGGCTAAAGAGCCCTCAAATCATTTTAAAAAGGCCTTTTTTATGGTACAATTAAAGACCTTATGGTCAACGAAAATACGCCTCAAAATCCGGAAAAAAATCTTCAAAATACGGTCATTTTTGATATGCCGGTTGTTTTTAGTCAAACGGGCAAAAAATTGACGGTGGAAAAAGACATACAGGGACGAAGAATTATAAAAATCAATACGGCCAAATATAAAACTCCGGAGGAGGCCAATCAGGCCGCATACCTGGAAGCGGCCACATTTGCAGCAGTGAAAAAAGAACTTTCCACTGCAAATTCAGCCGAAGAGTTTATAGATTTAATGAAAGAAAATCCTCTCACTGCCAAGGCAGTCATGCGTTTAAAAGCCATCTCATATTTAAAAACTCACGAGCCGGAAGTAGCCGAAGAAGCAGGGCAAATAATCCCAACGGCTTTGACGCTAAAAAAACAGTTTGACTGGTTATGCCAGCAGTACCTTTTAACCGGTAAATTTCCTCAACAGGTTTTAGAAGAAATTAAAACCGCAGCTTCAAAACTTTTACCGGACGGCAAAAGGAATGTTTTGGATTTTATCGTTCAGGAAAATCGCAGCTATGCAAGCGCCGTTGAACTTTATCAGAAATATGTAAAGCAACTCGTGGATGGTATTAAAGCCGATGAGGAAGAAGTCAAAAAAACTGAACGTGATGATTATGTCCCTCCGCCGTTTTCCAGTGAAACAGAACCGCTGGATCCAAATACTGTTCGTTTTAAGGTAAGCCCATTTTTAGGCGGTTATTATAGGGGACAGGTTTTTAGATATGATCCCAAAGAAAAAAGACTGGTCGCCGGAGAAAGCACCAGGACAGTATTTGATCCGCAGGAAATTCCTGAAAATATTGAAGATTTGCAGCCATACAATTTTTCCGGAATCTATATTCCCGGCGAAGAAAATATTATTCCCTTGCGTAAGGATGCTTTACCGCTCCCGGCGACAATAAAACCTGCAGAAACTTTTATTCTCATGCGCAGTAAAACGGGTGTTTTTTCACTGGAACCAAAAAAAGGCCGGGCCGTTAACGAATCAACACCTTTTGAATTCACCTTCGTTCTGGCACAAACAGCGGATAACCGTATTGATGACGAACCTGAAGATGAAGACCTTGCCGCGATTGACGCCCCTTTAGGAGAACAATTTGAAGCTTTCCGCGAAAAATTGGCCAAGGAAAAATTACTCTCACCCAAAGACAAAGCCCGCGCGACTGTTGCCATGATTCGCAAAACAATGAAGTATCCGGCCGCAGAACAACGCCAGGAAATGGATAGCAAATATCTCGCCGCAGGGGCGGCTCTTATGCCCACAATTGAGGAGCACACCATCACCAACTGTCACTGGTCCAACATCGCCGCTTCCGAAATTAATAAAAGACTGGAAATTCCCAGCCGCGTGCCTACAGGTTTTTTTGTTCAACGCCACCCAGATGTCGATTTTGCGCCGATCGGTGGCATAGGCCACGCCTGGAGTGAAGTTTGGGATGCGGATCAGCCGGCAACAAAAGACTCATGGGTTCAAATGGATGCCACCCCTGCCAAGGAAAATGAAGAAAATGATGAAAAAGAAAAGAGCGATGGGGGACAGGCCACAAAGGCAAACGAAACAGATAATACTGATCAGTTGGAAGAAGGAGAAGGCGAGTTGGAAGAATCCGGAGTTTTAGATCTCACGCCGGAAGAACTCGCCCAATTACAAATCGATCTTCAAGGCGTTGAGCCTCTCCAGACCGACATTGCCGAGGCGCTTTTTAAAGCCAGAACCAACGTCAACGCCGCCGACTGGAAAAAAGTAAAAGAGTTTATCGATGCGGTCAACAAAACACAGGTTCCCATGGATGCCCAAATTCCGGAAACACCGGCCTTTATGCAAACATACGCGGTACAGATTAATGCGCCGAAAGGAACACTTGAACGCGAATGGCAAAAACTTTTCTGCCTTATTTGTAAGAACAGGGCTATAAAAACAAAAGCATTTCGCGGACCGGTACGTCAAAGTGAAGGTATCCGATTACGCGACCCTGTAGACGCATACATTGATATCATGTCCGGTGATCCTGACCCCGGCGGTTACGAAATGGAAGCCACAAGGAATAAAAACATTTTAGACATAACAGAGTTCGACGAAGATGCTATCATTGACCTTACGTCATCCATGGATGACGTGGATAAGCATGGAAATACCATGCGTGTTGAACAAAAGAAAGCCATTCTCACACTGCTCTATCAAATCATGCGCCTTAACGAACGGCTCAATGATTCCAGAGCCGCCAGTCAAATGCGTGAACCGGTAACTATCAAGTCAACGGTTTATTCAATTCACGGCGGTAAAAAAAATAAAGGTAACTATGCCTGTTTAAAATCTGCTGATGAACAATTAACCGAGGAAGTAATGGTCAATCTTGCCGGTGAACTTGATGTTACCACTCCGGGGGTCGGAGATCTTTTAAGCGCGTTAAAAAAATACCGCGAAGGCATCACTGCTGAAATGGCGGAAAAATTGAAATCAGGAAAATTTATAAAACTTCTTACCATTTATTCGGATGGCAATTTATGGTGTTCTTCCTGCGGTCACGAATCCTGCAACGTGGAAATGCACCGCGCAAGCATTACAGCCATTCAAAAAGAGGTGCAGACTTTGCGTGCCATGGGGGTTGTGGTTCAGGGTATCGGATTTACAGAAAATGCCCGCTCAATTCGGCTTATTTGTGAAGACAGTGCGGATCCTGAAAGTGCAATTGTTGTTGATAATGTGAGTGAATCCACGCTCGCGAGACAAAAAAATCTGGTTAAACACTTAAAAAAACTTTAAAAATATGGTAAAATAAACAGATGGAAAATAAAAAAAATAAAAAACCGCTCGAAAAGATGCGCAAAACCCGATTGGCGACCTCGCCACTCCTTTTGCTTCGCAAAAACTTTTACGAAAACCTGAAAGATGAAACGGTTGAGTTGACTGCAAATCAGGTGAAAGACAAATGCTTTGAAGCTCTCGGTTTGATGGAAGAGTATTATCGTGAGCCGGCCAACGAAGCCGATATTAAGCGAACGGCTTCGGGATTTGAAATGGAGGGCATTGATGGATTGGATGACTATTTAAAATTACTGGACAACAAGGATGCGCCGGAAACATCTCAGGAAGAGCCCTCAACAACCCCTGAAGAAGGTAACCATCATAAACTTGTCGCTCAGCATCGTGACCTTATCAAAACAAGAATCCAAAAACTTCTGGCCATGCCGCAGGTAAGAAATCTTTTAAAAATAGAACTCGTAAAAGAGCTTAAAAAATTTAAAAATGCTCAATCTAAACTGCAAAGACTTCAAAGGATAAAACATGCCATTGAGCATGCTACTTTGGATATGCATGGCACCTACCTTGAAAGTAAAAGAAAAAACCATGGAGTATTGGTCGCATCCGCAAGTAAAAAAATTGAAAAACTTTCAGGAATCGTTGGTAAGGCTGAAAAAGAAAAAAAGGAAACGATAGCCGGCGCCGACAGTGCTGAGCGGGGCTTTATTGCGACTCAGGAGCTTTTAGAATACAAAAAACAGATGAAAGAAAAGGGCTTTGCGCTGACACCAAGCAGACGCGCGCTGCTTCAGAAAATAGTTGAACATTCCATGGCCGGACAAAAAGTTTTTCTGGTTGGTTCCACCGGTACAGGTAAAACAGAGCTGGCTTTCTACGCGGTCAATGAAGTAACTGGAGAGTATGAAATTATTCCGTGGCACGAAGGTACGGTCGTAAAAGATATTATGGGACAAATGCAGCTTGCTCAAAATGCTGCCGGACAGGTGGAAAGTTCCTTCAAACCCGGCCCATTGGTTCGCGGCTATACCAAAGGACGAGGTGTCATTCACGAAGAAATTACTGCGGGTTCGACCCGCACCATGATGGGTATGAAGCCATATTTGAATTTACGTCCGGGACAGGCTTTTAAAATTCCAGAAATGAACGGTACGGTCTTGCAGGTCAACGAGGAAATCCTTATGGAAATTTTTACAGGAAATCCAAAAAGTGAACAGACCCAGGAACGCGAAGATTTGGATCCGGCAATTTTACGTATGATGAAAGGTATCCAGGTTGAATATATGCCCGCCAATGAATTGGCAAAAATTGTTATTGCTCAGCTTATGGATGAAAGCGGCGTTCTCAAGCTCTCCAAATCCGACGTGCAGCTCATTGAAAAATTGGCTGATGCAGCAAACCTGATGCAGATGTGCCATAAAAACGCGCTGGATGGCGAAGCAGCCCAGGCCATCAAAACGGCCACAGGTATAGATGATTTGCGTATCACTAAAAACTTTTTGGACCCCGGAACTTTTTTTGGACTTTTTGCAAAATTTGATTATGAACGCAGCAAGGGTAAATCTTTACGCGAATATTTACGTGAAGAGCTTGATGAATTTTTGCACGATCCTAAAAATATCAACGCGCCTGAAGAGCGCAAACTTGCTTTGGCGATATTGCAGCTTAAAGGTGTTTTAAAGGAAGGGAGTACCTTGGAAGATGTGGAAATAGTTCCAAAATCGGATAATAAAGAAAAAGCTTATATTCTTCCGTCAGAAATGGGCTTTTTGCTCGGAGTAACTCCGAAACAGGAAAACGATCCTTATACGGGAGAAGCAAACGCTGATGATGCCGATATCCAGGCAACAGTAGATGACCTGATAAATATGTTGGGTGACCCGACCAATCTATCGGATGCCAACAAGCTTATCGATAAATTAACCCTCGATCCACAATCCAAAGAAAAACTCAAAGAGATGCTTGCGGGCTATGATGAAGCCGCAGCAACGGCTAAGGAATTGGATCCCGCTGTGGAAGTAAAACCTTTTCGCGATGT
>JACPLZ010000047.1 GCA_016186245.1 Candidatus Peregrinibacteria bacterium | reverse complement strand
GAAGGGGAAAAAGAGTCAATGTGCCTGTGGGAAGGTCATGGTTCCATTCGACTGGCTCATTGCAGGCTTTGGCTCACCATGACATTGCTGGCCCACCATTTTTGTCATGCTGAATTTATTTCAGCATCTCTTCAGATTGATTGCTACGAGAGGTCCCGAAACGAGTTCGGGATGACACAGTTCGAGTTCGGGATGACACAGTTCGAGTTCGGGATGACACAGTTTAAGTTCGGGATGACACAGTTTAAGTTCGGGATGACACAGTTTAAGTTCGGGATGACACAGTTCGAGTTCGGGATGACACAGTTCGAGTTCGGGATGACACAGTTCGGACGTCATTATTTACTTTTTAAAACCTGTGTTTCGTTTTCCACCTGCTTGATCATCCCCTGGAGTTCACTGCTGGAATCGGAGCCTACAAGCGCAATTACCACTACGACTGCAATAACTAGCGCGATGGCAATCGCCAGTGCGATGGTTTTGTTCGTTTTGATGAAGTCGATAATTGAGAAACGCTTTGCGTCTGCAGGCTGAACGGCGACCTGCGGCATGGGTGATGGCATTGGTGTAACAGGCATTACCGTGGAAGCGGATTGCGGAGTTACCTGTGTCTGCGGTGAAACTGATGGAATGTTAGATGGTGATTCTGGCATGTAAGTGTTGTTAAATTTGTAACTGTTATTTTTTTCGCCTTGTGAATAAATATCCGACCAACGGGAAAATTCCATAAATAAGAATACCCGGACCATTGTCTACTGTGCGGCCGGCAGTGGCATTATTGAGAGCCATTGCAGCGGCGTTTTGCCTGTCGGTGACTGATGCAACCGGAGTTACAGGAGTCGCCGGAGCAGGCGGCGTTGCCGGAGCAGGCGTGGTTGGCGGCGTGGCCTTCGGATCAACCGCATTAACTTCTTCATAATCCACTTCCACTTTACCATTGGCTGTGTCCTCAATTTCATCAGTTTGGGGGTTTCGCGCAGTAATCGAATATGTATAGATGCCTGGTTCCACTACCAGACCTGTTTCAGTATTACGCTCTGTGCCATACCATTTTTCGGACCAGGAATCGGCATCCACCTCTTCATCGTCTGTGATCGTAACCACTTTGTCGTCATTTTCATCAAAAATTTCTATGGTAACTTTGGCGGTTTTATTTAGAGTAAAACTGATTTCGGTTTCCTCATTGTCAGTCGGGTCAAATTTTTCAGGATCGGCGCTTACTTTGGTGAGCTCGATTTTTTCGGGTTCTGCAGGCTCATCCGGCTCGACAATTTCGGCGGCAGGTGTCTGCCATTTGCCGGCGCGGCACTGCTTGCTTTCGTCGGCGGTTTTTGCGCCTTCATTTGCCTCATCGCAAAAAATAAACTCGCCGTTTTGGCAGATCAAAGCATCACTGGTTTTGGTATCGTTGTCGGCACAGGTTGACTCTGGAAGAGTGATATCGAATGACGGAGGTTGATTCCCGGTTTCGCCGTCTGCAGCTGCCGTTGAAGCGGCGGACGATGGAGTCGATGAAGTCGCAGCTTCGTCAAGGTCTATTGTGAATGTTGGAGGCTCGTTATTTGCTTCTTCGCTGGCAATGCCTGTACTCCCTTTATACAAACGCCCAAGCCCTGAATCCGGGAAAATTATAATAACCAGCGCCACAGCGACTATCAGCCCGCCGAGGAAATAACCGATAATTTTAATTGTGTTTTTGTTTGAGTCAGACATTTGTTTTTGTTATCTTGACTATTGTTTCGGCTGGTTTGTTCGGGTTGGAGCAATTATGTTATAGCTATCTGTGGTGCTTGGCATCGGTTCTGCCACCGGTTCTACCGCTGGTTCTGCCGCAGGTGTCGTTGGTTCTGCCGTTGCCGGTTCTACCACCGGTTCCACCGCCGGTTCCAATTTTTCTGTCTCATTAAATATATTTGTAAGTTCTGCATCGTCCGTACCATCCCGTACAGGCAATCCTTCCGGCTCAAGATAATCAATGTCTTTTGGAGATTCCGTCTCTTTCAAAGGCTTGGCTTCATATTCAATCTGGGATATTCTGCCATTCGTCAATGAACCATTTGTTTCCTTGAATTTAGGCGCTACGCCGAATTTATATTTCCCAGGCGCTATATTACCGATTTTTGCCACGACCATTTTTCCACTAGAGGTCAGATATTGCCTTATAATGTATGGATCGCCGTCTACGGTTTCGACGTTTCGGATCGTACCGTTTTTAGGTTCCGGTCCATCCCCATTCAATTCATAGATGATTGCATACTCGTCAGCATTCTCTAGGCTATCCCAGGTAAGATATATTATATTCATTCGCGGTACATAATCTTTGACATAGAGGTTAGTAATGCTTTGACTTAATTTGTTTTTGACTTGCAGGGCAGATTTGTTTTTGACCACTATTGTTGATTGGGTCATTGTGTCTCCTGTTTCCCGAAGTTTCACCCAGATAACATTTGAGACAGCGTCTTTGGGTAAGCTGCCATAGACATCTTCTGTAACTTTTTCTGTAACTTTGGCAAATTCAGGAGCCAGATAAAAACCCTTGTCGTTTGCCTCATAGCTCTTGAGATACCAGATGGATTTGATTCGCTTTTCATATGCGGAAAATTCATCCAATGTTTTATCGGATGCCGATGTTAACACCCAATCATCGCCGATTGTGCCGTTTTTAATAGTTTCCGGTAGAGATGCGCCCGCATACAAAAACTCCGTATCCAGACAGGATAGAATAATAACTCCTTCACCGTCAGGAATTACCAGATTATTGATGTTGTCTATATCGTTGATGCCTTCAATACCAAGCGCTGGATATATATTGAATCCGTTATTATAATAGACCACAAAAATTTTATTATCCGCAACCGGTTTAACCATGTTTAATACATCATCTCCTGTTGTATCTCCTGCTGTATCTTCGCCGTCTACAAGTTTTGGTGAAACTCCTAATGATGGTATGAAATTTATGCCGGCCTTAACCGGAATCGTTGACATGGCTGTTGTTGAACCTTTTAATTCATCATATTTGGTGACCATTTCATCGGTAGTTTCAAGACCGGGCAGTTGGCATACTGGATTTTCCAGCTGGTCAGCGCTTAACAGACCCTGAAATTTTGGGATAGTTATTGAGAATTGAGGCGGCTGTTCGTTGTTTTTGAAGAATTTGGCGCTGATTTGCGGCCAGAAAAAGTAGGCGGCTGCGCCGAGTGCAATTATCACGACGGCTACGATTGCGGCAATGATTTTGCCGTTGCCGCCGGATTGCGGTTGTGGCTGGCTGCCTTGTGGTGTCGGCTGTGGCGTGTCCGGCATTGGCTGAAGTGTGCAATTTTCCATTTTGGTTTTTGTTAGATTTATTTAAAAAGTACTAATAAGATCATCAATCTTAAATGTTTTCACAAGAGATTTACTCTTAAGAGAGCTGTCCGATTTATCAACAATCGTAAACGTCACGGTGTAATTATTTTCATCATGGAAATTGGCTAAAATGAGGTAATCCTTACCATGTACAGTTATAACTGTATAAAATGGCGGCTGCACTTCAATATCATTGATACCACCTTGTCCATTCCAGTCTGTGCCGACGTCGATGTAATCTGACACAAATTCATCGATATATTCCGCCGTGTTATTTGAATAGTCATCACTTTTTATATCTTCAAATTTTTTGAAAGGCATCGATTTATTATTGCCCCATAATTTGTTATTAAATGTGATTTCCAAATTCAAACTTTCTAAAAAATCTTTTGGAATGGAGGCATAAGCGTAGGATAGCTCCAAATCATTCCCATCATCTGTTTCATAAGGGAGAAAGGCCGAAAAAGTGTTATAAATTGTTGTTCCTGTCAGCCAACCTTCACTACTGTTAAGTCTTACTTCCGATCTTTCATCCTTAAGCTCAAACTTTTGTGCTACTGATTTACTTTCTTGTCCATCAGAATATCTGGCAACAATTTTGAACCAATAATCTCCTGCGTTAAGATTATTAATCGTCAGAGACTTTGTACCATTATTGTTATCAGTTGGTCGACCATCACTATATGGCAGATCGTTCATTTTTTGGTTGTTGATCACTTGTTCTTCCGCTGTAGATTTGTCGGTTACGTAGCTCACTCGATAAGAAGTAATATTTGCGTCATTTTCCGGATCAGTCCATGTAAGAGTGGCCGTCGGATAGGAAGTCAGGACAAGTGTTTTATTATTGTAGCCAACTTCGGTTTTGTCATATTTCAATGTGAAATCCGTTATTGGTGCCAATGCCTGTGAAACTGCTGATCCAGTTGCTGAAGCTGCATCTCCGTTATCGGCAGAGCTGCCTTCTCGTGTTCTGTTGCAAAGTTCCGGATTTTTGAGACAAGCTATGTAGAACATTTGCTCTTTGAGTGAAATTGTTCCACCACTACCTGATCCCGTGCCACCATCATTATCGTTGTTGTCCGATGCCGGCCCGGCCGGCTCATCATCAGTGGCCACACTATCCGCAGCAACCGCAGCCAAATCCAATTTCAGCCACATGGTTTTGAATTCCTGATTAAGTCCCGATTCATCGGTCCATTCTTTGAAAGAATCTTCATCCACCCGGTCATTGTCCTGATACCAGACAGATACCAATTTGTCGGAAATTTGATCCAACACATTGGGATCACCTGTCTGTGGTACCAAAATCCATCTATTTCCGTCAACCGTTTGTATTTGATAAGGAAGAGTATCTGCCGCAGTCCTTTCATCTTTAATTCCTGTAATTTCAGATTCTTTGCAGGAAATAATCATGAAAGCATTGTTTTTATAGACGGTGCTGTTAAGAGAAAATGGCCTGTTTTTAGGATCGGGTATTTCCGGATAGGTAAACCATTTGTCGGTCGCCGGATCATAATGAACTATAATCACCTTGTTGCCATCTATCGGCCTGATCGAATTCAGAATCTGCTCAATTGTCAGATCATTTTCGGAGTGATAAAAATGGCCGCCGACAGCGAGGGTGTAAGCAGTGCCGGATGGCTCAACCCATGATTCACTCGCGGTAAATTTATAGCCTGGCAATGCCTGATGACATGCTTCGTCACTGGAAATTTTTCCCAAAAAACGGCTGCCTTTTATGCTTAAATCAAATTTCGGAGGGGTATCCCCGTCAATGTTTTTGGTCGCATAATAAACAGCGCTTCCGAGCGCCAGGGCTGCCAAAAGCAGATAGACAGCAATCCTTTTTCCTGAATTGGCCATTTTGTTTTTGTTTTAATTTACAGATCAATTATAACAGATTAATCCGGTTTTCGCAATGCTAAAATAGCGAACGGCAGAAAATAACCGGGCCAATTATCAAGCGGTCCGCCAATCTCCCGCCCTCCTTCAAAACTATCACAAAGCGCTTCTCTTACCCTGACCAGCTCTTTCCTGCGCACCCCTTTCCAACGCTCATCGCCAATAGTCAAATCAAGGAGCTCGAGCATGCGGGCATATGCCGATTCAAAATATTCTTTATTACCTTTTGCATGCCATTTTATGGCGCGTTCGACTTCGCTCCCTACATTCCCCAGCTGCTGCGAAAGCGAAAAAGTAAACCATCGTCCACCGGCAAGACCATCGTGTTGAAAAGCCATATTATTCCAGGATTATTCCAGGATAAAGTTATTAACAATTTCTATGATTTTTTTTTGTACGTTGCTGTCATCAACATGTCTTGAGCGGTTTCCCTGGCCGGGACGGATGTTTATCATGGAATCGAATTCAATCCATTGATCGCGTGGAAGGGCGTGGTAGATATTTATGCCCCATAAATTTTGCTGCAGGGATCCGCCGTCCAATAAAATCGCCTCTTCATCAGCGTGGAGCTCGCCGCCGACAGCCATAATCTTTTGCTCAATGTCGACAACAGCTTTAACCATATTACCAAATCTTTTTTGGCTTATTTCCTCAAGCTGTTTTTTTGTGATTGGGACGGAAATGATGAGAATGTCATCCATTGTGCCGTGTTATATCGTTGTCGTGGCGCCATTATGAGGCGGGGGGAGGGAATCCACAAGGCTATTTATGGCTATTTAAAGGACGTGCTGAAAAACTCCAGACCTATTGCAATTTTCAGAATTTGGCCGCAAATGATTTCGTAACGGCCGGAGGTTTTTTTATTTGTCAGCATGACAAAATTTGGATATTTTTGGCAATTTTGTGGTTAATTTAAAATTTCAAGGGCGTGCCGAAAAATCGAGAGATTATGAAAATCGAGATATTGAAATAATCCATACGTTTCGTCCATTCGATTAAATAAAAAGTTCCGATAGAAAGCCATAAATGGGCTGTTGGTCTTGATTTTTTATTTTGAAAGTGCTATGGTGAGCATATTCTTAAAATCTTTAACGAAAATTTATATGATGGTTCGACAAGCTCACCATGACAAACTTGTGAATATTCAAAATTTATCAAACAAAGAATTGTATTCTCTTTGCAAAGAATATGGTAAAAACGCGCGCAAATGGACGAGACGATTTGGCTTTTTATTGCCGGAAATTGCTAAACGAAAAATGTACCGAAAATATCGTTGTGCAGGCATCCATGAATTTGCGGCAAAACTGGCAGGTATGAGCCATGATCTTACATCGAGGATTTTGTGTCTGGCAAACAGGCTTGAGGATAAGCCATTGATCTGGAGTGAATTTAAAAAATATGGCTGGGGTAAACTGGAAATAGTGGCAAGAATTGCTACTGTGGAGAGCCAGGATTTTTGGCTGGATAAATTGAGAAAATTGCCGATCAATGTATTGAGGGAATATGTAAAAAAGTGGATTGAGCATAATAAAAATTTGCTGGAATCAACCGCCCCTCACATGCAATCAATCATGAAAAGTGCCGAAAAATATCGTAGTGAAGCCGTTTTTGTCAGTAATGCTGCGTTCGTTGACTTGAAAAATGATAAAAATCAAAATTTCAGCTATTATAAGCCGGAAACGGCTGGGACCCTCAAATTAGTCAACGGATTTACAGAAGGGAATTTGCAGAAAAATTTTGAGAGTGCCGGGAATCACTTAAAAATGACGCAAAATGCGGACACTGAATCAGTAATTGCTGAAAAGTTATCTTCAGAGAGTCAATCTGCCGGCAAAATCGATGACCATAATATTTATAAAAAATTAAAATTTCGGGTTGATCGGGATACGGAATTTGAATTTAAAAAGTTTAAACAGGCGCTGGAAAAAGAGCGGAAAGAGGCGTTGACAATGGGAGAGACGCTGAAAGTTTTGCTGGAGAGAGTGAAATGGCCGGATAGTAATAAGAATATCCTGAAACGAGTTACTGGAGAGGAGAAAGGATTTTTGCGAGGCAAAAATCTGCATGATGACACTATTACCATGGTTCCCTTCGGCGGGCTCAGGGCAGGCTCGGCTCACCATGACAATACGAGCCCCAATGACAGTGTGGCTAAATTTTCGCGTGAAAATCTGCAGGATGACAGGGTTTGGCGTAAGGATGAGGCTAAACACGATAATGCAAGTGACACTGTTGGACGAGATGATGCCACGAGGTATATTCCTCCAAAGATTAAAATGGCGGCGGTTGCGGCCAATAATGGCAGATGTGCTTTTCCCCGCTGCAATGAGCCATATGTTGAATTACATCATCCTGACAGATTCTCACTAAAGAAGTCGCACGGGAGATT
This sequence comes from Candidatus Peregrinibacteria bacterium, assembly GCA_016186245.1. GTDB lineage: Bacteria > Patescibacteriota > Gracilibacteria > UBA1369 > LOWO2-01-FULL-3 > JACPLZ01. Next base: position 2,223 of record JACPLZ010000047.1, on the reverse strand, counting down.
ATATCCGCTATGCCGTATGCATCATCAATTCGCTCACTCCGGATTGATCAAAAATGAAGGTGGAGACGTTAAAAACTGGAAAATCAATATTAAAAGTTGTGAAACAGATGACATTGCCAAGCGAAATGTGCAACGAAACGAGTTAACCGGTAAGACAAACGCTGAGATCAAAGTTGCCACAAAAAATGTTGCTAACCTTAAGCTGCAGGAAGTTTTTAGACAGTACGAAGAAATGAAAAAATATATGATTGATCAAAACGCAAGAGAATATTGGAATTAGGGAACCTGGATGCGCGAGCGGCGAGGAGAATAAAATTGAAAAATTTGCAAATGAGTGGGCAAAGCTGTGCCCATGATACTTTCGTGAAACGGGAAAATACTGAAAAAAATTTAAATTGATGATGATAAGGGCGTGAAAATCGACTGGTCGAATGAAACTAAAGAGCGGTAAATAATAAGAATACTGTTCGATGAATCATTTGCAGCCAAATCCTGAAAATTGCAGTAGGTATGGAGTTTTTCAGCATGCCCCTAAGAAACGCCGTTGTCCAGGAGCGTTGGGGCAAGCATTGTTACCACTATGGCAATCAGAGCCAGGACAGCGACTATTGTGACCATGATGCGTTGGGATTTGTTGATCATATTATTCGGTCACGGTTATTTCATGGGAAATTTTATCTACAGTGTTTTCGGCGTCTGTTAGCTCCAAAATCACATTATATATGCCGGCGCGGGTAAACGTGTGGGACGGTTTTACAGTTGTGGAAGTGCCGCCGTCGCCAAAATCCCAAAAATAACTTGTGGCTGCGCCAGTAGAGCATCCGGGATCAAAAGTCGTTTCAAACGGAGCAGGTCCCTTGTTTTGAGCAGTGGTAAAACATGCGGACAACGGTATTTCACGGACACTAACGTTAAGAGACGCAGTATTGGTAGAAGTATCCGATCCTATTACGGTAACCGTTACAGTATAATTTCCAATTGCGGTATATTTATGGCTGATGCGGGCGTCACCAAGCTTTTCCGGCGCGCCGTCACCAAAATCCCATTTATAACTTGTGATGCGTCCATCCTTGTAGGCAGAGCCGCTGGCGTCAAAGGTTACAGTGAGAGGGACATTGCCGTCTATCGTATCGGCTGTTACTACAGCCACAATCCCCTGCTGATCCACTTTTACAGCCATTGTTATTCTACCACTGTTGTTATCGGCATCAGTGACAACAAGACTGACCGTATAAGCTCCCACATCATTATATGTATGGGTTACAGTTTCTCCGAAAGCGGTAGTCGATCCGTCTCCAAAATCCCATTCGTAATCAATTATATTATTGTCGCTGTCGCTGCTTTGAGTGCCGCTAAACACGACACTGAACGGCACTTTGCCCTCAAGCACAAGACCTCCGCCCAAATCCGGCTGAGTGGATATCTGCGCTTTTGGAGAACCTTTTTGAGCGCCGATATTGATCAATTTGGTTTCCACGGCTTCTTCGCCCGTTTCATCCGTTATTGTAAGCTCAACTTCAAAAGCGCCCTCCCTGTTAAAGGTATGTGATGCCGTTTTTGTCTTAATCAGCGGTGATTCGTCGCCGAAATTCCATTCATATTTTTCAATTTTACCGTTGGGTGAAGTGGATTCCTCAGCTTTGAAAATATAATTTACCCCCACCTCAAATGTTGCCGGCTCGTCAACTATGCCGATCACAGGGACTAATTCCACAACTTCCTTCACGTTGATTTCTTTTTCCGCGACATCGGATTCATCAAGAGTGGTACCTGTTACGCGGAGAGATACTTTGTAGCGCCCCACTTTATCAAAAGTATTTTCAATGATGTCGCCTTCAGCGTCATCAAACACCTTGTCGCCATCCAGATCCCATTCATAGCTGGCAATATTACCGTCCGGATTGACTGAAGCGCTTCCATCGAGCACAACTTTTAAAGGCGCTTCGCCGGATTGCGGAGTAGCCGTAATGATTGCCGTAAGAGCCTCATTTGTAACTGAAACCGTGGTGGTATATTCACCAAAAGTGGTGATTTCACCGCTTTTTTTATCTTTGACTTTGACCGTAAGATTTACGATGTAATCACCCTTTTCCGTATAGATGTGAGAAGTTTTTTGTCCGGTCGACGTTTCTCCATCGCCAAAATCCCACTTATCGGATACACGTTCATATTGCCGGCGATCGACCTGGACGTTAGTCGCATCAAAAATCACCTCAACAGGCG
>JACPLZ010000003.1:7882-19936 GCA_016186245.1 Candidatus Peregrinibacteria bacterium | reverse complement strand
CGTGTCATGCTGAATTTATTTCAGCATCTCTTCAGATTGGGAGATCCTGAAACAAGTTCAGGATGACACAAACAAGCTCAGGTTGACGCCGCAGTGCACAATTCCCAAAAGTTTTACCTGCTGGTAAATGGCAACAATCCCATCTGTCGGGCATTCTTTATAGCGCGGGCAATAGCTTTTTGATGCTTGAGACATGTGCCGCTATAGTAACGTGGAACAATCTTATAGTATTTGGTTGTAAATTTTCGGAGCAACGGCAGATTCTTATAATCGATATACTCGATTTTATTTTCATGAACCTTGCATTGGCGATTTTGAAATGTTGGCATGTTATTTTTAAATTAAATAATAATATGCGCCAAATTATTGGCGTTCTCACTCATCATAAGCTGATATCCGGATCATCGATAATACTTTTTAGCTTCTTATCAAGATCCTCAAGCTGTGTATCTTTGGTTTTTTTCGTTTCTTTTACTTCCTCAACTTTCTCAACGACCGGCTTTCTGGCTTTTACCGCTTTTTTTACCGGCGCAGGCGCAGGTTTCCTTTTTGGAACCGCCCTTGCTTCCTTTTTCTCTTTTCGTTGCTGCTCAAGTTCTTTTCTCATTTTCTCGCCGTCCTCATCATATGATGCAAGTGTCCTAGGTTCATAATTTTCCGGCAAAACCACCAACAAATATCTCAACACGGCCGCATTGATATTCAGGGACTTCTGTAATTCCTCCAGTCTGTCTGTCGGAATGGTAAAATCCAGGATAACATAGAACCCCTGCTTTTTATGCTTGATGGAATAAGCGAAATTCCTCATTCCAAACACATCCTCAAACGTAATTTCTCCATTTGCGCCGCTCACAAACTTTTGGATTTCCGCAAATTCCTTATTGCGAATTTCCTCGGTTACTTCCGGAGAAAAAATGAGCATCAGCTCATACTTCCTGACTAAAACATCGGTATTTTCCATTATTTCTTTGGGTTATAGCCCCCGGCCAGGCCGGGAACAGAAATAAAAAGCAGACGGACTCTAACAAAGCAAACCCATTTTTGCAATAGATCAACACTACATTTTACATAAAAAGTCAAGGTTTTTACACGGATGGGTGTTTTATACCTCCAAAAAAAAGGCGGTCTTTTTTGCCTTACTTTGGCTAAAAAACAGCGATTACCATTGACAAACGATGTTTATTCTGCAATAATCTCACCCTTGAGTCAATAGTCGCAAATTGCCACCATCAAAAGGAAACAGGATAATACAAAGAGTAAAATTGATTTCTGAAGAGTACCCCTTAGATCATTTTTAAAAAATTATGAAAATCCTGGAACAGGCATTGGAAGTAAATAAACTTGCAAGAAAAAATCGCCACTTGAGGGTATTCAGGCGCAGCGGGTTATTTGTCCTCCAGATGAAATACCTTTTTTCAGCGATTGCAAGACCGCTCAGCAATTTAAGGAGAACTCCAGCAGAGACCAAAATCGGGCAGTTTTTTATTGCATTAAAAGGGCATTTACTTGAAGCGCTGCCTATTTCTCCACAGAGGAGACTGTTTTTTCAGGCAGGCATGGTATCGGTTGTTGCCTTGATCATTACATCTGTGGCTCCGGGAGCCACATTTACGGCGGCATCACTGGATTATTCGGATGAATATATGGCCGCATATGCTCTGCCTGGGGATATTATAGTTACAGATCAGGATGGATATCTGGTAAAAGCCAACCCACAGACGGACAGCTCAAGCAGAATAGGTTTGAATGATTATGCCGTTCACACTGTCGCATCCGGTGAAACATTATCAAAAATTGCAGGAGATTATGGCATATCCCTCGAAACAATAATGTGGGAAAACAGCCTTTATAACCCAAATACATTGAGAATAGGCCAGTCTCTTTTAATTCCTCCTATCAATGGAGTGAGCTACGGAGTGCAGGCAGGTGACAGTCTGGAGAAAATTGCCAAGAAATATAATGTTACAGTCGACACGATAATTGCCCAAAACAATCTGGAAAACGAAATCCTTCAGAAGGGGCAAAAACTGTTTTTACCTGGAGCCAAGCCTATTCAGCCGGCTGCGGTTGCCAGAGCGGGCGGAGCAGTGAGAGTTGACAGGTCGGTAATTACAGCTGATCCTTCAACTGCCACGCCGGTGCTGGATATTGCCGACAGCAGCAAACCGCCGATTTGGGCTGCGGGAGGGGGTACGGTAGAGAAGGTTTCTTCCGGCACATGGGGAGGCGGCTATGGTAATCATGTGATTATTGATCATGGAAACGGAATAAAAACGCTTTACGCTCACATGAGCAGTATCAGCGTTTCTGAAGGACAATACGTGAATCAGGGGGATGTGTTGGGAATTATGGGAAATACGGGAAGGGTATATGGAAGAACCGGAATCCATTTGCATTGGGAAGTTATTGATAATGGTGTGAAGAAGTACCCTGCAAACTACTACTAAAAAATTTAAAAATTGACGCACTGCAGATTTTTGCAAAGCAAAAATCCTTTCCCCTCTCCCGTATCTTCGTCATGGCTAGACAAGGCTCACCACGACAGTACAGGCGCTTACGGCTCAAACAAAAATGGTTTGTTTCCTTGTATTGCAGTATGAAAAAAGCTTTTTTAACAATCTGGCATTTGCCGCGCAATACAGCGGCTTTTTTGATTACTCTTTACCAGAAAACCCTCTCGCCGGATCACGGCTGGTTGAAGCGTTTTTTTTCGTATGGCTACTGTAAATATCATCCAAGCTGCTCACAGTATGCAAAGGAAAGCCTGATGAAATATGGATTGGTAAAGGGAGGCGCCAGGGGGATTTGGAGAATTTTGCGGTGCAACCCATGCAGTAAGGGAGGGGAGGATAAGGTTTGATGTGCACGCATAGACTTAATTTTCAGCATGTCCCTAAAGCAATGTGTTGATAAATTCTTTCGGGGTATACGCCTCATAGGCGTTTTTATTCAAATCCAAATCCCAGCTTATCAAAACTGATTTTGTTAAAAATGCCGCAGCGGCAATTGTTGCATCGGAAGTTTTTAGATTATCGAAAACATCCACCTGTCTAAACAAATTAAAAAAATCCAAATTGAGATCAATATATTGAAAATTGGGATAGTTGAATAAATCTCTAAACTTCTCAAATGCCATTGGAATTTCAAAAAATCCACGCTTTTTTAGATTATGAAAAACTTCAAATAATACAAGCATCGGAATAATAAAAATTCTATTTGTCTGATTGGCTGCCTTCAATAAATCTTTTGAATAATCGGAATGTATTTCCTCCTCGCATAAAAGAGGAATCAACACACTGGAATCCAGTACCAGATTTTTATTTGTCATATCCACGATCTTTTCTGATTAAAGTTACAGCATCGAAAGGTTTCCCGCCTTTTATGGAGTATTTATCCATATTTTCTAAAAATTCCTCCATAGTTGCGGGTAAATAGCGATTTCCATCCCCTATTTTGACCGAACCTGCCAAGTCAGACTCTGACATGGGGGATAATTCCGCCAATGGTTTGGAGCGATATATGATTTTAAAGGTAATTCCTTTTTCCAAATCTTTACGTATTTTTGGGAAGTTCATCCTGAGTTCTTTTACCGATATCGTTTTTGTCATACATTTATAGTTAAACTTTAAATCATCTTAAGTTTAACATAATCAGATGCAAATTTCAAGAAAAATTAATAGCTTGTAGAGCCACGTTAACAAAAAGTTATTAAATTTTTATTAAATTCTTGCAAACCTCCGCGACAAATTTACTATTTATTGTATGGCTAATCAGTTTGCTCTAAAAATTGGCACACTCATATTTCAATCTCTAACTTCCAACCCTTCAAAAACCTCTCTTTTTCTGGTATAATAACCAGATAAAAATTCAAATAAAATGTTCCAAAAACTCAAACAAAAACATCAGGAAAGACGAAAACGACGCTACCTGTTAATGAATCAGCCTTCGGCATATGATCACGCCATCCTTTCCTGGATCGCTCCGGAAGCCCTTCGCCATGAGCGCGGGCGGGTCTGGAAAATCATTATGGGGATTATCATGGCAGGTCTGATTACATGGAGTATTTACACGAAAATATGGACTTTTACAGTCGCGCTTATTGCAGTGATCGCAACTTATTCTCTGGTAAGTCTTGATCATCCGAAAGATGTGGAAATAAAAATTTCCAATATCGGCATCAAAGTTGGCGCCCGTAAATATCCATACAGCCGTATTCGGGCTTTTTGGCTTATTTATGAACTACCGCATGTGGAAACTTTGAATATTCGCGTCCGCGGGGAGCTCGCCGGCGATATTACCATTCAGCTCGATGGGCAAAATCCTTCAGAGGTGAGGGAAATTCTTATGGAAAAAATCCCGGAGCTCGAAGGGCAGAACGAAAAATTCAGCGATATTCTTTTTAGACTTTTAAAATTATAACAATGGCAGAACAAGGACAAACACAAGCGGAAAAAACAACCGTGGCGCCAGAGGCTCCAGCCGCAGCGCCTGCGGCAGATGCACGCGCAGAACAGGCCGATTCTGCCGCATCGGAGCTTTTTAATCCAGTGGAAATCCAGAAGCTAAAAGCCAAACAGACCCGCATAGATCAGGCAAAAACCAAAATTTTTGCCATGGTTTCAAGCAACGCTGATACACCATATGCAGAGCATGCCGAGGACTATATAAAAATGTCCCTGGTTTACCCTCTGGATCGTCTCGCGCTTAAACTCGACAGGATAGATTCGGAAACTCTCCAGAAAAGAATCGATCGGATCGTAATCTCCGCGCAGGGCTATGTAAAAGCCATAAACGACAGCAATCTTCAAAGATTGACACCGGACAAACTTGCCGAGGCAAAAAAAAGTCTCAGCCGCAAAGCGCAAAATTTTGCGAGACTGGTTGCTTACAATGATATCGAGCTTGTCTACGCCTTCCAGGCCGCGGCGGGTTTGCAGGGAAAAGAGGGAAGTGTCGACGCAAATATTCAAAAAGCGAAACAAATCCTGCCGGACAAAATAAATCAATGGCTTGATAAGGGGGAAAATGGCTTGATGCCGTGCATCTGGATGATTCTATCTTTTATGGAATCTGCCGATCGCCGGGAAATTGCCAAAACTTTTATAAAAGCGCATTCGGACAAATCCCAGAAATTTTTGGATGAAGGAAATATGTACGGAGTATTCAGCCTTGATGAAATGGAAAAAATCCGTGGCGCACAATATGGAGATGCCGAGGAAAGGCTGAAATATCAGAAAAAATGGGAGGTTAATAACCGCTTCACTGAAGAGGCAAAGAGATTGGCAAAGGACAGCTATGGCAGTTACAACGATGCCAACAGGTCAATAACAGTCGGGAATACTCTGATATTTTTGGGAAAAGCCGCCTCGGTCGCGACTGTTGTTGCAAATGTCGGCTTTGGAGTATGGAAAAATGATGCCTGGAAAAATCCGGCGCTGCTGGCAAAAAGTATGCTCGAAAATCCTTACATAATGGGCGGCGGAGCAGCATTTATGGCGCTCAATGAATTCGATCAAAATACCAGCGCGGAGGAATTTTTTGCCGATTCCGATACCCGCGTCACAGAGAAAAATCGCAGGGCGAAGGAAAGCCTCACGGAACGGTTAAAGGGCAGTCATGGCGACCAATGGAGAGCATTTTTTAACGAAGACAACGGACATGGTATTAAAATTTTTGCCTATTATGCCGAGCAGATGCAGATTCTCGATCGTCTGGATGCGGACAATTTTACCAAAGCGGGTTTTCTTCAATTCTTAAAATCCAAGGAAGGCAGTGCGCATCCTGTTTTTAGCGGAGTGGATTGCGAGAGAATCGCCAAAACTTTTGAAAAAGTGAACGATAAAGAATTGGTGGAAATGGCCCGTGCATTGGCGGATTTGGGTATAACCAGCGGAGAAGCGCACAGAAAATATCCGGAATTTCTTAATCAAATTGGCTTATCATGAGTATTCAAACTGAAAAATTAGCCGCGCTTGCCAGACAATACCCGGAACTGTTCAAAATTTTCGACAGAAAAATATTGGAGTATTTGACCGATTTTATTATTGAAAAAAAAGGCAAAATAAATAATGAAAGTTTTATGAATCATCTCAGGATGGAGGCGGATTTGCCGCCTGCGGAAATGGAAAAAATAAAGAAGGAATTGGATAACCTGCCGCGGGGAAAAGGACTGGCGGAATTTGGAGAAGATATTTATACAGCGGTTGAATTTAGCGGCGATGGAAATTTTAAAAATGATCTCGTGAATGTGCTCGCGGATATTGGAGCTTATTTTGCCATAGCCGGAGAATTGCCGCCGGTTGATGATGAGATTTTTACGAAGAATAGAGTTGAATCTGGCATGTTATCAGAGCGGCAATCTATAAATTCTTCCAGAAAAATTAGCGGTGAGATTGCAAGGCCGGCAGCCATTAGCCAGGAAACAAAAACGGTGCAGCAGGTTGGAGAAAGTGGTGCGCGCAGCCGAAAGAAAGCAAAGTTGGCTGGACGGATGCCACAGCTTCCAATCAGCGCATCAGGCACCCGTAATGAAAAACAGACTGGCGCGGCGCCGACAAAAAAGCGGAAAAAATCGCTTTTTGGCCGTCTGGGAAAAATTGCCGTTGGAGCAACGGCAGTCGGATTTGGCGGAGGACTTTACTGGGCTGGCACGTCAACCGCGCAGGTATTTGATATCTTTCTAAAATGAAAAAATTGTTTAAAAAAATTACCGGCGGAATACTGGTTATGCTCGCGCTTATGGCGGTGGGCGGAAGTATTGCGTTTGCGCATGACGATGGAACTTCACACGAACACCCTATAGAGGACGCACCAGCTTCGTACAATCCGGCAGACAGAGTTAGCGGGTCGGTTGGCAGTCCGAGTTCTTCATCAAGCGCACCCGCGGAAAATAGCACAAGCCTCTCTCTCTCTCCGGAAAGCGCCAAAACCATTGTCAACGGCGCTACTTTTCTTCTCTGGATCGAGCGATTTCTCAACCGTATGCTTTGGCCGCTGCTCTTTTTGATCGGCGGATTGATGGATAACAGTCTCCTTTTCGAAGGAGGAATGGAGGAGCAGCTCCGCGCGATTTGGGAGCCGATCCGCAATATTGTAAATATTTTATTTGTTGTCGCATTGGTAGGTGTCGCCCTTTACAACGTCCTTGGACTCGGTGAGGAAAACAGCGAATATTCCATCAAAACTATTCTTCCAAAAGTCATAATTGCGATCATTGCGATTAATTTTTCTTTCACTGGAATTAAAGTTGTGCTCGATGGCGTGGCCGTGCTGACGGACAGCGTATTTGCCATACCGGGGCAGGTGGCCCAGGGCCTGGATAATGTAATAGTGCCGGGGAATCCAGAATCCGAAGAAATCGAAAAACGTTTTTGCGCGCAGCTTGCCGGATACAAAATCAACGATTTAAAAAGCATTGACAGCGCTGTCCTCAATCAGCAGATGGATTTGGCGATTACCAGAACCGTAGCCGCAGAATATTTATCGGGTGTAAATATTCGCGATAAGTCTCAGGCCGATATTCTTACCCTGATAGACTCTCGAAACAAAAGAGCGGAATTCGACGAAAAATATAAAGCCTATCACGACGGCAAAATATGCAATGGTGCGCGGTTAAGCGATAGCGGTGAACAATTCTTGAAGCGTTTCAGCAGCAGGAATGCCGCGTTGGCCATGGCCATCAATATGGGCAACATTGTTTTTTATGAAGACATTCCGATAAATGAATTCAAGGACATCGAAAAAGTGGCTATCAATGCGCTGTTTTCAGTTATTATGTATCTCGTTTACGCCGCATCATTCATAGCTTTGTTTATCATTCTTTTGACCAGACTGATTATCCTCTGGTTGAGCATCGCCCTGTCTCCGATCATCCTTCTTTTAATGGTCGGTCCGCAGGGGATTAAGGAAAAACTGGGCGACATGGGTAAAATTTCAGAACAGTTTACCAAAATGGCGATAGCTCCTCTTATTGTGGCCGGCTCAATGTCGCTCGGATGGATAATGCTAAAAGCCATTCAGGGACTAAACGGCCTCGGACAGGCCAGCACGCTTGGAGGTCAGGCTCTTGCCAACGGTCTGCCGGTTGTAGGATTGAGCACATTGCAGGATGTCATCGTGGCTTTGGCCACAATTGGCGTCGTGTGGGTCGGTGTTTTCTCCGCGGCCAGCGGAACTATCGCCGAAAAAGCAGTCGGATTCATCAAAGACAGTATGGAAACGGCCGCCAAATGGGTCGGCAGCATTCCTCTCAAACATATTTCTGCCATTCCGGTCAAATTACCCGGAGAAGAAGATACTCATCATGCGACTGTTTCGCAGATCGGCCATGCTATCAGGGCTATGCAGAATAAATCCGATGAGCATGATAATGACCTCGCCAGAAAGCTTTTTGGCGAGGAAAATCTACCGACAAGCGCACGGGATATAGCAGGCGCTGCCACTGCGGATGATCTCTATTCTAAATTACGAAATATGGATCCAAAGGCTATGGCAGGAGATGGTATCCCATATCTAAAAAAATGGAAAATAGACCACGATTCTCAATATAGAACAATCAAAGAAGACTTGAGGAAAAATCTTGATAAACTGATGACCGGTTCGGAAGATGAAAGTGAAAAAATCGAACTCGCCAAAAAGATTAAAGATCAACTGCCTTTATCTGCCGGCACTCCGCCAGCTTCAGGTACTGCTCCAGGCACACCTCCGGCAGGTGGCGGGACAACACCGGGCGGCACACCTCCAGCCACGCATGTACAATTTACAGCAAATGAGACTATTGGCGGTGGAAAAGTTACAGCCGAAGCTGAGATTCAAACCCTAAACACGCATCTTGCAACCATCAATGACAGGATTCAGACATACATCAGTGGAGAAGGGCGGGTCAAGACTGATGCGAGACAGCAAATTCTTGCCAATATAGGCTCATTGAGTGTCGGTGATAAAAAGATCACTCCGGATGAATTAAAAAAATACATAGACTATAATGCGCTGGACGAGGAAATCCGCGAACAAATAAAAACAGAACTTGAATCATCATGACCCCATCCCGCGAAAAAAATAAGGAACACGACATTCTAACTGCGGAGCAAAAGCGAAAATGTGAGGAATTGAGCGGCTCGATGCTGCCACATGCCCGTGAAGTCGCCGAAAAATTTATCGATGGCAAAATTTCCCTGGATGTTTTTGATGAATTGGATGAGGTACTCCGCGACCCCAACAAAATGGAAAAAGACTCTTACAGGAATTTTATGAAATGCCTTGCCAAGGGCAAATTTCCAGACCGCGGGAAAAATTCCCTAAAATTTCTCCATTATCTTGATGCCGGCGGCAAAACCAAGGACCGCGCCGAAGAAATCGTAAAAAAACTGGGCACTGACGAATCTTCCCAGCTTACTGCCCGCAAAGAAAAGAGCCTCCTTAAAGAGCTTACCGATCTGCATCTTGAGGAAATCCACGAGCAGGAAACTCATGGCGCTGCAGCCAAAAATCAAACTTTTGATATAAAAAACGCCGTCAACCAAATCACCGAAACCGCCGAAACTGCAGAAACCAAAACTCCTTCGTGGCATCCGGACAAACCTCCGGAAGAAATTGTCCGCAAGCTCGAGGTGCTTCAACGCCAGCAGGGAGAAATAGCCAAAAAGTCCAATGCCAAGGACGCCGAGCTGCAAAAAATTCTCAAAGAAAATCCCGAAAACACTCAAAACACCGCGCGTATCGCTACACTCGAAAAAGAGCTGGCCGATCTCGACACTCAATTTGAGGAATTGGCCGAGCAAATCAAAGAGCCCGAGCAAATCTGGCTTGATTATCTCCGCCGATGTCTCAAGCAATACGATGCTGTCGAACAATTGATCAGTCTCACTGGAATTGACGTCAAATCTGCGGCTAAAATTCGTCTTTGGCTTCTACATTCTACTGAAAATCCCGAGAAACAAACTTCATTTAAACTGGATGGCATTGTGATTGACCGCAAGACCGGCCATGCCAGGAAAAAAGAGGGAAATATAGAAGTTACCGGACTCCGCTTTGTCCACGAAAAAACGGATTATGAAAGCGATGCTCCGGGCGAGCTGATGATCGAATATACCGACGAGAGAGGCCAAAAAAATACTACGCATTACAGGTATTTTATTCATCTCATCAATTCGCTTGAGGGGTATGGGGAAATATATTCTTTGGAAGAATTGCAGGAGCAGATCAAGGATGCTCTAGGCTTTTCCGAAATCATGGAGGGGCAGGAATTTTCCGCTCAGACTATCACCGGACTGGATGAAAATGGCAAATATATCAAAGAAAATCAGACTTTTAAAATTAAGAACATTGATGCGCGGCATCAGCAGATCACCCTCGATCGGGATGTTCTCAAGACTCCGCGCACATGGATCCCGACCTCTGTGCACCCGGGACTTTATTTTGATCGCCGCCAGCAGACTTTTAGTTTCGGAGAATTTGCGAAATTAGTCAGACAGCATAACTATAAAAGAAAAATTGATATTTCGGAAACGGACAAGGTTGTGAGCAATGCCAAGAGAGCTTTGCAAAAAGATGCAAAACAGTGGACTGATGAGAATGGCGTGGGCATGCCGGAAATAAGCTTTACTCCGCCAAAAGATGGCGAAACCAAAGATGTTATTTTCCTTGATGATGCCGGAAAAAAGAGATATGGAAAATTGACCCGCACAGATGAAGGTTTTGAATTTGAGGACAGCACCAGGGAAACCGCCGGACGCGATGATCTCACTGAAGACCTTGAAAAAGGAGTGCCGTTAAGATTTGCAGCTGCCAAAAAAGCAAAAAATAAATGGACTAAAAAACATTTGGATGCAAGGTCTCTGATGGAAGCTGTCAACAAAGGGAATATTGCAGATGCCAATCCGGCGCCTGCCGATCATGGTGGCCATGATGCAGGGCATGACATGCACGCGTCAGATGCTCACGGCTCCGACGCTCACGCCTCACATGACGATCAAAAAGCCAAAATCGGCCGCAAGGTCTCGACTGAAGCCCTTCCTTATTCCCAAATCCACAAAATCGGCGGCATGGAAGGCAAAAAAGAGCCGTTTCTGATGAAACTTTGGCGCGAAAGTTACTTTCTTAGCGTTGACGATTTCTGGGAATTGGGCAAAGCCATGTGGGAATATTACATCCGCCGTTTCGAACGGCGTCAAAAAGCCAAATATTCCAAGCTGGGCGAGGAGTTGCCCTTCTTTTCTCCGGAAATGAGGCGTATCAATCAGCAGGTTGAAAATGAGGAAGTCCATCAATTCTCGGAGTCTTTTGAGGCGAAGGGTATTTGGGAAATTGAAAAACGTCTCGTGGAAACAAACAATATTGATGAATTGAAGGCCTGTATTTCAACTTTGAGTGAAAAAGGGGAAATGCGCTGGGATAATATCCATTTCTGGAAAAAACTCAATCAATTTGTTACCCCTGACAAGGTGGTGCCGATTCCGGCAAACGGCGATCCATACACTATGCAAAGTGCTGCAGATGAACGCACAGGTTTTGATTTTCTTAAAGGGGCGATTGATTCTTTATGGGGGGAAGGCAGTTACGACGAGTGGTATAGCCACAACAAAAGTAATTTCCAGAGCCATACTAAAAACTTTTATGAAGAAGGAAAAGAGTTGGAAAACGTGCCAGGCGGCCACCAAAAACGTCTGCAAACTCTGTTGGAACAGCACAGACGCGGAGAGTTCGTTTCTCCGCACGAGTATGAAGGGTTGATTCTCCATTCGATTGAAGCGGGGAAATCAATCATGCAGACAAAGCTGTATTACATGATTGAAGGTGTGGTAGCGGAAAATCCGCATGGACATACCATTCTTTCTTTCGATCGTATAGCTCATATCAATTCTGAAATGGTGACCCGTTTTCCACTCCTGGAATACATCACCGGAAATGTTTTGCGTCCCGATGGTAAACGCCACAGATTCACCAAAGATGACTATAAAAAATGGACTAAGGAATATTTTGATAAAGACGATCCGATGAATTGTAAGCCAAGCCAGGGGGTCGATGAATTTCTCTGGAAATATATCCTTCCAAGCG
>JACPLZ010000003.1:0-7876 GCA_016186245.1 Candidatus Peregrinibacteria bacterium | reverse complement strand
ACTCAAAATCGTATCAATAAAGCTCTGCGTAATGGAGAGAATCTTGATCACGATGATATGTTTGCCTACCTCCCTCCTGCGACAGAGGAAGTTGTAAACGACACCTGTAAGGCTACAACCGGTAGCAAGAAATTCCTGACTCTGGAAGGATATGCCAACGCTTTTCCTGGATTCAGTCAGTATCTCCGGTCTGTGTCTGAAAACAATTTACGTTCTAAACTTAGGGAAGGCATAATTTCTTTCGTAAGGTTTGAGGGAATAATGAATAACCGTTTTAAAAAAGGAGACGATAGTTATCAAAGAATGAAACGCGCCACTCTCAACAGTCCGACAATAGTTACCGATACTCCGCCACAGGCTTTTATCGATGAATTGCAGGCGGCAATTGGTAAAGTAATCACGGCCTACAACGACACAGAACTGAATGACGCATGGAAATTGATAAATACAGAAACTGGCAATATCGCTGAAAGGGCGGAAAGGGAAAAACAGGACAATATTAATTATGCATTTGAAAGGTTTAGTAAAATATTTACCAAGGTTGTCAAGCAGGATAACGGTGAAAAGATGACCGGTATCATTGCCGCAGCCAACTTTGAAGGTATGCCGTTCGGCCAGAACGAAGCCGAGAAGGCCAAGAGAAAAGCCCAGTATGCCGACCTCTTCTCGCTGGATTAAAGAATAGTAATGTCATCCTGAACTAACCCGTGTCATCCTGAACTCGTTTCAGGATCTCTCAATCTGAAGAGATGCTGAAATGAATTCAGCATGACAAAAATTGAATAACCAATGTCATCCTGAACCAATGTGTCATCCTGAACCAGTGTGTCATCCTGAACTTGTCATCCTGAACTTGTTTCAGGATCTACAATATCATAGATGCCGAAACAAGTTCGGCATGACACGACAATGTGTCATCCTGAACCAGTGTGTCATCCTGAACTAACCCGTGTCATCCTGAACCAGTGTGTCATCCTGAACTAACCCGTGTCATCCTGAACTTGTTTCAGGATCTCTCCTAATCAAATGATTCACTTAAATCAACCCAGTCTGGATTATTTTGTTCCACAAGATTTCTTTTCCATTGTCGACGCCAATTTTTTAATTGTTTCTCCCGTTGTAAAGCTGCATTGATATCATTTGTCTCTTCATAAAATACAAGCTTGTTACAGCGGTATTTTGCAGTAAAGCTTTGGACAAGTTTATTCTTATGCTCATAAACTCTTTTTTGTATGTCGTTTGTTACTCCGATATATAAAACATTATTTGTTTTATTGGTTAAAATATATACGTAATATGATTTCATGTGTTTAATATTAAGAGATGCCGAAACAAGTTCGGCATGACACGACAATGTGTCATCCTGAACCAGTGCGTCATCCTGAACCAGTGTGTCATCCTGAACTTGTTTCAGGATCTACAATATCATAGATGCCGAAACAAGTTCGGCATGACACGATCTATCTCCATCGTTTCCTGCTTTTTATCCGCGTAATTCCTCACCGTCACATTTTTTTCCTTCTGCTCCTTATCGCCAACCACCAGCATGTATGGAATTTTTTCCCGCTCGGCGTTGCGGATTTTTTTACCAAGACTATCACGCGAATCATCCCATTCCACCCTCACTCCACTCTCTCTCAACTGTCCATAAATCTTTTCCGCATATCCAAAAAAATCCGCGCCCACCGGTATGATCCTCGCCTGCACCGGCGCCAGCCACGCCGGAAACGCGCCCGCATAATGTTCGATCAATATTCCCAAAAACCTCTCAAACGAGCCGAAAATTGCCACATGCACTACCGCCGGACGATGTTCTTTCCCATCCTCGCCCACATATTTCATGTCAAAATTTTCCGGCTGCACAAAATCCAATTGTACAGTAGTTAATTGCCACTCGCGTCCCAGAGCATCCTTTACCATCACATCTATTTTAGGCCCGTAAAAAGCCGCTTCTCCTTGTTCTATAAAATATTCATGCCCCCATTTTTCGGCACATTTTACAAGCTTTTCCTCCGCGCGTTTCCACAATTTATCATCGCCAAAATATTTCTCCGGCTTCTCGGGATCCCTCACCGAAATCTGCGCCTTGTAATTGCTGAATCCAAATTTCTCATATAACTCCTGCGTAATCCCCAAAATCATTTCAATCTCGCTCTCAATCTGATCATGCCTTACAAAATGATGGGTATCATCCTGCGTAATGCTTCTCACTCTAAACAACCCATGCACCTCGCCGCTTTTTTCATTGCGGTATACGGCGGTATTCTCCGCATATCTTAAAGGCAAATCCTTATAACTGTGCATTTCCGAATTATATATCTCGAAATGATGCGGACAATTCATCGGCTTCATCACATAGCGGTCGCCTTCGGAAGTTTCCATCACTGGCATCATGGCATCATATTTTCCAAGGTGTCCGCTCCGTATATACAACTCCTCTTTCGCCACATGTGGAATTCTCACAAAACTGTAACCATTACGCTTTTTCACTCCCATAATATATTCGCTCAAAGTTTCCAAAACCTGCGCCCCCTTTGGCAAAAACAACGGATAACCCCCTCCAACAAGCGGACTGAAAGTAAACAGCCTCAATTGTTTTCCCAGTACTTTATGATCTCTTTTTTTGGCCTCCTCAAGCTGAAATATATAATCATCCAGCTCTTTTTGCGCCGGCCAGCAGGTGCCATAAATCCTTTGCAGCATCGGCCTGTTTTCATCGCCTTTCCAATACGCTCCGGCGATTTTTAATAATTTAAACGGCCCGATTTTGCCTGTATGCTCAAGATGTCCGCCGCGACAAAGATCCACGAACATCGGCTTGCCGGTGCCCGGCATCACATTCTCATAAAAAGTTATTTTCTGTCCCTCTTCGGAAAACTGCTGCGCCAATTCCGCCTTAAACGGCTGCCCGGCCCCCTTCAAAAAACTCACGGCTTTCTTCGCCGGCTCCTCCCTCCCGACAAAAGTTTGCGCCTGTTTCACTATCTGCTTCATTTTTTTTTCCAGCAGCGGCAAATCCTCCGGTATCAAAGTCCGGGGCAATTCAAAGTCATAATAAAACCCGTCCTCAATCGCAGGTCCCACTCCCAATTTGGCCTCCGGAAACATTTCGAGCACCGCCTGCGCCAGCACATGCGCGCAGGAATGACGCATCGCACCCAGATCAACTTTTTGCTCCGCCTTTGCCATGTTAGAATTACATTATGAAACTCAGCCGTATCACAATCGAAAACTTTCGCAATTACAGTAAATATACTCACAACTTCGCTCCTGACAAGGATTTTACCATTTTTGCCGGTCCAAACGGAATCGGTAAAACAAACTTTTTGGAGGCCGTTTATGTGCTGTCTCTCGGTAGATCTTTCCGCTCCATCCATCGCGATGATCTCGTGGAATGGGAAAAGCCATATACGCGCTGTAAGGCTTTTATCGATTCTGATGCTGGAAAAACCGAGCTGGAATTTTTCTATTCCACCTCTCCCGCAAGGATCAAAAATTTCAAAAAGAACGGAGTCAGCCTCAAAAATTCCGAATATTTTGGCAATCTGCTCACTGTCCTTTTCCAGCCGGAGGATATCAACATGATTTATCAGACTCCCTGTCTCCGCCGCCGCTACATTGATATTGTGCTTTGCCAGACCGATAAAAAGTATCTCCGCAGCCTTGCCGGATATAAAAAAGTGCTTAGACAGCGCAATGCTTTGCTGAAAGAAATTTTTAAGATGGAACGCGGCGGCCAAAATGTCGATCACCTGAAAGAGGATCTCCAGGTTTTGGATGAGGAGATGACCCCTTTTGGAATGGAGATCATCGGCAAACGGCTTGATTTTGTCGATTTTCTCAATCAAAAATTGCCAGCCCTCTATAATGAAATTTCCGGCTCCGGCGAAAAAATCACCGTCCTGTATCTCAGCAAAATTGCCGGTAAAAATTACCTCGACGAGCTTTTTAATCGCCGCAGCCGCGATATTCAGCGTGTCGGCACCACTGCCGGTCCACATCGCGATGATCTCGTTTTTTATTTGAATGAAAAGGAAATTGCCCATTTTGGGTCGCGTGGGGAAGCCCGTACTCTCCTGCTCGCTCTTAAGCTTGCTGAAATCCGGTACATAGAAGAAAAAACCGGCCAAAAACCGGTACTCCTTCTCGACGACGTTTTTTCAGAGCTCGACCGCAAACGCCAGCAGCACCTCCTCGGGGCAATTCGCGGTTGCCAGACAATTATGACGGCAACAGACGCTTCTTCTATTGAAAAAATCGCTACAGATAGCGAGTTTGCCGCAATTGCTAGACGGTAAGAAACATGGTATAATACCAAGAAGCGAAAAATAAAAACAAAAATGAATAATACTGTCCAAATAATCGGCTCCATACTGCTTGCTCTTGTGCCGGTCTCAATTTGGGGATTGATATTCTTCAGGAAACATTCGGAATCAAAATCTCTCACAGTCATCACTTTTGCGCTTGGCGCATTGGCCGTTTTCCCAATTCTGCTCTATAAATTTATTTGGCAGTTTTTTCCCTGGATGAACGCTTTTAAAATGGCCGATTATTATCGTACGGATATCATCGGTTTTTCCAATGCGATCGTTTTACCGCTAAGCGTGGTGATTACTTTTATGATTGTGGGCATTATAGAGGAATTGATGAAATTGATTTCAGTCAAAATGAGTGATGACGAGGGGATTAAGGATATAGATGATTCAATTGAGCTTTTTATTATTGCCGCGCTGGGATTTTCATTCACTGAAAATATTCTTTATTTCTACAATATCTGGATCACCCAGGGCGCTGATAATCTGCTTTTGCCATTTCTTTTCCGTTCGTCTTTTTCAACTTTTGCCCATCTTCTTTTTTCAGGCGTGCTTGGGTATTACTATGGTATTGCCCATTTTGCCAAGCCTGTCCTGCAGGAAGAAATCCGCAAGAATCGCCGCCATTGGACAGTGGTGCTTCATCGGCTTTTCAGCTTTCGAAAGGTGAAATTGTTTCATGAAGAATGTCTGCTTGAGGGGCTGTTGATTTCCATTGGATTGCACGCCATTTTCAACATTTTCCTCGAAATGAACCTGACTTTCATGATCGTGCCATTCCTTGTTGGCGGGTACATAACTCTGACTTATCTGCTCGAAAAAAAAGAAAATCACAAGAATTACGGGAAGTTAATGGATAAAAGCAAAGAGGAGATTTAAATCATGCCAGGCAAAAACCGCCATATGTCCGCGCACGTTGCCCCGAGCTATTGACAATAGTTAAAAATAATGTACAATGCTCTCCATGAGAGAACCGGACATATTCAATTTTAGGGGTAATCTTCAGGTGTTAAGGCATGCAAGAACAAAGAGGGAAACCATCGAGGGGCAGTTTGCAGGATTGCCAAACAGCCAAACAGGCAAACGGGAAAAGCTAAATGGTAAAATTGCCACACAAAGAGCACGGGAAAGAAGAGCTGTTTTAAAACTTCTTGCCGGCGGAATTACTGTTGCCGGCGGAGTCGCCGTTGCGGGAGCAGTGGGGACAATGGTACTATCATCGGATAAACAGCCAGAAGCCGATACTCCTGAAACTGTATCGCCAAAGCTTCCATTCGGAATTGACGCCACGGAAAACAATTACCTTACGGAAGAGCATGCTCGCGCACTTTATGACCAGGCTTTTGATTTGGTTATGGCTGATGTGCCAGACGATTTTTATATTGAAGATCCAGCCAGTAAAGATTATCCCATCAGCGCCCTAAGTATGATCAAGAACTTCCGCCAACAACACGTAAAATGGGCCACAATCCATGGAAAACAATATGTGGCAATCGAGCCGGGCAATTCAGGCGGTGGCTGGATGAGCATAGTTACGCCCGACAACGAGTCATTTGCAGGGCTTCCGCAGGCCTTGTCTATTGATTCACAGGCGGGAGTGATAGTTCTGAGAATCAAAGCTTTTCCTTGTACTAAAGAATGGGCTGGAATTTTTCTCGTACACGAACTGGTACACCTTTACGACAGGGTGGCAGGGCTGGAAGCATACAATCCATCACGGGAAGAATTTTTACTGGGAGAAGTTAGATCATTCACATTTGAGACTGAAATTGCCGACAGGCTTTCCAAAGGCGCCTACCGCACAGCACTTGATCGGTTGATCTCTGACCTGAAATTTCAAAATCCGGACCAGTGTATCGAAGCGGCCGGCCGGAATCCGGATTTCATGGAAAGAATCCATGCAAGACTTGATAACATAATAACCGGCGAAAATTCCAAAAGTCCTGAAGAGGAAGCCATGAGGGATGCCTTCTATCTTATTTCGCTGGGTTTCCGCATTATTGAAACGAATCCACAATTATCATCGGACTATCGGGAATTTGTGAGGTTCTATGAAAAGGTGCATGCTGGATTTGCGGGACAATAGTAACAGGGGATATCGAAATACTGGACTTTCCAGTGGTAATGCAGCCTTGATTACCTCTTTTTACTTTCTTTTACAGAGCTATACGGATTTCTGCATTGACACACAGCCCTTCAAAGGTATACTCTAAAGTTACCTTAAAAGAACTTTAATATGTATATAGTGCAAAACACAATCAAAATTTCTGATTTGCGAAAAAATACAAATGAAATAATAGAAGAAGTCGAAAAAGCAGATCAGCCCATAACTGTTTTTTCACGATCTGAGCCGAAAATTATAATCATGAGCTGCAAGACCTATAAGAAGCTAAAAGAACCAGAAAAATTGAATACAAAGGGCATAGATTTTTTTATAAATCCACCTGAAGGATTTTTGATAAAAGAAAAGGGATTGGATGCCGTAAAATTGATAAGAGAAGAAAGAAACTAAAATGGCCAATAATATTACGATAGACAGTTCTGTTCTCATATCCAGTCTTATCGAAGATGAAAAATTTTCTAAAATTTCAAAACGGTTCATATCATTTTTAAGAGACGGTAATTACACGGTTCATGCTCCTATTACCGTACTATTGGAAGTCCTAAAAGTTTATTATCGAAAAACAACGAATAGGGAGGCGGTTAATTTTCTTTATCAGAGGTTTATGGACTGGAATATTACAAGAAAATTGATAATTATTAACGTTGAAAGCTATTTTTTAATACAGTTTATGGAGATACAGCGCCTTTATGATCTAAAAACAGCAGATGCAATCATTGCAACGACTGCGCATCTTCTTAAATATCCACTAATTACCTGGGATGAAAAAATGTTAAAGCATTGTAAAAGAAAAATAACCTGTATGACCCCAAAAACTTTTTTAAAAAAGTTTAATAAATAGCTTGTAGGGTGCACGCCATTCCGGGGATTTGTTCGCTTTTTAATTAGGCTACAGGTTCGTCGCTTGACGTCAATTCCATCACCGGAGCGGACGGTTCTTCAGTAATTACCTACGACTATAAAAATCTTTTCAGCAGGATAGGCAAAGCTCCAAAGTACATTGCCAGAATTGAAATGCCGGGATACCGGGTGGAAATCCTGGATTTTTCGGTGGTAACCAAACCTTGAGATTTCCTAAAAGACATCTTGATCAAGTCTGTGTCATTGATCTACGTCATCCTTTTCAATACGAACGCGAACGACCGCTGTTCTGCTCATCCACATCCCTCAAATGACATAGGCGCGACAATCTGTATCTACAAACGCATTAATTTTTAGAAATTTTTTATCTCTGGGCAACATGCACCTGAAAATTTCTGTCTATCGAATGCGCGATCAAGTGATGTTGTCTGCATAACGGTGCGATGTAATGGGGATCGTGGCTTTGGCTCATCGCAAACCTTAAAGTGTGGTGTAGGTGTTCAGATGGTTTTTTGCAGGTTGAAATTACGCATTTTGTCCCATGTTCTTTTTGAATGATTCGTTTTACGGAAGCAGGGAT